>CP126122.1:3651260-3973067 GCA_030123565.1 Nitrospira sp. | reverse complement strand
GCGAGCGGTGGTCTATGTCGGCCTCGCCGGAACCCTTGTCATCGGCATCTATCCGCAACCCTTCATCGATTGGGTCGTGGCTGCAACCCTCATGTTCTCCAATCTGGTCGGCCCCTCCGCCTCCATCCCCCCGACCGTTCCTCCGTTCGGAGGATAGCTTTCACCGCAGCTTCTCCGCAGGACTGACTCAAATCTCTTCGCTTATCAATATCTTCTGTTACAATACGTCTTGCAGTCATCAGGGAGTCCGGCTACAGTTGGCGGCGCGCGGGAACTCCACCTTCGTCGCCGTCCTGAACGCTGTATGGGTATGGATGAACCGAACCGCCAACCGGTCGCTGCCGGCGACGACAAGCCCCTCCTTTCCGCACCCCCAGGGGTCGAGCGCGTCCTGGCGACAGTCTCCTCTCACGGTCGATTGGTTCACCTGTTTCAGAGATGGTCGATCGAACGTCGCGTGCTGGCCGGTTTTGGACTCGTGTTTGCCGGTATTCTGGTCATTTCCGCCATTTCGTACCGCAACATGACCGTCCTCATCCGCAACGGCCACCAGGACCAACGCAGCCACGAGTTCATTCAATTCCTGGCTGCAACCGGCGAAGCAATGGACGATGCCGAGAACGGCCATCGCCGCTTCCTAGTGACCGGAGACGACAGTTACCTCACCTCCTACAAAACCCTTCGCGAACGCGCACCGCAATACATCGGCTATCTCCGGGAGCTGTCCGACCCAGACAGTCCTCAGCGGGCGCGCGTGAACGCGCTCGAGCAATTGATGACGCAGCAACTCCAGGCGGAGCGTGCGGCCATCGAACTTCGTAACGCCACCGGGTTCGAGTCGGTGCGGGCGATGGCCATGGCCGGAGTCGCCAAGACCGAGCTCGATTCCGCCCGGCAGTTGCAGGCTCAGATGGAGCAGGACGAAACCAAGGCCCTCGCGCAGCGGGTGGTGGAATCCACCGCGACCACCCGCTCCAGCATCATCCTGTTGATCATCGGCGCCCTGTTGCTGTTCGTGCTGCTGGCCGCCGTGTATTATCTGATTCGCCATGACATTACCGAACGACGGCGGGTCGCGGACGAACTCCAACGCCGCGGGGAACTCCTTGAGGCGGCCAATAAGGAACTGGAAGCCTTCAGCTACTCCGTGTCGCACGATTTACGCGCGCCCCTGCGCCACATCGACGGGTACGCCTCGCTGTTGGCGAAGGCCGCGGCCGTCTCGCTGGACGACAAGGCCAAACGCTACCTGCACACGATTTCGGAATCGGCCACCAGAATGGGGCAGCTCATCGACGATCTGCTGGTCTTCTCCCGGATGGGCCGGCAGGAAATGTTGCGCGGAAAGGTCAACCTGAACCAATTGATCGCGTCCGTGCTGCACGATCTTCGACATGACTTGCAAGATCGCGCCATCTCGTGGACAATCGCTCAACTCCCTGAGGTCATGGGGGACGCAGCCATGTTACGGCAGGTCTTTACGAATCTGGTCGCCAACGCGATCAAATTTACCGGCACGAGGCCGCAAGCCGTCATCGAAATCGGCAGCCGGCCGAGCAGCGAGGACGAAACCGTGTTGTTTGTACGCGACAATGGTGTAGGATTCGATATGCGGTATGCCAATAAACTCTTCGGTGTCTTCCAGCGGCTCCATCGAGCCGATGAATTCGAGGGAACCGGCATCGGACTGGCCAACGTCCGACGCATTATTCACCGGCATGGCGGAAAAACCTGGGCAGAAGGCGTCCTCGGTGAAGGCGCCACGTTCTACGTCAGCCTTCCGCTCGCGAGGTCGTCGGCATGACCGTCTCCAAACCTATCTTGCTGGCCGAAGACAATCCGCGGGACGCAGAGTTGGCCCTCGCGGCGATGGAAGAGCATCACCTCGCCGATAAAGTCATTCTCTGCCACGACGGCGCCGAAGTACTGGACTATCTCTATTGCCGCGGCCATTTCAAGACGCGCCTGCAGGGAAATCCGGCCGTCGTGTTCCTCGATCTGAAGATGCCGAAGGTCGATGGGCTGGAAGTCCTGCGCACCATCAAGGGGGATCCGGCCTTGAAGCCCATCCCGGTCGTCATGCTGACCTCCTCGCGCGAAGAGCGGGATCTGGTCGAGAGTTATGCATTGGGCGCCAATGCCTATGTGGTAAAACCGGTGGAGTTTCACCAATTTCTCAAGGCCGTCAAAGAACTCGGCGTGTTCTGGGGGATGATCAACGAACCGCCTCCCGAAGGAGCAAGCCGCGCCGCCGGGCGAGCCACCTAGCCGCCGAGCATTCCCCCGTCCCACGCACACGATGCCTCAGCCTCTACGATTCCTCCACCTCGAGAGTCACCAAACCGATACGGACCTGATCTCCTCCACCTTGCGGGATGCCGGTATTTCATGCCGGCCCACGCGCGTGCAGACACGCGAAGAATTTCTGGCCGCGCTGCGACAGGAGGGATTCAGCCTCATCCTCGCCGACGATTCGGTGCCGGGATTCGACGGGGCCGACGCCCTCTCCCTCGCGCGCACCGTGCGTCCGGAGGTGCCGTTCCTGTTCGTCTCCGGCTCGCAAAGCGAGGACTTCGTCATCGACATGATGCAACGCGGGGCGACCGACTACATCTTCAAACAACGCCTGGGACGCCTTGTGCCGTCCATCAAGCGCACGCTGCGCGACCTCGACGAAAGGCTGGAACGCAGGCGGGCGGAAGAAGCGCTGCGACTGAGTGAAAAACAGCTCCGTCAGGCTCAGAAGATGGAAGTCGTCGGCCGCCTCGCGGGAGGACTCGCGCAGGATTTCAACGACCTACTGACGGTCATCATGGGCCATAGCCGAGCGCTGCTGGGAGTACTCGCGTCCGGCCATCCCATCCGCGCCAAGATCGAAGAAATGCAGAACGCGGGAGAGCGGGCGGCGGGCCTGATCCGCCAACTCTTGGCCTTCAGCCGGAACCAAGCCGTGGAGCCCACTGTCCTGTCGCTGAACGGTGTGGTCGGTCATGCGGAACCCCTGCTCCGGCGCCTCATCGGCGACGACATCCAACTGGTGATCCGTCCAGATCCGTTTAACGGTCATGTGAAGGCCGACCCCGGCCAACTCGAACAGGTCATCGTGAATCTGGTCGCCAATGCCCGGGATGCCATGCCCAACGGAGGCCTGCTGGCGATCGAAACGTCGCAAACGGAACTCACACGTACGCCGATGCATCATCTGCAACCGCTGCCGCTCGGGCGCTACGTCAAATTGACCGTGACCGACACCGGCTGTGGAATGGATGCCGAAGTCCTGTCGCATCTGTTTGAACCGTTTTTTACCACGAAGGACGAACGCCACAGCACCGGGCTTGGTCTCTCGACCGTGTTCGGCATCGTGACCACCAACGGTGGCGGGATCGATGTCTGGAGTCAGGTCGGCCATGGCACGACCTTCGACCTCTATTTCCCGCTCATCGACCGACAGGTGATGCCGGGGAACACCCCGGAATCCAAAGACCGGCTCAGGCAAGGATCGGAGACGATTCTGCTCGTCGAAGACGAATCCAGCGTGCGCGAACTGGTTCGAAACGAGTTGGCCAGAATCGGGTATCACGTCGTCGAAGCCAAAAATGGCGTCGAAGCCTGCCTGTCCGCTACCCAGCAAAGTTGTCACGTGGACCTCCTCCTCACCGATGTGGTGATGCCGGGAATGAACGGCCGCGAGCTCGCGCAACACCTGTCCGTCATCAAACCGAATCTGCGGGTGCTCTTCATGTCCGGCTACCTGGACGACATCAGCGTCAATAGGGGCATGGACCCGCATCGGACCACGTTTCTGCAAAAACCCTTCACCCCTGATGTGCTGGCACGCACGGTGCGCGCGTTGCTGGACTCTTCCGCTCTCGGCACGGACGGTTCTCAATACCCGTCGTCCCCATCCGACCCGGCCCCACGAATCGCGCGGGCCTCCTGACGCGGTTCATGGTTCAGTCGGCGCGGTTCAGGCTCCAGAATTGACCCCCGTGTCCGTCCTTTCTATACTGAAGCCTTTCACGGCGTTCCGTGCCACGGTGAGGGTGTGGATGTTCGGCGACAGCCAGCAGCGACCACCATCCGCTCGACTCCTGAATGTGCTGTGCAGCTGTGTGATCGCTCTCTGGATCGGGGAGGTTCGTCACGTTGAAGCGGCGGGAGACGACCTGTCCTGGGAACGATTGATTCCCGGTATCGAGGTCACCCTGTGGAATCCTGTCGAGGCCTGCCAAGAGGTTCCGGCGCTGCTCATGCTGCATATCGATCCCGAACGATTTCGGTTTTCGATCTACCAGTTTCGCGATGAAGGACTTTCCGCGCCGCTCTCGATTCACGAGTGGCAACAGCGAACCGGCTCCTACCTGCTGTTCAACGCAGGCCTGTTTCGTGAGGACTACTCGTATCTGGGTTTGCTATTGAAAGGGGGCCGTTCACTCGGCGGCAAGAAACACCATTCCTGGCAGGGGCTGTTCGCGGCGGAACCGACCGACGGCACCCTCCGAAAAGCCCGCGTGCTGGACCTGGCGTTCGACCGGTTCGCCGAAGAAGCCCCCCTCTATCGGGAAGCCGCTCAATCGTTGATGCTGCTCGACCGGACCGGCAAACTCAGGGTGCGGGATAGTGGAAAGCGCGCCTATCAAACGATCGTGGCCGAAGACCGCGAGGGCGCCATTCTCGTGATCAAGACGGTCGAGAGCGTCTCCCTCCACCACCTTGCCGACTGCCTGCACCGACAGATGCCCTCGATTCAACAGGCCATGGCGATGGACGGCGGTTCCTCATCCGACGTCATCGCCGGCCCCGACCTGCTGCACGCCGCCAAGAAAACGCCTGGACAGGCCGAATGGCGAGCACTCCTGGAGGGGACGAGGGGAGTGCATATCGCCCTTCCCGCCGTCATCGGCATCAGTCCGCGGTCAGGACCACGAAGCCTGCCGTCTCCTGCCTCGGTATCGGCATCGCACGGACGATGACCGCTCAAGACCTAGCGAGCCGGCGCAATGGGATATCCGGCCTCGGTCCAGGCGTTCATGCTTCCCACGACATTGTACACGTGCGTATACCCCAGATCGGCCAACGTCTCTGCGGCAATGTTGCTGCGATGGCCGGACTGGCAATACACCACGATATGGTCGTCCAATTTCGCGCCGAGTTCCCGATGCCGGGCCTTGATCTCGCGAAAATCGATGTTCAGGTCGGTTCCTGGAATCATGCCGGAGGCATGTTCCTCCGGCGACCGCACATCGACCAGCACAAAACCCTTGGCCCCCGTCGAGGGAGCCTTGACCAGGCCGGCCCGTAATTGCTGGACGCTCAACACGTAGGAGTGATGGGCGAGGGTCGCTTGAGGTCCATCGACGACAAGGGCACACAGAACTGCGCCGCATGCGACCAGGGTCAGATATCTCATGGTCCCTTCTCCTTTGCTCGTATCGCGAAGGCTCTGTACCGAACCCCCTATGATAGGAGCCCTATGAAAAGTTGGTCAAGAGCTGGTCTCGCCCTGTTGTCGACGGCCCTCTTCGGTTGCGGGGATGGCGCCATGATGGTGAAGGAACTCGACAACGGCGGGGTGGTCGTCTACCCCTATCGAGCCGAACAGGGCAATCTGCTCTCATCGTTTCGGAAAGAGGCGGTTCGTCTGATGGAACAGAAGTGCCCCGGCGGGTACACGACCGTCCGCGAAGGAGAGACGAAGGGCCGGTTGCGTCAGGCGAGCCCCGTCGCGGGATCGAGCGACGTGGTGGAAGAGCGGCGCTGGGGCATTCAGTTTCAGTGTAAGTGAGTACCGGTGACCGGCCTCAGCGCCGGCCTTTCATGAGGTCGTCGATGGTGAGGAGGCACCGCACCCGCACCTGCTCCCGCTCAATACGCGCACGACCATCCTGCTCCTTGCGATCGACGATCACCAACGCTTCCCTTACTTGAAGTCCGGCATCACGGGCCGCTGTGACGGCCTTCAGCACCGAGCCGCCGCTGGTGAGGACGTCGTCCACGATCAGCGCGCGATCCCCGGCCTGGACGACTCCCTCGACGAGCCGGCCCAGGCCGTGATCCTTCGCCTGCTTCCGCACGAAGAACGTGCGCCACTCTCGGCGCGGCGCGGCGGAGTACGCAAAGTCCGAGATGCTGGTCGCAATCGAAATCGCCCCGATCTCCAACCCTCCGAGACAATCGACGTCCAGATCCTTGATCGCCTCATAGGCCAGTCGTGCGACCAGGTGGCGGGCATGCGGAAACGCCATCAACGTCCGGCAATCGACGTAAAACTGGCTCAGCAGTCCCGAGGCCAGCTTGAACCGGCCCTCAGGATCCCACTTGAAGGCCTCGGTCTTGTGAAAGGCAGCGATAAGGTCGTCTTGCAGCATCATGCTTCTTGCGCTCCATTGGAAGCCACGCCCGTCAAGCCACCGCGGCTCGGAGGGCCCTTCGTCAATTGCGGAAGCAGATTCTACACTGGTCGCGATGCAGATGACATCGGTGAGTTGCGGGCCCTTCTTCGAACTTCCAGGCGGTCACGAAAATCGTTTGATTTGCTCCGCCAGGGTGTTCGCAATCAGGTTCAGATCGAACGGCCAGGCATAACAGAGTACAACGGTCGGGTGTTGCTTCCGAAGCTGTTCGAGGATCTCGGGGATTTCGATTTCGGAATGCGATCCCCCCGGCGTGAACATCGTCGTCGCCACGGTTATGTGCGTCGCCCCCTTCTTGATGAGGGCTTCCACCGATTCTTCGAGGGCAGGTGCGCAAAATTCGTTGTACGCCACGGCGAACAACAGGTCCCCGAGGTCGGTTCGCAACCGCGCCGCCACTGCCTCAAGCCCCGCTTGGTAGGGGTCCGTCTCCGGCGTCCTCGGCCACTGGCGAATTTTGGTATCCAGCTCCATCTCCTCAGCCGACGCCGGTTGCTTGGCCGCGCGCCGCTGAGCTTCCAGTCGTTTCAATTTCGTCACCAATTCCTGCGGGCAACCCTTGGGAATGCCGCCGTGTCCCACTAAAATGACACCTCGTCGCACAGCTGCCATGTCTCTGCTCCTCCTTTTGAGACTTGCGTCAATCGCCGCTCACATCTTCACATCTTCACATCGAACCCTTCGAATCCAGATATGAAACAGCCCCTGTAGGTCACCGGCCCCTTCGCTGACAACGTGCGGCATGGTCGGTCCTTTCTACACGTGATTCCGGAGCATGAGCTCCTTCGGATGAGGGTTGAGATACACCTGGTCGCGAATATAGGCGACGTCAAAGATCTGCACGTAGTGTTTGATCAATGTCAGGGGGACGATCAGCGGGGTGAGACCCCGATGGTAGTCCGCGATCGCCTCCACCAACTCGGCTTTCTCCGGCGCATCCAGCCGCTCCTTGAAATACCCCAGGATGTGCTGGAGCACATTCACATGCTTGCGAACCGTCGCCTTCACGGCCAGCGCCCCCATGAACAGTTCGCCGTACCGAAGTGCGAGGTCTTTGGGGCGATACTCTTTCGCCTGCGCCACCAAATGCCCGAGCCGTTGATAGTGGGGGGCGCTATGGGCGAGCAGCAGATACTTGTGAATCGTATGGAACTGCACCACGGCCTGCCTGGTGACTCCGCCTTCAACAAGGTCCCGCCAACGCCGGTAGCAGAACACCCGCTCAATGAAATTTTCCCGCAACAGGGCATCACAGAGCCTCCCTTCCTCCTCGACCGGAATCAGCGGAAACCGTTCGATGTAGGCGCGCGCGAACAATCCGACCCCTTTCCTGCCCGGCATCCCATGTTGGTTGTACGTGCGCACCCGCTCCACCCCGCAGCTCGGCGAATCTTTCTTGAAGACAAAACCGGACAGGTCCAACACGTCGAGTTCACGAAGCCGATTCGCACTCATCGCTTCCAAGGCCCGGGTGTGATCCTTTCCGCTTTTGATCGTCACCAACCGAGGATGCTCCGGGTCGCCGACCAGCCGCATCGCTTCGCGCGGCGTACCGAGCCCTGCCTCAACCTCCGGACAGACCGGCACCCATTCGACATATCGACCCAGCAGATCCGTCAGAAAGTCATCCCTCTTGTGCCCCCCGTCGAAACGAACTGCTTCACCGAGAAGGCAGCGGCTGATGCCGAGACGAAGTGGTCTGGTCGTCATGTGGCCACCTGCTGATTGCCGAGATTCAAATACTCCTGGCGGGCTTGCCGATGGTCCACGATGGGCCTTGGGTACTCCGAGCCGATGCGACATCCTGCTCGATCCTGTTCTTCCCGAGGCATGAGCTGGGGCTCATGAATCCATTTCGTCGGCAAACCAGCCAATTCCGGCACGTAGCGACGAATGTACTCGCCCTCCGGATCGAACTTTTCGCTTTGAATCCTGGGATTAAAAATCCTGTAGCCCTGCATGGCATCTGTGCCCGTGGACGCGCACCATTGCCAATTCCCATTGTTGGCAGCCAGGTCTCCATCAACGAGCTGTTGCATGAAATACCGTTCTCCGCTCTGCCAATCGATCCGGAGGTCCTTCACCAAAAATGAGGCCACGACCATCCGCACGCGATTGTGCATCCAACCGGTCTGGTTCAATTGCCGCATACCGGCGTCCACGATCGGATAGCCGGTCCGGCCCTGACACCAGGCGGCAAACAATCGATCGCGCTCGGGCCCGGCAGGCCGTGGTGCGGGAAGCCCAGGCTTCGTCTTGAACGGTCCCTCGGCCACGCGAGGAAAGGCCGCCAGGACTTGCTGGAAAAACTCGCGCCAGACAAGTTCATCGATCCAACTCAAGACATCGGCCCTGGACACGCGACCGCCTTTTGATAGGGAGTCCAGAGCCGCATGCACCAGCGTGCGCGCCGAGATCGTCCCGAAACGCAAATGGGGGGAGAGCTTTGAAGTGCCGTCGATCGCCGGAAGGTTCCTGCCACTGACGTACTCATGGACCGGCCCTCGCAAAAACCACTGCAACCTGGCATGCGCGGCCTGCTCACCCGGTTCGATCCATATGGGCACGGACTCGTATCCAAGGGCCGTCGCCGAAGGCCATGCCGCTGAGTCCGCTGCAGGAACCCTGCCCCCCGACGAGAGCGCTGGAACGGGGAGCAGCGACGGAGCCGCCACACGCCATTTGACCCACCAGCGGTCGCGGTAGGCGCTGTACCGTTGGAACGGATCACCGGTCTGTCCGCGCACTTCTTCGGCCTCAAACACCACATGGTCCTTGAACGTTCTGACCGTTCGGCCCTGTTGTGCCAAACGCTGCTGAATCGTACGATCCCGCTCCAGCGCCACCGGTTCGTAATCGCGATTCCAATAGACCGCATCAACTGCGAGATCTGTGGCCACCCGCATGACGGTGTCGATCGGCTCGCCAATCCGCCAGGCGAGCGTGAGGCCGTGCCCCGCCAGCGACCGGCGCAACTCCTCCAGGCAATTCAGCATGAAGCCGACGCAGGCGGAACCGAACACATGTGAGCGAAGCAACGGTTCGTCAAAGACAAACAGCGGTACGATCTCGCGACATTCCTTGCACGCGGCCGATAGAGCGGGGTTATCGCGGAGCCGGAGGTCGCGACGAAACCAGACCAACCCTCTCATGACGAAACCCCCGGGGAAGAAGAGGCCATCCGACGGGTCGAAGGAAGTGGGTCGGCAAACAGAGCCCGTCTCCAGGCGACGTACCATAGGAATAACGCCATCGCGATCATGAAGCCCGTTCGTAATGGATGGAAGCCGAGCGAAAGCTGATTCATCAATTCGCTGATGAGGCCAAAGCCTCCGTACGCGATTGCCAGGCCCCAGGCCCACGGCCGCAAGAACAGAAAGCCGTAGCCGATCAGGAAATGCACGGCCGGCGAATGCAGTTTGACCAGATACCCCAGCGGGCCGGTGATCGTGGCGCCGAACAGTTTCAGCGCATAGCCCGAGAAGAATTCGATAATGAGCACATTGATCAGCCCCACGAGCACAAAGAGCGCCCCGAACAGTTTGATATCGAGACCCCGTTCAGTTGTGTGCCTGGCCATGTTCCCCATCTCCTTCCCTGCGGGCATCGTGTTCGTGACACCCGTCGTTTGGGTTCATCATCGGACCCAGGAATCCGGCAACGCCCGCCACCACGTGGTGGGATGCGCTTTCCGCCACTGCGCCTGCTCCTGCCAGAGCCGCTCGGACTCGGCTTTATTCAACCGCACCGCCATCGCGGCACTGAGGTCGGACTGTTGGCGAACGCTGGTTTGAATCATTTCTTTTGCCATGCGGGCCAGGCCGCCTGGAGGATCGACGAGATCCTCCGTATGCCGATAGGCCAGATTCAGATACAACTGTTCCACGGCCATCCAACTCTCATCCTGGGAGAGCTGTTCAAGATAGGCATCGATCGCCTGATACACATAGGTGAGATGGAGGTACGCTTCGGCAGACGGCATCTCCTGAATCGCCCGCTCACAGGCCTCCAGAGCCCGGCGATAATCGCCCGCCATCAGATACAATCCCGTCTTCTCGATGCTGGCCGCCGTGGACGCCCCGAACGATGGATTTCGCGCCTCGACACCGGGGCGACGGCTAGAGCGAGCATGACGGTTAGCCTATGGTTCTCCTGTTCATAACCCACCTATCGAGCAGAGCCACTATGTGATCCCATCTGTCCCTTGTACAGAGTCTGACTAGCGGCACGCGTGATGGAGATCTCGCGCAGACCTCCCTCTCCCTTCACCCCCAATTTCACCACCGACCCGGGCTCGCCTCGCACCATGAGAGCCACTTGCTCATAGGTCTTTCCGGTCACCGCGACGCCATCCACAGTTAGGAGCTCATCACCCTGCTTGAGTCCCGCCTGCTGCGCCGGGCCTTCGGGCAACACATGTGCGATGTAGAGCACGGCCGTATCGCCGACCCGCTCCGCTCCGACATGCAGCGACACTCCGATGACGCCATCCGGAATCGTTACCTCTAGGCCATATGAAGGCGCCTGCGATCCCGGCTTGTTCTGCCCGTCATCCGCCCAGACCTGGCCACTTTCTCCAGGCGATCGACTCAGGACAACCGTCAACAACCCAAGAACCAAATAAGTGGCTGTGTGTCTATGTCTTGACATACGAGATCTCCTTCCTGAAGTTAGAACCGCCCCCCAAATCCCAACAGACAAAGCCCCCCGACCAGCACAAACGAATTCAGATAGAGCGACCGTTGATGCAGTCGATTCCAGGCCGCCTGCAACTGGACATCGACGGCGCCCCGCTGCTCCTGCTCCTTCAGTCGGTCCCTCATCGCATTACTCTGCGGGGTCAGAGGCGACCGGCAATAGGACTCCGCCGCCAGGATCATGAGCCAGAGTCCACCCGCGACCAGGAGCGTCGGACTGATCCCGCCTATGATCGCGAGACCGGTGAGAGAGAACAGTCCTACAGCAGCCGCTCCCATCCCCAAGAGATAGTAGGCCGGAAATAGCCGGCGAACGACCCTGCCGAACGACTCCAGATCCAAATTCTTCGCCAGGATGGGGGCCACGACGAAAGACAACAGGACCACCTTGCCGACGAGCACAGCCGCAGCAAGGGCGTGCAGATACTGCATCACGGATTCAATGAAGCCGCTCATGGCCGGTCTTCCTTAGCCAGGATGGCGCGCAAGGCCGGTTCCAGCGTCGGATAGCGAAAGTCATATCCTCCGGCAAGCGCTTTCGCCGGCTGCACTCGTTGACCGGTCGTCATCAACGTCCCCAGCTCCCCCAGCGCCACACGTAGCGCCAGGCCAGGAACAGGAAGCCACGATGGGCGATGCAGAACCTTCCCGAGAGTCGAGCAGAACGTGGTCATCGTGACCGCCCCGGGAGCCACCGCATTCACCGGACCGGAAACCGTCGGCGTCGCGATCGCCCATTGGATGAGGCCGATGAGATCGCGCCGATGGATCCAAGACACCCACTGCGCCCCAGGCAGGATAGGTCCTCCGGCAAAGAGGCGAAACGGCAAGAGCATCTTCGGTAGCGCGCCGCCATCCTGTTCGAGGACCATTCCGGTTCTCAACAGGACGACGCGCGTCCCGAACTGACTGGCGCGCAGCGCTTCAGCTTCCCAGGCCGCAGACAGATTGGCGAGAAAGCCCTCGCCGAGGGAGGAACGCTCGTCCAGCAGGCGATCGTCGCTCGCTCCGTAATAGCCAATGCCCGAGGCGCTGACCAACATGGGGAGGGTTGTGGACCGGCGGGCTACCGCGTCCACCAGAAGCCTGGTGGCGAGAATTCGGCTGTTAAGCAGAAGCTGCTTGCGGGACTCCGTCCATCGTCCTTCGGCGATCGGCGCGCCGGCCAGGTTGACTACTGCATGGGCCGAGGCCAGCTCGGCCTGCCAGGGTCCCGTAGAACGCGCGTCCCATTCCACAAAACGAACCGACGACTGAGAGGGGCGACCGGCCTTGCGGGTCAAGACGACCACCTCATGGCGCTGTCCGGCCAACTCATTGATCAAAGCACGACCGATGAAGCCTGTTCCGCCGGTCACGATGATTTTCATCTGTCATTCCTCCGCCACGGGAGTGGTCCGCGCTAGCAATCACTGACCACCCGATTCATCGGGCGGATTCTCTTGATCCTCAGCGACTGTTGCCTCATCCGATGAATCGATCATGTCTCTCTTGTCAGAAGCGGCCGTCACTCGCTGACTGAACTTTCACGCCTTCGTGCCGTACAGCAAATTGGGCAACGGGCTGTGCCGGTTTTTCAAAATCACCGAATCGATGACCTCACCGCATATCGTGCAATGCCAGGCCGTGATATCGATCTGGCCGGTATCATCAAGTAAGTCCATATAGTGCTGCGTCAGCAGCAACCCGCCGCAACGGGCGCAGGTGCCGGCCTGCGGAGCGGAGGAAGGAGAGGTATCCGGTGTCCCATGTGTGTCCATTGGAACCCCCGACTGCGAGAAAAAGGACGACCAAGAACCTATGCTGGTCCCCTGAATTCGATTGCAGCACGTTCCGGTAAGCACAGGGCTGTTATCGGACAGGGAGCCTTCCCGATCCGGGTTGCTGTACAAGGACATGGGCTGCTTGCCGCTGCCGGGCTACCAGCGTCACTCCAATGCTCAGACTCATGATCGCGATGCCATAGAGAATCACGTGGGTCATGGAAGCCTCCTCGTCACTGCGCCAGATAGTCGCAATGTCTCTCCACACCGTCCGGTGGTTCACCGAGGGGACAGGTCCCTCCCAAGGAAGGACCCATCCCTCTCAGCGGGAGGCCGCGTGCGGAGGCGCGGTACCTCACCAAGGAACACCCACCTGCTTCGTTGTTCCATTGCTTGTGCACATACCCCTCACTTGGCCGCTGAGTCTGAGCCCGACAGACCCTCACCACCGCGCACACATCGGAAGCCGGTCCCATGTGTCTGCAATGCGAACCCGCCTCGTCCTCGTGCGGTTGCCGTAATATCCGAGAGGGGGCTGTGCCAGGACCCTCCACGAATCACCCGGACAATTCCCTTCTCAGGTCCCTGCGGATTTTTCTCGGGTGCATTCGCGTAATAGTCGGGATCGTACCAATCCTGCACCCACTCTCGAGCGTTGCCGGACATGTCCTTGATCCCGTATGGCGAGTCGCCTCCGGCTAGCGACCCGACCGCCTGCAACGTCTTATCCTCGACCCACTCCCGGTCAAAATTCGCCCGCGTCGTGGTCGGCTGATCGTTTCCCCATGGGAATGTACGCCCATCGGTCCCACGGGCGGCCTTTTCCCACTCGGCTTCCGTCGGCAGTCGCTTCTTGGCCCAGCTGCAATAGGCCTTGGCGTCGTACCATGAGACCTGCACGACAGGCAGCAGTTCGATTCCCTTAGCCGACACCAGGACGCCGGTGCCATAGGGGTTTGGGGGGCTGCGATGGCCTGTCTTGGCGACAAACATCATGTAGCGTTCATTGGTCACTTCCACTTGATCAATGGAAAACGTATCGACATAGACGGTCCGCTGGGGCCACTCATCGGCTCGCCCCTTCGGATTCTGACTGCCCATCAAGAACGGTCCGGCCGGGATAGTGACCATAGTCACCGGATCAAGTTCCTTGAGGGACGGTGCTGCGAGAACCGACGACAGTGAGACCGCGCAAACTGCCGTGACGAACAGACCGATACGTCTCCACCTGGCTCTTCTCCTCCTCAGACCTTGTGTCATTTCTTCTGCTCCTTGCTCCCCGCGATTGCCTGGGCCGTATGATGCTTGATTTCACCGACGAGGCGCTCTACCTTGCGACTCTCTCCCCGATCAGCGGCCTCTTGCGCCTGGGTCACGAGGGTTCTGGCATCATGCAAGTGCTGTTCGATCTGTGCCTGAAGATCGGGCGACGCCACGGTGCCTCCCAGCGCCGCGCGATGGTAGACCTCCCAGGCATGGTCCACGCTATGTTCCGCCTCATGTACCATCTGAAGCTTCTCCGGATGAGGATGGAGACTGGGATCTATAGGCCCGGCCTGTAGATCCACCGCATTCAAGAGTATGGCGAAACCATTCGCGATGGTGATCATGGTGATGTACTTCATACCTCTGCCTCCGTCATATGGGACATCGGGCCGGCACCAGCCGCCCCGCGTGCTCACCGCCGCTTCATTGACTGTTCAATGAGAGGCTGCAATTCCAGCAATTCAACGTTCTTAGGATCCAGTGCCAACCCACGGTTGACCGCCTGTTGGGCGTCGGCAAATCGTTCACGACCCATTTCCACCAGGGCCGTGATGTAGTTGTCCCTGATGCGTTGCTCCCAGTCGGCCGGCGCCGACTTCGCACAGCGGAACCCGAGCCCGACGCCATAGCTGTTATTGAGCGGATGGTTCCAGAACCGGTGGGTGGAACGGATGGTGCCTTCAGGCGCGATCCAGGAGCCGCCACGAATGACCCGCTTCTCGCCCACGGTCAAACGGTCGACATAGGTGCCTGTGCCCCCTAGCCACACGGCTTGATCCGGTCCGGTTGGATTCACCATGGTCTGCAGCCTGCCGTAATACTGTGGATCATACCAATCTGAGACCCACTCGAAGACATTGCCCGCCATGTTGAAGACACCGTAGTAACTGACTCCCTCCGGATGCGAGTCCACCGGCAAGGTCGCGTCATGATGCCTGTCGTAATTTGCCTTTTCAGAATCGAAGTCGTTGCCCCAGGGATAGAGGTTACCGTGCGGACCACGAGCCGCTTTTTCCCATTCCGCTTCGGTCGGCAACCGCTTCCCGCGAAACTCACAGTAGGCTTTCGCGTCGTTCCAGTTGCCCCCTACGACGGGCTGCTGCGGCTTATTCAGCCGGGGGTCGTCCCAGTAGGCCGGAGCCGGATGGCCGGTCGTCTTGATGAACTCGCCGTAATCCTTATTCGACACTTCGTACTTATCGATGAGGAACGAATCCAAAAACACCATGTGGGCCGGCCCTTCGTCGTGAAACGCCTCCGCAGACCAGGCTGTCTTCATCCGCTTGTTGTAGGCCGTGAGGCGACGGCTCGAGGTTGCCGGCTCCTCTTTCTCTATACCCATCACAGAGGGCCCCTGCCCCACATACACCATGTCCTTTGGGATCATAGATTCCTCAGCATGGGCTGGCGCAGTCAGTATGGTGACTCCCACGACCAGACCCACCCCGAAGACCTTCTTCATCCTACTATTCATAACAGACCTCCTGCCCTCAGAGCCCGGCAGGGAGGCGGCTTGGCCACCCCCTGCCGTTGTGCGAGTTACTTCTTCATGCTCTTTTTGATGAGATTCCGGGTAGCTTGATACTCTTTATTATTGGGATCTGCGGCCAACGCCTTCTCGATGGAAGCCATGGCATCGGCATTCTTTTCCGCCCCCATGCTCACCAGCGCCTGGATGAACGCATCGCGTCCCGCCTGCACGGCTTCGTCTGAAACGGTCTGGGCTGATTTCGCGCAACGGAATCCCAGTCCCACGCCATAGGAGTTGTTTTCCGGCTGATTCCAGAACCGGTGGCTGGTATGTAATGAGGTTTCAGGCGCCAACCAGGAGCCGCCACGCAACACTCGCACCGGGCCTTGATTGGCAAAGTTGTAGCCCTTCTCGGCACCGCGAGGATTCAACGCGTGGCTGGTATTGTAAGACTTCGGGTCATACCAGTCCTCGACCCATTCGAAGACATTCCCGGCCATGTTATAGACCCCATACCCGCTCACGCCTTCAGGGTAGGAATCCACCGGCGTGGTATGGCCCACATTCTGCCCGTAGTTGGCTTTCTTCGGATCGAGGTGATGCCCCCAGGGATAATGGTTGTCGCCCTCAGGGCCTTTGGCTGCCTTTTCCCATTCCGCCTCGGTGGGCAGCCGCTTGCCGTCCCACTTGCAGAAGGCGTTCGCATCCGTCCAACTCACACCAACCACAGGCTGCTCAGGCTTGCTGAGCCGAGGATCATCCCAGTAGGCCGGCGCGGGGTGGCTGGTCGCCTTCATGAACTCTTTGTAGCGCGCATTCGAGGTTTCGAACTTGTCGATCAGGTAGGCATCAAGCACCACTTGGTGCCTGAACTCGTCCGAATGTTCGTTGCTCCCCATGGTGAACTCACCTTTCGGGATAAGCACCATGTCCTTATTATCGCCTGACGTGTCCGTCGCACCTGCGATGGGTACTGCGCCTGCCGCCAGTATGATTCCCAATCCGATCTGAAGAACCGTTTGACTCCGCATGAGAAACCTCCTTGGTTGAGAACACCAGAACAACCCTGGTGGGCTAAGGCCGCTGCTAAATAGAAACCTGTTTGTGAATTGATGAACTCGACGCCCTCATCCCCCGAACCGCCCCCAGGCCTTGCTGGAGGTAACGATTCCGTCGAATGACGGGATCGACGACATCGCCGCACTGGACGCAACGAGCAACAGAACAATCCAGTTCGCCGGTGCCGTTGAGCAGATCCGTGCAGAATTCATGGACCATGAGCCCGCCGCATCGGGAGCAGATCGGCTCATGCAGCAAGGCCGGAATGTCGTTCTGCGTCTCATTCAGCCTTATTTGTTCTCTCACTGCCCCCGTTGTTGCCATGATCACCTCCGCAGTTTTATGTTCAATGTTTGTAACGAGTATGTCTAATGTATAAACCTAAATGTCCAATGTGTCAATAGTTTGTCAATAAAATATTTGACAAACATTGGACTCTAAGTCTATACTTGGGCTTAACAATGAATATCCATAGAATTCATAGAGTTGCGAAGCTTACAGGTCTGAGTCGTGATGTGATCCGGGTCTGGGAGCGCCGATTTGGGCTCCTCAAACCAATGAGAGGGGCCAATCGCTATCGCAATTATTCCGATGAAGACGTCGCGCTGCTGCGCTACCTGAAAGAGCTGTTGGATGCGGGCGCGTCGATCGGTGACCTGGCCAGAGTGGGGCGGGAGGAATTGTTGGGCCGCATGCGAGCGGCCGCGCCGCGCGCCACCATCGTCGACAATACATTCAGCAGGCTTTTGCGGGAGTTGCTGTCGGCACTGGACCCCTTCGACCGAATCACGTTCGAAAAAAGATTGAACGGCGCCGTCGCGGTGGTTCCATTTGAGGAAGCGCTCCATGGCATCTTACTGCCTCTTCAGGAGCAGGTTGGGCAGCTGTGGCACGATGGTCATGTGAACATTGCCATCGAGCATTACGTGACGAAGCAAATCCAGCAGAAGATTTTCTCCGCCATGAATCAGCTGCCCGTGGCCGAGTTCGGCGCCAAAGTGGTCGTGGCCTGCCCACCCGACGAGGAACACGACATCGCCGCCTTGGCCGTCGCCTATCGATGCCGCGTGCGCGGATGTCGTGTCTACTATCTGGGAGCCAACGTCCCCGTTTCCGCCCTCACGAACCTCTGCCGCAAGGTGAAGCCGGATATCACCATCCTTTCTTTCCCGCGCTCTCTTCCCGAGGGCACGGCGACGGAGTTGATTCAATCCCTCTCTGAGGAATTGAGGCCCGTCTCCACGGTCATGGTCGGTGGCCACGGAGCGCTCGTAATGCACGATCAGTTTTCGAAATCTGGCATCCATGTCCTGGAAGATTTCGGCGAATTGGATGAGAAGTTGGATCAACTCACGAGGCGATTTACCATTCCAGGATGAATGGGGACACGCTCAGATGGATCGCTACCCGCTCACCGTATTCTATGACGGAGCCTGTCCGATCTGCGGCCGTGAGATTGCCCTCGTGAGGCGGCTCGATAGGCACCGTCGGCTCTCACTGTGCGATTTCTCCTCACCTGACTACGATGCCCCAACCACAGGGCTTCCTGTCACAGATCTCAGCGCCGTCATTCACGCCCAGTGGGCGAACGGGAGTGTGATTACCGGGGGTCGACGTGTTTCGTGCCATGTCATGTGACGACCGTCGGCTAGGGATTTTTGGCAAAGCTGAGCCGACTTTCTTTGATTGACCCCCTCTCGGTGAAAGCCTATGCCTGGTTTGCCAGGAATCGCCTCTGACTGACGGGCCGTAGAAATGCCTGCTTCGGAGACGTCTGCGCTGCAGCCCTCTTCAAACCTTCGCGAGCCTTAAAATAGTTCGCCTCTTCTCCTCCCCTGCACTGTGGTCGTGACAGATAATGGGGGCAGGAACGACGCCACCGATCAGCCCCTCATTCCCGGACGACCGGTTTTCAGGTATGGTGGGGGCATCGATCGTTGACCGAGACACCTCACCACCATGACGTTCGACAGCACCAACTATTACCGGCTCACGACCAAGGCCTCGGGGAAAGACTATGCCCTCGATGTCTGCCCCGATGGTTCGGGCCGCGTGATGCTGGCAGCGCCGGCCGATTCGAGCGGGCAATATTGGAACCTGGTGCCGATCGCCGGTAGTCGGTACGCACTCCGAACCGCCTATCTGGGCGACGGATTGAGCCTGGCGATGGACGACGATCGAATGGTCTGTTTGAAGCCGACCGATCTCTCAGCCGGCCAGTCCTGGATTCTGCAATTGGATGCAAGCGGAACCGGCGCACTCATCAATGGCCTGGCGGGGCCACAGATCTATCTCTGCCTGAATGGTCCGGGAATCGTCACGACACAGCAGGCCACCCTCCCGCGACATCCGCTGTGGACCTTCACCGCACTCACGCCAGTTCCAGAACAGGCTGCCGTTCCCGATCTCAAGCAGGCGCCGGATGTCTATTGCCCCGAGGGCTGCACCGATTTCGCTTTCTATGCGCGGCCTGTGGGACCGTTGAAGGCCGTGATGATGTTCGTGGACTTCCCCGATGCGCCGGCCGGGACATGTTCCCCGTCGGACACGGCTAACCACCTGCTGGGGAACGGCCTGGCCCAACAGCTGTTTTTCGAGCAGAGTTATGGAGCCTGCCAACTGACGGTGGACGTCGCTGCCCGTTTGGGTTGGCGGCGGCTCGCGAAGCCTTCCACCGATTACCACTGTCATGACTTCGCATTGCATCGGCAATACATTGCAGAGGCGACAGCGCTCTTTGCCGGCGAGGTCGATTTTTCCGACTACCAGTTTGTCCTGATCGTCGCCCCGCCGACCGCCGCCTTCCCCGATTCACCGGCATTCAACGCACCGCCCGGCCAGGGGGTACCGGCAGCAGGCGGTGAAATCCGGCTCGCCGTGACCTTCGGGCAGGACAGTTACCGCAACAGCTATATCAACCTCGTGCATGAAGTGAGTCACTTGATGGGCTTGCCCGACCTGTATCCGTACGGAGGAGGTGCCGATACCTCGCGCGCAGGCTGCTGGGACATCATGTCCGACATCTTTCACTGCACAACGTTCCTCGGCTGGCATCGGCACAAGAACGGCTGGTTGCCTGCTGAGAGGAAGACTTATCTCCGAGAGAGCCCTCAGGAGCGGTATCTGATTCTGAGCCCCCTGTCGAGCCGTTATGGACTGTCGATGGTCGTATTGCCGATCGACGACCCTCGATGCCCGAGCAAGGTCTTCGTCGTGGAATTGGCGCAACCGATGGAAGGAACGACGAACGGGCCGAGCCGTGATGGGGTGCTGGTCTACAGCGTGGATTCGACCATCCCAACGGGTCACTCACCGCTGGCGGTGCATCCCAAGGTCGCCGGCAACAGCCCCGACCATGGCAATCTGTGCGAAGCGGCCTACGGCCTGAATGACAATGCGTCGTTCAGCGAAGGTGGAACCAGCCTGACCCTCACCGTGCTGCAACAGTTTGGATCCTGCTTTCATCTGAAGCTGACCTACACAAGGCAATAAAGTGCGCCGTCTTGCAGGGATCGACATGGATCATACGCACGAGGGTAGCGGAGCAGAGGCGGTTCAGTTTGCAGCCGGCTCTGCCCAGAGCTGACTGGTCAGGAACCGCTGCAGGAGCGCGCCGTCGGGAGAATCCCGCGCCACACTGGTGGTACGGATATTCGTCCCTTCGCCGAAATGGAGGATGAAGTCCTCGCGTTCTTCGTGGACGAACTGAACGTAGGCGAGGTTAATATGGAAACGACCGATCTTCAGGAGGTGCATACCGTCCTTTCTGAGCCTGCTCTCCACGCGAAGATGCGGCGATGGAAGCGGCCCGTTGCGCAAGGCTGTCGCACGCTTCGTTTTCCGGATGGCCGTTGTGACCGCGCACCCACTGCCAGCTGATCTGGTGCCGGCCTGCGAGTTGATCCAATTCAGCCCAGAGGTCTTGGTTTTTCTTCCGTTTCCAGCCCAAGGTCATGGTCTTGATCAGCAGTTGCGAATCCGAATGGAGAATGATCGATTGGGAAGGAAGCAGGAGCTTCAAGGCTTCGATGGCGGCTGTCATTTCCATGCGGTTGTTCGTGGTCTCGGCACAGTGGCCGGATCCCTCCAACCGACGCTCACCATCCTGAATGATATAGGCCCACCCTCCGGGACCGGGATTCCCGAGGCAACTCCCGTCGGTATAGATGTGAATGGCGCGTAACGAACTCACGGCTGTCCTTTCATCCTCTGCCGTTCCGCTCAGAGAAACCGGATCCAAGACTGCTCAAAAAAAGTCATGGAAACTATGATAGGGGCTTGGGTCGGAGGAGTTGTCTATGGTGTCCGGGATTGTATCAGAGGGGATGGCCCAAGTCATTGATGATGTGAGCCATCCCGGCGATGAACCGCAAGACCGAACCAGTGAACAGTTGTTTCTCTGTATCTCTTCATTCCTTCTCCTTCACAACCTTTAGACGGAGACGACCGGTTGGTGTCGTGGCTGGACTGTCATGCGGATGCCATGTTTCGGGCGCAAGGTCACCATGATTTCGGGCTCGACATCCCCCTGCGCAAGCTGCGGATCATATCGGCGGCCGATCAGCGCCAGGAGCAGCGGCCCTTCCACCGCCGCGAAGTGCGTGCCCATGCAGGCTCGCGGCCCTGCGCCGAACGGCAGATAGGCGCAACGGGCAGGCGGCCGTTCGCCACCCAACCATCGCTCCGGCATGAATCGCTCGGGATCGCGCCAGAAGGCCGGGTGTCGGTGCAGGTTGTAGATGCCGACGAGGACGACCGCCCCGGCCGGCAGGGTCAGCCCGCCGATGCTCGTGCGGGTCGCAGCTTTTCGCTGGACGGCCGGTACGGGGGGATACAAACGGACCGCTTCATCGAAGACCGCACGGGTGTACGGGAGTTGTTGAAGATCGTCGGCCTGAGGCGTTCGCCCCTGCAGAACCCGATCCACCTCCTCATGAAAGCGCGCCTTCGCCTCTGGATGGGTGGCGAGCAGGTACCAGGTCCAGGCCAGCGCATTGGCGGTGGTCTCGTGTCCGGCTGCGAAGATCGTCAGCGCTTCGTCCCGCAGTTCCTGATCGCTCAGCCCGGCGCCCGTCTCCTCATCGCGGGCCTGGAGGAGTAGATCGAGCAGATCGTCATGCTGCGTTCCGCTGCGGCGCCGCTCGGCGATCAATCCATAGATGAGCTTGTCCATGAACTGCAGGGCGAGACGAAATTCGCGGTTGCGCGGGGTCGGCACCCACCTGGGCAGGCGCAAGGGATTGTGGAACGAGTCGAATGCATACTTCAGGCTCACGCGTAGCGCATGGCTGATCCGGTCGATATGTTCCGCGACGTTGGTGTGAAACATCGTTTGCGAGATCACTTCCAGGGCCAATTGCATCATCTCGGCGGCGATGTCGACCGGCCGTCCCGCGTGGACCGTCCAGCCCGCGAGCCGCTGCTCTCCCACCTGCACCATTCGTTCGGCCATCGCCGCCATGCGGGCGCGGTGAAAGACCGGCTGGATGATGCGCCGGTGCCGCTTCCAGACTTCCCCCGAACTGGTCACCAATCCGTTACCCAAAACCAACGCAAGGCCGGTGGGACGTTGATGCTCGTACACTTTCACGAAACGATCGGCTTGCTGGACGAGAATCTCCTCCGCGAGATCGGGATGGCTGAGGAGGTAGAGCGTCTTGGGGCCGAGCCGAAAGCGCAGCGCGTCGCCGTGCCGGCGCCACCACTGCGACATCCTTTCCAACGGTTGCCGCCTGAACGCACGCAGGTGGCCCAGCAGGGGCTCGCCGCCGGGAACATCGACAAGCGTGAGAGATGGTTTCACATCGACAGGCATTGAGTGAGGTGAGAAGAATGATTGTTGGACGCGCCTGACATGGAATCTCACCAGAGCTTTTCCGCATGGTACAAACTTCGCGTGAAGAGTGGTAGTGCCGAACCACCAGGGCTATATGGCATTCGACTGCCCAGCGTTTAGTGGCTCTGCAGATTCGGCTACCGCTGCCACCTCCTCGGCCCTTTACAGGCCCTGTCGAAGAGGTGTGGCAATTGAGGTCGAGCAGAATATCCGAACGGTCGAGAAAGGAGTGGAGAACACGGGAAGCCCACTGAGACTGCTTATCCCGTCACCAAGAACGATCTAGAAAGGCTCCGGGTCGAGCGAGCTGATCATATTTCACTAGAGGCAGTGAAATCTCCCCGCGCACATTTGAGGCGCGGGGTGGAGCGAGCTTTGTGTGGTGCCGAAGCCGGGAGTTGAACCCGGATACCCTTACGGGCGCTGGTACCTGAAACCAGTGCGTCTGCCAGTTCCGCCACTTCGGCTCAAAGAATGGAGGGGAATTATCGCTGATCGGGTCTGACCCGTCAAGGTGAACAAGAGGAAAAATCTGCGCCCGCTGATCAATTTCAGCCGGCGGTGAGGATGTCCCCGCTCAGATTCCAAGCACCGTCTGACCGGACCTCGCGCAGATCACCACTCAGCACGATGCGTTCACGCACGAGACCTGCAGCCGCCAGCAAGAAGGGGCTCTGGATGCGCGGCGCTTCGTCGGTAATCAGCACGTCGAACCGCACCCGGCGAAACAAGGAGTCTGCCGCCACCCGTGCCGCGGTCGTGACGATCACGCGTCGATTCTGGACGAAGGCCTGCCGATTCGTATCTTCCTGCGCCGCCAGCAGCTCTCGGATCTTCTTTGTGCCCCCAAGCTTGATGACTTCTTCTTTCAGTTCGGCGAATTCCGGCTTGAGTTCCTTCGGCACCCTGGCCTCGGGAACGAGTTCGGCGATCCGTTCCTTGGCGATATCGATCTCCTTGCGCAGCCCGGCGCTCTGCCGTTCGTAGATGACCTTGTATTCGCGCAGCGACTCGACGTTCTTTCCGACCGCCTGCATGGATAGGCGCTTCCATATGGGGAGCTGCTCATATTCGGCCAGGGTCTGGTCGATTTCCTTGATCTTGGCCTGGAATTCACTCAAGTGGGTCATCAGCCGCCATTCCAGCAGCCGCACTTCGTCCAGATCCTTCTGCTTTTGCGCCTTATAGGCCAGCAACGGCGTGAGTTCACGGAACCGTTCGTACTTCTTGCGGAGCACCGCCTTCTCAGACTGGGCTTTGGCGTAAAACTGATGCATTTGCGATTCGAAGCCCAGGTCCGGAAGAGGAATGCCGCCCTGTTCTTTTCCGATCGCCAGCTCATAACGACTCAGCCAACTTTTGAAGGTGAGCCCCGCCGCCTTCATGGCCCGCGCGATGAGGAGGGTGATCGCATCGGCGCTCTGATGGTCAGGGGTCACTAGGAGAATGCGTTTGTTGCTCCGGATCAACTCGATGACCAACGTGGCCAGCTTCTGCCGACGGGCAGTCAGGTCGTCTTGCCACAGGGGAGTGAGGACAGAGGTCGCGGTCATGGCTTCCAATGCGGCGCGATTGCCCGATTGTCCCGCTTCGAGGACGGGCAGGAGCCGTTCGGCCGGGCCCAACGTGTAGGACGCGCCAGTCTTGCTCATCTCGACCAACCGACGGCAGGCCGTCAGGGCCAATCCGCCGGCATCCGGCACCAGGGTGGCGCTTGGCACGACCTCTCCGATGGCGTCAAAGGTCTGGATGATGAGGCGCTCCCCGTCTCGAAACAGGACCAGACCCTCCGTCGGTTCGGCCTCCTCACCCAGCAGCAGGGTCACCGGGAGGTCGGTTCCGATCCTCACGTTGGGAGCAAGGAAAAATTCATACAGGTGCAGGGTCCCCACGGTCTGGAGCAACCGACCGCGCACCAGAGGAATCGGCTGATCGAGCCCCTGCTCCTTACTTCGCGCGGCCTCACGTTCCAGCTTGGCGGCCAACTGATCGAGTAGGTCCTGGAGTGTGCCAGGCATTGCGGTCATGACAAGTTCTTCTCCAAGGTTCCGTCCTCGCTCAGCCGCTGCCTCGTCGCTGCCAGGCCCATTGAACCAGCCGGCGACATAAAAAATAGGGAGCGTATCTTAATGAGTTGAGAAAGACCCTGTCCAGCAGCATGCACCACACTACTGCGGGACAACCGAAGAAAACCCTTCCGACCACGCCGGATCAATTGACTTTTGCACAGCCCGCCAGTATGCTTTTTCCCTTTCCAACAGAAGGAGTTGCAGTATGAAGGTGATTCTCCAAGAAACCCTCGAAGGCGTGGGAGACCTCGGCGACCTTTTGGATGTCTCTAACGGGTTTGCCCGGAACTATCTCTTGCCTCGTAAGAAAGCTGTTGAAGCCAACAGCCGGAACATCAAAGAGTTCGAACATGCCAAGCGGGCCGCAGCCGAGAAGGCGAAGAAGGAACGATTGGAAATCGAGGCCCATGGCAAGAAGATCTCGGCGGTCTCGCTGACGATCTTCGCCCAGGTCGGAAAAGACGACAAGATGTTCGGATCCGTGACGGCCAAGGATATCGCAGAAGGACTGGCAGAGCAGGGGTTCACAGTGGATCGCCGCAAGATCCAGCTGGCGCAGCCCATCAAGGAACTCGGGACCTTCGCCATCGCGATCAAGCTGCCACGCGAAGTGACCGCCACCATTGCGGTCCATGTGGTGAAAAAACAAGAAGAGCCGGAAGCAGCCGCGACGGCCTAGACCGTCGTGCGATCATGCGCGGCAGGCCAGGACGCAGGTCGCGCTCGGAGGAACCATGCAGGATCTGATCGGTTCGTTGGATGCGCTGAAATCGACCGACCCCGAGACGTACGAGGCCATCAGGGCGGAGGAGCAGCGCCAGCGCGACAAGCTGCTGTTGATCGCATCGGAGAACTTCGCCAGTCCGGCGGTCCTGGCGGCTCAAGGCAGCCTCATGACCAACAAATACGCCGAAGGCTATCCAGGCAAGCGCTATTATGGCGGTTGTCAGCATGTCGATACGGTTGAAACCCTGGCCATCGAACGGGCCAAACAGATCTTTGGGGCAGAGCACGTCAACGTGCAACCCCATTCCGGATCGCAAGCCAACATGGCCGCATACCTGGCCGTCCTCAAACCAGGCGATACGATTCTCGGCCTCGACCTGGCCCAAGGGGGTCACTTGACCCACGGGAGCAAGGTGAATTTCTCCGGGACCATCTTTCGCGCATTTTCCTATGGCGTCGATCGCCGGACGGAAACCATCGACTACGCGGCGGTCCAGAAGATCGCCGAGGAATGCCGGCCGCGCATGTTGGTGGTCGGAGCCAGCGCCTATGCCCGCACGCTCGACTTTCCCAAGTTCCAGGAGATCGCCAAGTCGGTGGGTGCCTATCTACTGGTCGATATCGCGCACATTGCCGGACTGATCGCGGCAGGCCTGCATCCGAGCCCCGTCCCCTATGCCGACTTCGTGACCACCACGACCCACAAGACCCTGCGCGGTCCTCGCGGCGGCGTGACCATGTGCAAGGCCGAACATGCCAAGGCCGTGGACAAGATCATTTTCCCCGGCCTGCAGGGCGGCCCGCTCATGCATGTGATTGCCGCCAAGGCGGTCGCCTTCAAGGAAGCCCTGTCGCCGGCGTTCAAGCGGTATCAACAACAAGTCGTCGCCAACGCGCGCACCCTGGCGCAGGAGTTGCTCGACCGCGGCTACAAGATCGTATCGGGCGGCACCGATACCCACCTGATGCTCGTGAACTTGACCAACAAGGGTCTCACCGGCAAGGAAGCCGATGCCGCCCTGGACGCCGCCGGCATCATCGTCAACAAAAATGCCGTCCCCTACGATGAGAAACCGCCGGCCGTGGCGAGCGGCATCCGGATCGGCAGCCCCATCGTCTCGACCCGCGGCATGCGCGAGGCGGACATGCGCGAGATCGTGGCGCTCATCGACCGCGTGTTGCAGCACCCGCAGGACCAGCAGGTGCAGGCTGAGGTGCGGGCGCAGGCAAAAACCTTGTGCAATCGTTTCCCCATCTTTCATGCCTACGATTCGTCTCCCGCTTAGGCAGGACGTTCGCCGGTGAAGTGTCCTTTCTGCGACGATGTCGAGGACAAGGTCGTCGATTCCCGGATGGCCAAGGAAGGCGAGGTCATCCGGCGGCGGCGCGAATGCTTGTCCTGCAAGCGCCGCTATACCACCTACGAACGCGTGGAAGAAACCATGCCGGTCGTCGTGAAGAAAGACGGACGCCGGGAGCCGTTCGATCGGGTAAAAATAGTCTCGGGCCTCAAGAAGGCCTGTGAAAAACGTCCGATCAGCACCGCCACCATCGAAGCGGTGACCGATCGCATCGAGAAGCGAATTCAGGAGATGGGCGAGACCGAAATCGTGAGCACCTCCATCGGCGAGGAAGTCATGAAGGAACTGTCGCAGCTCGATCAGGTCGCCTATGTCCGCTTCGCCTCCGTGTATCGGGACTTCAAAGACATCGACCAGTTCATGGACGAAATCAAAGCCCTGGCGCAGCAACGCCGGGAACGGTAAGCCCTCCCCTCTCCCTCGCCGTTTCGGATCGATCCGGTTCAGGCAGGATGGGCAACAACATGGGAACGGCCTCCGCCGTCCCGGCATCATCGAACCCATGGCGACAACCACACTCCCACGAGATCGACGGAAAGCCTTGCGACCCAAGAGGCGACGATCGCCCGGGGCCACGCATGTCGTCATCATCGGCGCCGGTCGCGGCGGGACGGCCTTGATGGAAATCTTCGCCAATGATCCGTTGGTCCGGATCGTCGGCGTGGCGGACACCAGTCCCCAAGCCCCCGGTATCGGACTCGCCAGACGGCTCAAGATCCGCGTGACGCGTGATTATCGGCAACTGTTGAAAATGGAACCGGTCGATCTGGTCATCGACGTCTCCGGCAACCCCGAGGTCGGCGAATACCTGCAGGACATCCGCCGCATGGGTGTCGCGGTGATCGGCGGAGCCAGCGCCAAGTTTATGTGGCAATTGATCGAGGCCCGCATCCGCGCGACCGCCGAAATCGAAAAGACCTTGAATAAGTACCAGTCGCTCTATCGGCTCTACGTGAAGGAAACCGGGGCGGCAGTGACGGAGGAGCGAACCCGCATTGCCTGTGAAATCCACGACGGGCTGGTCCAGAGCCTCGCCGGCGTCAACTTCAAACTGGAACTGTCGCAAGAGCTGATCCGAAAAAATCCCAAGGCCAGCCTGGCGACCCTTCGCGAATCCAAGGCGCAGTTGAAACTGGCGATCCAGGAAGCCAGGCAAGTCATTTTCAACCTGCGCCCGCTCCACTACGACAAGATGGAGTTGATCCCCGCACTGACCAACTATCTCAAGTCCTACGAGACGCAGTACCATATCAAGACCGCATTCTCCGTCACCGGAGACGAGACGATCCTGTTCCCTCGCACCAAGATTTTCCTGTTTCGGATCGTGCAAGAGGCGTTGAGCAACGTGCAGAAGCACGCCAAGGCCGATCGCGTGTCGGTTCAGCTCGACATCCGTGTGGACCTGCTCGAGGTGGCCATCACCGACAACGGCATCGGGTTCGACATGGATACGGTCCTCCGCGACCCCGAAAAATGGGACCACTTCGGTATTCGAGGCATCCTGGAACGGGCCAGACTGGTGGGCGGAGAAGCTACGATCGATTCCAAGAAGGGACAGGGCACACGAATCGTGCTGCGTGTCCCGCTAGCCGACAAGGAGACGATTCGCAATGGAAAAAATTAAGGTCCTGATTGCCGATGATCACCGCGTCGTTCGCGAGGGTCTTGCCGCCATCCTCAAGACCAAAGAGGACATCAACGTGGTTGGGGAAGCGCAGGACGGCGCGGAGGCCGTGGAAAAAACCAGGACCCTCATGCCGGATGTCATCCTGATGGATGTCAGCATGCCGCGCATGGGCGGCGTAGAGGCCACCAGACAGATCAAACGAGAATTCCCCCACATGGGCATCGTGGCCCTGACGATGTATGAAGAGCAGCAGTACATCTTCGATCTCGTACGGGCCGGCGCCACCGGCTATCTTCTCAAGGATTCGGAATCGTCACAAATCGTGGCGGCCATTCGAGCGATTTACCGGGGCGAGTCCCTGATCCATCCGTCGGTGGCGAGCAAGATCCTCGCCGAGTTTTCCCTCATGGCACAAAAGAAAGGGAAAAAACCGGCTTGGGTCGAACATGACCTGACAGAACGTGAGATTACGGTCTTGCGGCTCGTCGCAGACGGAAAGACCAATAAAGAAATTGCCAACAGTTTGGACCTGAGCGAAAAGACCGTGAAGAACCACGTCCGCAATATCTTTCACAAGCTTCAGGTGTATGACCGTACGCAAGCCGCCATATTAGCGATTCGCAAGGGACTCATCGAATTGGAGCCCAGACCATAATGGAAAAAGAAAACGCCCACCACTCGTCATTGGCAACGTGTACCAAGCCGATGAAATAGTCGATCAGAATTGATGGCCCTCTCCTTGCTTTGAAAAGCACACAGCCCACTAACTCATTGAAATACAATTATTTCTACAACCATAGTTCCCCGTCAAAAGCTACAATTGTGGTATTTTCACAACATATCCCATTCTCGCACTTCCCATTAATAGTTTTATTTATCAACTAATTACAGCTTGCCACCTCTTGGCATAAGCATTGCTTAACTGAAAAATCACATTACAGAGGGAGGCGTTGTGCGGTTTCAGCAAACGATCGGATCTCCAGTTTCCTGCTCCGGCATCGGCCTCCATTCAGGCCAACCGGTCACACTGACTCTTCGTCCAGCTCCTCCTAATACAGGTATCGTCTTCGTGTATCGAAACGGCTCCGGAGAGACGCTTCTTCCTGCCGCCGTATCCAACAAAGTTCCGACTGAACTCTGCACAGCCATCAGTGTCAATGGTCACCAGGTCAAGACCATCGAACACCTTCTGGCAGCCTTGGTCGGGATGGAAATCGACAATGTCTACGCAGAAGTCGACGCGGGAGAAATCCCGGTTCTGGATGGAAGCGCCAGCCCGTTTGTGCGCCTCATTCGCACGGCCGGCGTGATTCCCCAAGCCCGTCGGCAGTCCTATGTGAAAATTACGCAGCCCATTGAAGTTACGGACGGAGCCCGTCGCGTCAGAATCGAACCTTCTTCAACGCCGCGGATTACCTACTCCATCCACTACGACCATCCGCTGATTCAAACCCAGTCGTACAGCTACACCTGTTCCGCAGCGGCGTTCGAGCAGGAAATTGCAACGGCTCGGACGTTCGGCTTTCTGCACGAAGTCCAGGCCCTCTGGTCACGAGGTCTCGGGAAAGGCGGGACGCTGGATAATACGGTCGTGCTGTCGGAAGAGGGTGTCGTCAATCAAACCGGCTTGCGGTTCCCCAATGAGTTTGTCCGGCACAAGGTGCTGGACTTGATCGGAGACATCGCCCTCCTCGGTTTCCCCTTCATCGGCCATATCGTGGCCGAGCGCTCCGGTCACGCCATGCACACTCGACTCGTCGAACAAATCCTCGCTCAACGCGACAAATGGGTGCTGATCACGTCGGATCCTTCAACGGCCGTCACGGAATCGCGCCCCTCCATCGGATTGCTTCGTCCGGCTCCATCCCTCGCCGTCTAACGAATTCTCTCCGCACCCTCGGCTTCGCTCGACGCACGGCCATCCTATCCATAGCCATGTATTATTTTTGGTCATGGCTCAAAAAAACGCCGGGGGTAAGTGGCCTTACCCCCGGCGCGTAAATCCTGGTGGGACTTACTTCTTCTTTGCGGTCTTCTTCGCTGGCTTCTTCGCTGCCTTCTTCGTTGCCAAGACTCCTCACCTCCCTTCACACAATAAGATAACGTGAACCCCTTTAGCCCCCCTTACACTGCCGTCGTCAATTCCTGAGTCATCACGTTGAACGTATTCGGCCCGACCTTCTGGAATCGCTTATCCCGCTTCAACGATGTCGCCACGGACGTCAACGGTGTTTTCCCTTTGATCTGCAAGCCTCCCTCCAAGAGACGCTGCAACAGTTCTTTCGCATGCATGGGCCGGCTGGCTTCTCGAAGGATCTGATACGCGGCTTCCGGAACACTCTTCCCCACATACTTGCTCTTTCCAAGCAGGATCTCCCGCGACTGATCGGTGACATCCGTCACAGGGAGCGGACGGATCCCCTTCTCATCGGTAATGATCTGGCTGGAGAGACTCGCCAGCTTGGCCTTGTCCGCCTCCACTCGATAGAGCGTTTCCGCCAGTTCCAGATATTTCTTGATCGTGGCGATTTCGTCATCGAGTCGGCGTCGCTTTTTTTCAAGCTCTTGATAGCGGTTACGATAGGCACTGATCCGCTGTTCAAGTCCGACCAGAATGTCCGTCAACTCTTCCACAAGCAAGACCTCAATAAAGCATACTTGCTTATTAGCAAATCTATTGTTTTCTGTCAAGTCACTATCAATTATTATTTGATCGCATACGATGCATACACAAGTAGAATGCACTCACTGCCTGTCCAAGCCTTGCCATACAAGAACGAGTATTTATAATATCCTTATTTATCAATAAATTGCACTGCGCTCCTTCAGTGGCCATGAAGCCTCTGAACAACGAACCGCCGATCGTGATAGGATGCATTGCTGATGCGGATTACGAATAGTCCATCTCCTTCCGAACGTTCTGCGCTACTCGCGACTGCAACCAAAGCGGCCAAAGCGGCAGGATCGATTCTCGTCGAACATGCCAAGTCCGGCTTCCAGGTCGACTACAAGACGGCCATCAACCTCGTCACCGATGCGGATCGACAGGCTGAAGATTGTATCGTCCAGACCATCCAAGCAGCCTATCCTTCGCACCGCATTCTGGCCGAAGAGCGAGGTCGCGATGGTGGCATGGATTCACCCTTTCAATGGATCGTCGATCCACTCGACGGCACGACCAACTTCGCCCATGGATTCCCGTTTTACTCGGTTTCAATCGGTCTGGAGTATGCCGGTGAATGCATCTTGGGCGTCGTATTGGACCCGGTGCGTCAAGAGTTATTCACCGCTGAAAGAGGACAGGGTGCATACGTAAACGGCAAGCGCCTCCACGTCTCGACCGTCGAGACCCTCGACAAGTCCCTGCTGGTCACGGGCTTTGCCTACAATATTCGCGAGACGTCCGACAACAATCTCGACCACTTTTCTCGCATCTCCCTGCTGGCGCAGGCCGTGCGCCGCACCGGTTCCGCCGCGCTGGACCTCTGTTACGTCGCGGCCGGCCGGTTCGACGGATACTGGGAGGTCACGCTCAGTCCGTGGGATATGGCTGCGGGAATCGTCATTCTTCGTGAAGCGGGCGGAGTCGTGTCGGGATTTACGAAAGGGACCTTCTCGTTGTACGGGCAGGAACTCGTCGCCACCAACGGCCACATTCACGATCACTTACTCGACGCCTTACACCAACGCTCCCAGACCCCCTGAGCCGTTCCATATCGGCTGCTGGTTCGTCTTCGCTCCGGCACGATCGACGCACCCACCGGCATTCCCATGTACAGCGCTGCAACCGATGGGGTATCATGCCGGTCTCACTTAGCTGCTGAAGGAGCGAACGTACCATGGCAAGCCAAGTCCCTCCGCCTAAACCGGGCGCATCATCGGCCAAATCCCCGGATGTCTGGGATGTCGAACTGTTACACGTTCATGTGTCACGTAAAGGAAAACTCGTGAACGCCGAGTGGGCCATTCACCCCCAGATCAAGGCGGACTTGAGTGCGGACGAATGGAAAGAACTCGGAGAATTGATGAGCAAAGTCACCACCATTGTCGGACACCGCTTTTCCCAGGCCCTCGGTGAGGTGGACACGGCCCCTCCTGGAAACGCCTAGCCGCGGCTTCTTTCTTCAACGCGCAACCTTCACTCTCAGCCCGTGAGGACATGACATGGACCACTACTACCATACGAAGGATCTCGCCAAGTTCGGAGAGATGGGAAAGGGCAATCCAGCCCTGTGGGAAAAATTCATGAGTTACTACAGCGCGGTCTTTGCGGAAGGCGCGCTCACGGAACGGGAAAAGGCCCTGATCGCACTCGGGGTGGCGCATGCCGTGCAATGTCCCTATTGTATCGATGCCTACACCCAAGCCTGCCTCGAAAAGGGATCGAATATGGAGGAAATGACCGAAGCCGTCCATGTGGCCTGCGCCATCCGCGGCGGCGCGTCACTCGTGCACGGCGTGCAGATGAGGAACGTGGCGGAGAAACTCTCGATGTGATGGGAAACGGTCAACCGTCACAGGTCACTTGTCACGGTGATGGGGAAGAGGAAAGAGCCCTATAGCCCCTTGACCGATGACGATGACCAGTGACCGGCAGGCTCAATAGTAGGGGTGTTCCGGAATGGCCAGGGTGAAGTACTTTCCTCGTTCTTCGTACAGAATTCGTTTTGCCGTCAGTTTCGCCAGCGACTCCTGCAGCAGGGCATCGGACATATCGCCCGCTTCGGACTGTTCCCGCAACCCGCCCCGCAATTGCTCCAATGACTTGGGCGCTTCATTACAGGCATCGATGAGAAACGAAGCCGGCCAGTCGAACCGCTCCCTTGTGGGAGCGGCCGTCCGCCCGTCATACACCGTCACATAGTCGAACGATTTGGAATAATACAGGAACGGTTTGTCGGATGAGGCCGCGCGCCGCTGCCATTCCTGCACGGTCTCTACCAACTCCTGATAGACATCGGGATCCACCGGCCACTGCTCCAGCTCATATTCAAAATCGTAGGCTATTTTTGCCAGGTCCACCTGACGCGAATCGTAGACGTAAGCGTAGGCCAACCCAGGCCCGGTGATATGGACCCCATACTCATGCGGCCGCGTGAAGTACGGACTGAACCGCTCCAACCAGAACTTCCCGGCCCCTTCCGGCGGTTGCAGGTGGAAGAGGGAGGGAATCAAGTCGATCTGGCGGCGGTAGTCGTCGTTCGTCTCTCCCGGGAACCCCAGAAGAATGTTCCACGAGACCGCCACGCGATAGTAATAGCACCACTTCAGACATACCAGGTTCTGCATCGGGGTCACGCCCTTGTCCATCGCGCGCAACTGCGCCTGACTCAGGCTCTCCAGTCCCGGTTGCATGCATTTCACCCCGCCGGCGGCGAGCAGGCGAATCTGATGCTTCTGCAAATTGCTCTTGGTTTCGATGAAGACATCAAGATCGCGGCGGTCCTGCGCAAACGCGCCGAAGAGATTCTCGACGTACTTCATGTCGATGATGTTATCGACCAGGCGGAACCGCGTCGTATCGTAACGGCTGGACAGATAGGCCATCTCGCGGGCGACCTGCTCGGACGATTTCGCCCGGAACTTCATGCTCTGCGCATTGAGGCCGCAAAACGTACAGTGATGTTTCTCACCCCACCAGCAGCCGCGTGAGCCTTCATACAAGAGAATACGATCCAGACCACGCGACGCCTCGGTACCCAGCTCGGCCAACAGATGGTAATAGTCGTCATAGTCGGGCGGCCCGGTGTGGGCAAACTCCGTGAACAGGGCAGGGTTCGGTTCGAACTTGATGTGACCGCCCTGTCGATAGGTCACACCTTTCGGGTACGCCCCGGTCGATCCGTTCAGGATATGGTTGACCAAGGCGGGAAACGTCACCTCACCTTCGCCGACGACCACATGGTCGATGAACGGGAAGGCCCGGAAATATTCCAGCCCCATCTCGCCGTCGAAATTGGCGCCGCCGAAAACGATCCTGACGTCGGGATAGAGATCCTTGATGAGCCTCGCCATGGTGAGACTGGCCACGTTCTGATCGAAGGTCGAGGTAAACCCGACGATCTTGTACCGACCCCAATCGATCGCCGTCATCGCGCCGGTCAAGAACTGCGGCGCGGTCTTCGTGGCCATCTCCCCGAAAAACGAAACCGGCCTTCCGCTTTCGCGGGCCAGCTGCTCGAACACGGGCTTGAATACCTGCGGGTATTCGGCGCGCTTCGGATTGTCCCGAAAAAGCAGGTAGGAGAACAACCACTCGCCGAAAAGCGCGCGTTTCTCACAGATCGATTCGTACAGGGGAATCCCGATCTTGTGCGCGAACCGCACATTGAGGTGGTGGCAATCGACCCCGATGCCCTTCGATTTCAAGAGCGCGGAGAGCGTGCCCAATTGAATGGAGGGATACTTCGAATAACTGAAGGGCATGTTGACGAGCGCGACCTGAGCCTGGGAGCTACTCATAAGATCCCCAGTCCGGTCGGCACAAGGCGGGGGCCGAACCCGGATAAGTCATGGACATCGTTAGGTCCCCGCCCGAAACGGCTCGAACTCGCGATCCGCCTTGGCGGCCAGATAAAAATCGCTTTCGGTGAGCCCATTGATTTTGTGCGTCCAGATCTCGACCTTGCACTTTCCCCAGGCCACGTAGAGATCCGGATGATGGCCTTCTGCCTCAGCCACCGCACCCACCTTGTTCGCGAAGGCCAGCGATTGCGCAAAATCCTTGAACGTGTAAAGCCGTTCAAGATGCCCCTCCTTGCTCAGCCCCCATCCACGCCCCAACTCCTTCAACAACGCTTGCGTACGATCCGGCGGCAGGGGAGGGACCCCGCCGCGGCAGGGAACACATTTGTTATCGGCCAGACCCATCATGCCTCCTTTGCAGACGGACAATGCCGCCGGCTGCTAAGCCCGCCAAGGCCCCATTTTACGAGCGGTCCATTCGGTCCCGCAACCGGTCTACCGTCGTGACGGTTGCGCGACCTGATTCCGTTCGAGCGAGAGATGGCCTCTCTCGAAGAACAGCCCGCGATTGATGTCGCCGACACTCACCATCCCCACCAGCTTGCCCTTATCGACCACCGGAATACGGCGGAAGTTCTTCAAACCCATGTAGGAGGCTGCTTCCAGCACCGGGGTCTGCGATGAGACGGTCAGGGGGTGCAAACTCATGACGTCCTCGACCTTCTGGTTGAGCACGTCCGCATAGCCCTCCTCCATTTCGGTAAAATCGCGGCTGTGGACGTTGTCATGAATGTATTCGCCGTAATTGGGATAGAGCGGGATTAATACGTCGCGCAACGTCACCATGCCGATCAACCGGTCGTCGTCCTCCACGACCGGAATCGCGCCGCAATGACGACTGAGCATCTTAGCCACGACAGAACGGACCGAATCGGTTCTTCGGGCCGTCACCACACCGGCAGACATCACTTCCCGGACAAGCATGGTACCCTCCTTTCAAACAGAGCGACCCTCCGAAGAGTCGCCGGTAGGGGAACATGATCGGCTGACTTCACTCGCTCTCATCCGGCACACCTCCCGACCTGGCCAGGTCATCGAGCTTGATCTTGCGCGGATCGAATGTTTCCGTCGCCTTCGCCATCCGGTCCAGCGCCTCGTCGAACGGCAGGGGAGGGGCGTCTTTGGCACGGAAGCGGATCGGATTCACGCGCGCGACGACAAAACTCTTGAGATAGGGGCTTGTAAGCCCCTGGGCCTTCAACGCCTCCACCTGCTTCACGATCGCGTCATCGAGGGCCAAAACCCTGCCGGCTCGCTCCTGCCGCAGCAGGAGAGCCGACCGCAGCGGCTGCGCGAGAAAGGCATCCACGCGCTTCAACACCGGATGGTACGCGCCGCCGCTGAAGCGGGGCCGCTCCTCGTAACACAGTCCCAGCGTCATCAACGCCGGCTCTTCGAATTCCAGCGCATAGGCCTCTTCGGTCGCATCATCCAGTTGGGCCAGCTCTCGATACATGCGAATGACTTCCAGCGCCCTCTCGCGGAGGTTATGGGCCTTCTCCGTGTTGAGGGCGAGGATCTGATAGGCCGCCGCCGCTTCGGGAACCACGATGGCCGTGATGCTCTTCGCGCCGAGCGCCCGCATCGCCGACAGCCGGTGGTGGCCGTTCGGGGTCCAATATTTGGCGCCTCGACTGTTCCGGGCTGGGACCACGATAATGGGATCCAGAAAACGGCCCACCTTGCTGATGACCGACTCCAGTTTACGCACATGTGTCTCGGACAGGTTGCGCTGGTACGGCGTCGGTTCGACCAGGTCGATCGGAAGCGCGGCGAAGGCAAGCCACCGTCCCCCGAACGGCTCCCGGTACAGGGCCAGCACCGTGCCCGCATCGCGCTCGATCGTCCGATGCAACTCCGCGACCTCGGCCGACGGGGTCGCCGACTGCAGCTCGGTCGCCGCCAGACCGGTGGACTGCCCGGTCGGTTTTCGCCGCCGTCCTCGACCGGATGTCCCGCTCCCCTTGGCGTCCTTTGCAGACATACGCGAAATATGTTAGGGAAGTGGGGCTGGAAAAGAAAGCCCTCCCCGCAGCAGGATGGTGCAGGTTGGGGAAGGGACCAGCAGGACCTTTTCAGAAGAGGCCGCCATCTCTTCCGTCCTTCGCATCGGTCATCGGGGAGCCGCCGGCCACGCCCCCGAGAATACCCTCGCCGCCATTTGGAAAGCCCGGGCCTTTCACGCAGATCTCGTTGAAGTCGACGTGCGGGCGACCGGCGACGGCCATCTCGTGCTGCTGCACGACGAGACCGTCGATCGCACCACCGACAAGACCGGCCATGTGGCCGAGATGTCACTCGATCAGGTACAACGGCTCGATGCAGGCAACCGGCAGCGGATTCCCACCTTGGAAGAAGCCCTTGAGGTTACCTCCGGCGCCATCGGAGTGATCCTCGAACTCAAAGCAGAGGGAATCGGAAACGAAGCCTGTGCCATCGTGAACCGTACCGGATTTTCAGGCCTCCTCCTCTATGCGTCGTTCCTGACGGAGGAATTGCATCGCGTCCGCCAAGCCGATCCACGGGCGAACCTCATGGTCCTGCTCCATCGCCGCCTCCCGCGAGATCCTGTTGCCGATGTGATCGCGGTGAACGCCTCCCATGTGGGCCTCCACTTTTCCACCGTCACCCCTGCGCTGCTCCAGACCTACCACAACCTCGAACGGCGGGTCTTCGCCTACACGGTCAACGAGCCGAAGGACATTCAACGCATGCGCGACGTCGGCATCGACGGAATCGTGTCCGATTACCCGGACCGCATCTAGCCTTCACTTCCTCAGGCGGCCAGCCTGACCACCACCTGCGTCGCCGCCACACTATTAGGGACCACGATTTCCCGCCCGTTCTCTGTCCGGATGATGATATAGCCCATGGTCATCTCTGCGACGACACCGGTTTCGAGGCCACTGGGCGCAGCCACCTGCACTTTGTCGCCCATCTCGAACGGCTGGTACAACAACAGGGCGAATCCAGACACCAGATTGTTCAAGGTGCTTTGCGCCGCCAACCCGAACAGAATGGATGCGACCCCGGCACTCGTCAACAGAGCGGTTCCCACAGACCGCAATTGTGGAATCGCGTGCGCATAGAGAATCGCGGCCATCACGTAGATCACCACCTGTGCGAGACGGATCAGAAGGGTCGAGACGGTTTGATCGATCAAGAGATGTTGGAAGCGACGCACGGTGAGCCGAACCATGCGGGAAAGAAACCAGGCGATGGTCATAAAGAGAAAGGCGTAAAAGGCGGCCCCCAACAATGTGGCAGGGTTGACGAAATCGCCGCGGGCAAATTGGTCGAACAGTGACATCGGAGACCTCCTTCAAGGGCCAATGGTGAAATGATACCCATGGCTCCGACTATACAGACCGGTGAAGGAGGAAGGAAACCGAAGATGCCGGAGTCAAAAATGCCACGGGCGACCCTACACTACGGTGGGAGGTCGCCCGTGGTTGGCGCTTGGGACGCCGAAAGCACTTAGATTGTGGTCAGTGGAAGACCCGTTCGAACCTGAGAAGCATCAGGGTATTCGTCGGGGGATGTCATTACCCCAGGATACTGGTGTGCCTCGTGTCTCACTTCGATTCTTCCATTATTCAGCGGCTGTCATCCTGTTTGATCAACAGTGCCTTGAGGCACAGCCAAAGAAGAACCGGCAAACACGACCGACGAGCAGCCCACCCTCAGGTCTGCGGGCCGTTCTGGTCCGGTGGCGTAAGTTCTTCCATTATGAACCTCCCCGGTTGATGAGTGGCGAGGTGTCCCGAACAGGCGCGCACTGTCCACCGCCTCGTCACGGTAAGCACAGCCTTTTGCAGACTATAAATATCCCTATTACGCTCCTTAAAAAATCCTGTCAACAGAAAAATAGGCCCTAGGTGCCAGAGCAGGAAGCGAAACATTTTTCGCGACGGCCGAGACGATACGGGCTCCCATTCTGCTGGGAGCCCGTGCGTGGCGCTTAGGACGCCGATGGCTGTTGTTGGATGTTGCGGCTCCTGTTAGACCCGTCGAATGTATCAGGACAACAGGACTTCCCGTCGGGGGAAACCGCTCTTTCTCGTGACACGACGTTTCTTCTACTCCGCAATAGGGTTCTCCGATCATGAGCATAACGCAACGCCCAGTAGGGTGCGTCTTCGATGCCTTGTGGCATAGTCGATGGAGAACCGTCCGGCATGAACGACGAGAAGCTCGCCTTCACTTCGGCGGGCCATACGGGCCAGGTGGAGTCGAATCGTCCATCATCCACCCTCCTTTCTCCTGTGGGAATCCGTGAGAGATCTCGACGGCAGCCGCGCGGTCTGTCCGATCCCCCACCTACCACCTTGGATGAAATTGGGCCGCACCTGTTCTCTACGCCCATTAGAAAAACCTGTCAACAGGGGGAAACCGGCGACCGGCGCCCTCTCCAAGCCATGGGACGGAAATTTCCGTCCCTGGAGAAGAAGCCGAAGGGAAGAGGACTATCGTGGAAATTCGGTCGGGGCCGTGACCTGCCAGCCCTCTCCGTTGAGGGCTCGCATGTATTCAACGAGGTCCTGTTTTTCCTGCTGGGTCAGCCCCAGCGGAATGATCACATTGGAGAGATGGGGGTTCTGAATGCCCCCTTGGTCGTAGAAGTCGACGACCTCTTCAAGCGTCGCAAAGCGGCCATCGTGCATGTAGGGCGCCGTTCGCGCGATCTCGCGCAAGGTCGGGGTCTTGAATCCGCCGACCGTACCGGGATGTTTCTCGACCGAGTACCGCCCGAGATCGGCTGCGGACTTGTCCCAATCGATGCCGAGGTTATGAAATTCTTCGTCGCTGAAATTGAACCCCGAATGGCAGCGCGTGCAGCGACCCTTGTTTTGGAAGATCTTGAGACCCCGCTTGGCCGACTCCGACGCCGCCGGCTCCTCACCGCCCATGTCGTACCGATCGGCCGGACTGTTGCCGGACAGGATGGTCCGCTCGAACGCGGCGATCGCCTTGGCGATCCCGTCGATGGAGACGTCGGTACAAAAGACCTGTTGAAACCGCTCCCGGTATCCCTTGATCGCATTGAGTTTGGCGACCTCGGCATCCGTCGAAGGCATGCCCATCCGCACGGCTTTGGTGAGGGGATTCTGCGCCTGCGCTTCCAACGTCGCCATCTTGCCGTGCCACAATTGAGCACGGCCGTACAATCGATTCACCACCGTCATACTGTTGCGGGACGACAACTGATTGTTGATGCCGATCGACAGCTTGGTCCCATCCGTCCAAGCCAGTTCCGGCTTATGACAGCTGGCACAGGAAATCGTGTTGTCGCGGGACAGGCGCGGATCGAAGAAGAGCAGTTTTCCAAGCTCTACCTTCTCCACCGTCAAGGGATTGTCCTTCGGCAGGTACTCTCCGATCTCATCTTCGAGGCCGAACGGAATGGTGAGCTTGAGAGGGGTCTCGACGGCTTTGCAGGATCGACTCGATGCCGGGTCTTCTGCAAGAGCTCCTGCGTTGACCGACAGACACAGGATCGCGAGCGATCCGGCGAACCAGCCCCTCTTCCAGGACAAACGACCCCTCGACATCCCGACCTCCCGGAAAGACGATGATCCTTTTCTTCCGCCAGTCTTCCGCGTAGAAAACGGGCGGGAGTATAACTCACCGCGAAGGGGGAATCCAGCAAGCTTGGTGGCACCGCAACAGGGTCAGAAGAACAACCGCATGCTCACGAACACGTAATCCGTGTTCTTGTCGTTCGGGGAACCGGCAATGCCTTCTCGCAAGAGGTTGCGGTAGTAACTCCCCTTGATGAGGTACAGCCATCCTGCTTCCAGGAGCAGGTTCAGGCTCGCGGTCCAGGCCACACGCAGGTCAAACTCCGATCCGAGGTAATTGCCGCTGCGTCCGCTCCTATCTTGCAATCCGGCCCCGATAAACTCGTCCTTCGACTGCGCCAGCCAATAGAACCGCTGCTTCAGGGCGACCCGCACGGTATCGGACGGGTGCAGGGCGAGGAAAACCCCCGGAGAACTCAGATTCGACCGGTTGAAGAGCGACCAGATGCCGGTGTGGGTAAAATCAAAATTACGTGCGCCATAGAGCGAATCGAACCGGCCGTTCCGGCGGTCGTTCGGGTCCTTGTCGCCGCTGGCGTAGTCGTAGAGCACACGGACGACGGGGCTCCAGGGCACGTCGAAGGTATAGCCGATTTCCGCATGTTGAATGAAAGCGAAGACTGGGAGCGGTGTACCGCCGACCAAGGTTCCGCCGGCCTCCAACGCCGATTTCCCGAACTGATAAATCGACTCCACTTCATAGTCGTAAGCGCCCCTGTGCGCCGGTCTAAAGAGACGAAACCCCGCGGAATAGAGGTTCTGCCGTTCACCGTGAGTGGACTCTTCGTCTTGAATACTGCCGCTGCCCGGAGCGCGATCGTTCTGTGAGGTGTAATACAGGTACAGCTCTGTATACACCCATGGGAGGCGCCGCTCCTGGTAGAAGATGCCGGCCAAGAGGGTGTTGGCATCGACTTGATCCGGCGCCGTCTGCTGACTCCGGACCGGACGCATCACGAACGTCCGGATCTTCCACTCGTCGGTGGCTCCCAGTATCCAGTGAGCGCCCAGGAAGGAACTGGGAACGTTGGTGAAGTTGACCCGAGAGATCAGGCGGCGGCTCCCAAGATCCAGAGTGAATTTTCCCACCCGCAGCTCGGACGTGATGTTGGACCCGAGGAAACGGTCCGTCCCGATGCCGAGATAGAGTTGCAACACATCGTTACGGTCTTCCATCTTACTGTTGACCGTGAGACCGAAGTTATAGAGCGGGCGGGCGTCGAGAAACTCGGCAAACAACAGGAACGGTTTGTACCGTATGCCGAGTTGAGCCAGCGTCTGTTCCGAAAATTGCGCTCCACCGGTAGTCTCGTTTTTTCTGAGGGGCTGGCCATAGGACTCATAACGCCAGACTGGAGACCGAGATGGAGCCAGTCCGGCACATTCAGCGCTCGGTCCAAATGGAACCGTGATTGCGGAACCCGCTGTCCGAAATCGTCGGAAAAGATGATGTGCTGAGAACGCTGAGCGGGCGGCCGCCCCTCCCGGTCCTGAAGGGGTTCGACTTTCGCAATCGGAGTGGGCGAGGGGTCCTGCGCAGGCCGCGCCTCCTGGACGTCACTGGCCGATGCCGTAGTCCTGGCGAAAATCAGGAGGCACAGGCAGAGCCCGATCGACAGGGTCAGCGATCGACGTTCACGCATCGGGGTCGCGCAACGGACGTCACGATCACCGGGTGAGTCGGGAGGGCGCCCCTATTGGCCGCCCTGCTGTTTCTTCTTCATCATTTCGCCGAACTGTTTCATCATCTCTTTCATATCCGGCTGCTGCCCGTCTTGGCCGGAAGGCTCCGTAACATTACCCTGGTCCGCCTTCCGCTTCTTCATCTCCTCCGCCATCTTCGAGAAGTCTTCGCCTGCCTGCCCCTTCCGCTCCCGCATCGCCTTCATCCGTTCCTGCATGGCCGACATATCCTGCTTCGCCCAATCGGCGGGAAAGGTGAAGAGGGCATTGTCCAGACTCTTCTTGTCGATGCTCGTCACTTCCATGCGCGAGGATTCTTTGCCCTCTTCATCATAGTGAATGCTCCGGAGTCCGAATCCTCCCTCCTCCACGAGCCGTTTCACCCAACTCGGTTGTGAAGATCGGCGCATCTCCTTCGGATCGATCCAGAACGTGGCCGCCTTTCCGAACCCCTTCGCCACGCAAATGTCGTTCTTCAGTCGATTTTCCTCCTTGTCCGTGATCCGCCAGATTTCACAGGAATAGCCGGCGATCTTGTCGGTCTTTCCCGTGCGCTCGACCGTCTGCTTTTCGAAGGCCTCCTTGAGCTGTTCGCTCCGTTCACCGCCCATGTTGATTTCCATATAGCTCTTCTGCCCCGGCATCGCCATCTGCATCGTCCTGGTCTGGGCATCGAAGATCATCACGTGCGTTTGTCCGTCGGTGCGGGAGGACTCCACCCGCGCCTTGTCGCCCTTGAGATACCAGTCCATCGTACTCTGAGTGCCGGTTCCCGCGTGTTTGGTGGTCATGTGGAGGATACCTTCAAACTCTCCGGCCCGAACCGAGAGGGGGCAGAGGCTCAGTACGAGGCAACCGACGACGACCGGCCAGCGTTTCTGCATGGTATACGCTCCTGGTTAAAGTAGAAGCCCGTGACGAACAGCGGTCAGTGTAGCCGAAGGCCGTCACCGACACCAGCGGGAGTCCGCAACCGGCGGCGGCCTTTTTCCACGTCCTGCTACATGATCTTCAGCTTGTCGAAGTCCACCCCCTTGGGCGCTGGAGGGGTGGAGAGATTCATCGAGGAGAGCGCCTGCACCACCAGCTCGGCCACGACGAGGTTGCGATACCATTTTCGATTCGCGGGAACCACATACCAGGGCGCATGGGCCGTGCTGGTGGCGGACAGCATCCGTTCGAACGCCTTCATGTAGTCGTCCCACAGCTTGCGTTCCTCAAGATCGCCTTCATTGAACTTCCAACGCTTTTCCGGATCGCGGATCCGTTCGATGAGCCGCTCCTTCTGTTCGTCCTTGGAAATGTGCAGAAACACTTTGAGAATCGCCGTCCCGCTCTCGGCCAACAATTCTTCAAACTCGTTGATCTGGTTGAATCGCTGCGTCACGACCTTCTCCGAGACCCAGCCGTGCACGCGCGTAATCAGCACGTCTTCGTAATGCGACCGGTTGAAGATCCCGATGTAGCCCTTCGGCGGCACTTCCTGGTGGACGCGCCAGAGAAAATCATGCTCGAGTTCTTTCTCGCTCGGCGCTTTGAAGGAGGCCACCCGACAGCCCTGTGGGTTGACGCCGGACATCACATGTTTGATCGTGCCGTCCTTGCCGCTGGTGTCCATGCCCTGGAGGATGAGCAGCAGCGCCCGGCTCCCATTCGCATAGAGCCGTTCCTGCAGTTGATCGAGCCTCGCGATGAGGTCTGCCGCGTCGGCTTTCGCCTTGGCCTTACCCTCCTCGTTTTTCTTGTACGCGCCCGTGTCGTCGGGATCGAACTCTTTCAACGTGAATCGACGACCGGGCTTGATGCCATAGTCTTTCATCTCTGCTCCCTCCTCTAAGGATAAGACCTGGAATGACGCAGGAGAGGTGAGACGGCAGATTCCCCCATCCTAAACAATCTTGCCTTGCCACCGGCGACTGCAGAAGATACGTCAAATGGCCCAAATAGAACAGCTGCCCACCCGGTCGCATGACAAGCCGCGTCGCAGTCCTCGCAGCCTCCTCGGCAGTCGGCCTCATCGCAGGCAAAACGACGCTGCTCTTGCCGTGGAAGAATGTTCTTCCTCTCTACACATTGATTGAACGGCAGAAGGCCTTATATGATAACAATCACCTCATTACAAATCGGGGAGGCGTCCGTCATGCTCAAGGAAGTGACCGGAGATATTCTGTTGTCAACAGCCGCCGCCATCGCCCATGGCGTGGCTCCGAACGATAACTTCAAACAGGGACTGGCATTGGCGCTCCGGGAGCAGTGGCCCGGCATGTACAAGGATTTTCGCCACTATTGCCAGACCTACAATCCCAAGCCAGGCAGCGCCTGGTCGTGGAAAGGACCGAATTCTCCCGTCATCATCAACCTCTTCACGCAAGAGCCGCCGGCCAGTGACCAGGATCGTCCCGGCAAGGCCTCGCTACCCAACGTGAATCATGCACTTCAGGCCTTGAAAAAGGAGTTGCAGGAACATGGGGTGAAAAGCGTGGCCCTTCCGCGATTGGCGACCGGAGTCGGCGGGCTGGAATGGGAAAAGGTGTACCCCTTGCTCCAGCAGGCGCTCAAAGAACTGACCATCCCCGTATACGTCTACAGTCTGTACAAAAAAGGCGTGGCCGCGCAGGAAGGTTAGGTCAACGTCGTTCGGCTGCGCGCCTGGGCGAGATACTCCAGCAACAGGCCGATCTGCGACTGCCGTTCCAGATACAATTGTGCGGCGGAGGTCGCCTTTTTCCCGACACGCACCGTGACAATGCGCTCATCCGGCAACGAAAAGACATCTTCGTCGGTATCGTCGTCGCCGACGTACAGCGCGGCGGAACTGTTGAGCTGGTGCATCAATTCCAAGATGGCCGTTCCCTTGTGCAGATTGCCGGGCGGAATGGCATTCACCACGGACTTCCCCAACACGAGGCGCGGTGCCGGAGACAACGTCGCGACCGAATGAAAGATCGCTTCGCGCGCCTCGGGCGGCGAGCAGGCCTGCCGATAGTGGAACGTCAGCGAATAGGTCTTGTCTTCCACCACCACGCCGGTCTTGGTCAGGCTCGATTCATCCTTCAGCACCGTCTTGAGCCAGGTGCGGCAACAGTCCCGCGCCTGGTGCATGACCCGCTCCGACGCATGCAACCCTTCGAGTCCGTGATTCCCGACCAGATGCGTGGGAATACCGTCCACGCGCGGCCGGAGGTCCGCGAGGGAGCGACCGGAAATGATGGCGGTCGGGGCCTGCATGGCCAGGGCATGGAGCGCATCGCGAACCGGTTGCGCCAGGGTTGCCGCATGCCGGTCCTGAACGATTCGCGCCAGCGTGCCGTCGAAATCGAATGCAAAGAGCGCCGCCTCCCGGCCAGCCACTCGATCGAGGACGCGCTTCCCTGGCGCTCTGAGCGCGTACTGCATGGGTGAGGTTACCGACCCCGTCCCGAAGCCTGCACCACCTGCTTCATCACGCGAATGCGGCGGCGCATCCGTGCCGCGTCCATGAGCATGCGTCCCGCCCAACGGTACACGTTGAACTCCTGGATCAACCCCCGCATGCTCCGCATGCGGGCGCGTTGCTCCTTCGGCGTCATCGACAGCGCCATGTGCAACGCCGCCGCGCACTGATCGATATCGTAGGGATTGACCACCAGGGCCTCGGGCAATTCCTGCGCCGCACCGGTAAACTGGCTGAGGATCAAGACGCCTTGATCGTCGTCGCGCGCCGCGATGAACTCCTTGGCCACCAGATTCATGCCGTCGTGGAGGCTCGTCACGAAACAGAGATCGGCCGCCCGGTAATACTCGTACACGTCCGGCGGTTCGTGATGCTTGACCTTCAAGACGATCGGTTCGTACCCTTCGCGGCCGAACCGTTTGTTGATGCGTTCGGCCAGCGCATAGACCTGATCGTGAAAATGCTGGTATTGATCGATGATCGTCCGGCTCGGCGCCGCGATCTGAATAAAGGAGAAGGTTCCAACCCATTCAGGCTGCAGTTCGAACAGTCGTTCGACCGCGAGGAACCGCTCGATGATGCCCTTGGTGTAGTCGAGCCGATCCACCCCGATCCCCACCAGCCGATCCGGGCCCATGGCATGGCGTTCACGGATATGCACCCGGCAGTCCGGCACTGGCCGCTGGTTCTCCAACCAACGCGATGGCCATTCGATGGAAATCGGGTAAGGATTCACCGCCGTGAGCCGGCCGCCGTACGACACCGTGGAGGCGTCGCGGTCGATGCGCGCCTCCAGGATGCGATCAATGCAGTACAGAAAATGGTTGCCGTGTTCGCGCGTATGGAACCCGACGATACTGCTGCCGAGCAACCCCTCCAGAATTTCCTGCCGCCAGGGGCAGATGCCGTAGCTCTCCGCGTTCGGCCAGGGGATATGCCAGAACATGATGATGGTGGCGTTCGGCAGTTTCTCCCGCACCATCTTGGGCAACAGCGCGAAGTGGTAGTCCTGGACGAGCACCACCGGATCGTCCGTCTTGGCTTCTTCAACCACGGCCTTGGCGAACCGCTCGTTGATGGCCACATACTGTTCCCAGTCGGAGGTCCGGAACGTTGGGCGGACATGGGCGTTGTGACAGAGCGGCCAGAGTCCCTCGTTGGAAAACCCATAGTAGAACCCGGATTCCTCATCGGGAGACATCCAGATGCGGCGGATATCGTACGACGGATGATCCGGCGGCACCCGCACATGGTCGCGGCCATCCACCACCTCGCGGTCGGCCGAACCGTTGCCGTGGGCGATCCACACTCCCGAACAGGCGCGCATCACCGGTTCCAGCGCGGATACGAGCCCGCTGGCCGGCAGCTGCACCTCGATCTTCTGTCCCCGCCGATTGTGGATGTATGGCTGCCGATTGGAGACGATCAAAATTTCATCGCCGGAGAGGTGCTCGTGCAAAATCGTCTTGAGGCTGTTCGGGCTCCAGGTGATCTGGCTTTCATCGCGCATCCGGCGATCGGCTTCCAATTCCCGCACCAACGCATGGAGATCCTGCGCGACCGGGTGCAGCTCGGGCGAATGGGTGCGGCCTGGCTCCGGCGGCAGCCCCATATTGGTCAACATCGCCCGCACGCCCGCCACCCATCCTCGCCAACTGAGGTGTGCGACGAGCACCGTCACCCCGGAAATCACCGCGGCCAGGCCGACGAAGAGATAAAACACGTACCACTTCGTATCGGTGCTGCGCTGGTGCACGAAACTCATGTCGTGGACCAGCATGAGCCGGCCGTGAACCTTGCCCCCCGATTGAATAGTCGCCACCACGACGTGCAGCGGCCCTTGCGCAAAATTCACCACTTCCGAGGAGCCCGGCGCCAGGTGCGCCAAACTCTCACAGGACAGTTGATCCGGGTAGGTCAGGGTCTGGTAGAGCAGGTGTTGCTGCGTATCGCAGAAGCCCAGCGCATACAACCGTTCATCCTGAATGACCTTGTGAAAATAGGCGAAGATCTTCGTGCGCGAGCGGGAAGCGACCAATTCCGACAGCGGTACCTCCATCGTGCTCGCCAGCAATTTGGACCGGCTTTCAAGATCGCGCGTGAACCACTTCAACGTGAGCGAATCAACCAGAGGCACCACGCTGTAGGCCACGACTCCCAACACCAGCAAAAGAGGAAGGATAAACCGGAGGGACAGACGCATATGTTCTCCCGCAGTTTACTTTGCAGCAAAAATCTCTTATGGTCAGGGCATGTACCCCTACGGCCTGATCGGCAATTGCCACGTCTCCGCCCATATCCACGAAAGCGGCTCGGTCGATTGGCTCTGCCTGCCCAGACCGGACAGTGATCCCGTCTTCGGCCGGATCCTGGATCCGGACGGGGGGCATTTTTCCATATCAAGCCCTACCGACTCGACTCAAGTCAAGACGACGCAACGCTATCTCCCCAATACAAATATTCTGGCGACGCAGGTGTCTACGTCCAAGGGAGACACCTTCAAGATCACGGACTTTTGCCCGCGCTTCGAACAATATGGTCGCCTCTATCGGCCCGCCGCCCTCTTCCGCATCGTCGAACCGCTGGCCGGCACCCCGTCGATCCGCGTGAGTTGCCGTCCCGTCACGGGATGGGAAAAGGACTATGCCCGGGGAATGCGGGGCAACAGCCACGTCCGTTACGACATCCGCGGGGAGTACCTCCGGCTGCTGACCAACATGCCGTTGACCTATCTGTACGAGGAACGGCCCTTCGCCCTCACCGAGAAGACCTACTTCGCCCTGACCTGGGGCTTGGGCATCGAAGACGATCTGGCGAAAGTCAGTCAGGAATTTCTCGACCAGACGGCCCGCTACTGGCGCATGTGGGTGAAACATTGCTCGATCCCGGTCCTGCATCAGGAAGAGGTCATCCGTTCGGCGCTGGCGCTCAAACTCCATTGTTACGAAGACACGGGGGCCATCCTGGCCGCCTTGACCACCAGCCTCCCGGAGGAGCCGGGCGGCCCACGCAATTGGGACTACCGCTACTGCTGGCTGCGCGACGCCTACTTTTCCCTCACGGCCTTCCAGAACCTCGGGCACTTCGAGGAAATGGAGGGATTTCTCAAATTCCTGCTCAACATCGCCTATACCCACGAACACTCCCGGGAACGGCTGGCCCCGGTCTACACGTTGAGCCAGGATCTTCCGCTGCCGGAAACCGAGCATCGAAATTGGGCCGGCTTCCAGGGCAGCGTGCCGGCGCGCAGCAACAATCAAGCGGCGGAACATATCCAGAACGACGTCTACGGCGAGCTAGTCCTCGCATTGGCCCCGATCTTTTTCGACAACCGCTTCTACGACCTGCGTACCAAGGACCAGGAGCAGCTCGTCGCGAACCTGGCCCGGCTCTGTGAACGGACCATCGCTCAGCCGGACGCAGGACTGTGGGAGATTCGCAACGGCTGGCGGGAACATTCATTCTCCAATTTGATGTGTTGGGCCGGGCTCGACCGGGCGCACCGCATGCAGCAGGCTGGATTCCTGCCCTCCTTGACGTTCGATATCGGCACGGCCCGCGCCAGGGCGGCGCAGGCGCTCCTGAACGCCACGAAAGACGGGGCCCTCCGTAACGGTCCTAAGGACGACACCTATGACGCCTCGATGGCCCAGGCGCCGATCCTCGGCTTTCCGAACCGGGAAGTCTGCGAAGCGACGATGAAACACATCGCGCAAGAACTGTCCGTGCAAGCCGGCGGGAAAGATACGGGGTTTTATTTCCGCTATCTGCGGACCGACGATTTCGGTCGGCCGCAATCCAGTTTCGTCATCTGTTCCTTCTGGGTCGTCCAGGCCCTAGCGCGGCTCGGACGGATGGCCGAAGCCCAACAGATCATGGCCCAGGTCCTGACCGGGGCGAACCATCTCGGGCTCTTCTCAGAACATTTCGTGCCGGAAACCCACACCCAACTCGGAAACTTTCCCCAGGCCTACTCCCACGTCGGTCTCATCAACGCCGCCTTCGCCGTCAGCCCGCCTTGGACGACGGTGCTGTAACCGCCGGCACCTTCAAAAAGCTGAGCTGTGGGCCGACGCGTCACTACCGGCGCGCCTCGTCACCTCCGGCGAAATCCTCTCTGGCTGGCTTCGCAGTGATCGGGGCTGGGACAATCCTACTGATCTGAGGAAGGGTTTGCTTGCGCGGAGGTCGTGACCTCGTCCCCCGGAGTCAGGGGGTCGACTCCGGGGCGAGCAGGATAGGGGAGGAGATGCCGATACGCCCACAAGAGGCGGTCGGACCCCTCAACGTTACTGAGTGGGACCGGTGACGCGGATCGTTCCCGGCTCAATCACCATACCGCCCGGTCCGGCCGATTTCATGCGCGCGTTGTAACTGATGACCATGCCCTTGGCGAAGCACAGGCTGGCGGTCTCATGCGAATCCAACTCGACCACTTCCCGAACGCTTCCGAACACATTCGTGAATCCACGGTCACAGGACAACATTTCTTTCGTCAAGCCGGGGATCTCGACCCGCGCTGAAAGCATGCGTTGATTCACCCAGCGTACTTCGTCACCAGCCGCCACCGTCAGGTCAGCGGGCTCCATGTGCTCAGCGAGTTTGACCTCATGAATGACCGCTGTTCGAGTCATGTCCGGCAATCCCGAGCAGCCCGTCACCATAAGTAATCCTGTTAGCGCAAATAATGTTCCTCGCATGCACATCCTCCCTGTGAAATATACTCTGGTATGGCTCTCAGGATCTGATCAGACGCACGGGGCGCGGCATCCGCCCCCACACCTTCGAGCCGGCTCGATTCACTATACCAGCCCCGACAAACGCACTGTCAATGCCGTGACTCAGTATTTTCTCGTGGGACCCAATCGGTTCTTATTTGACTCGACTCACTCGATTGGCGTCGGTGTGGTGAAACAGGTCGTTCCGGCCCTTCATCTTCAACTGCGTATCCTCTTTGTAACTCAAGCCGTCGCGGCCGTGCAGGGTGATCGTGAGGTCATACCGGACGGTCTTGAACTCCCGATCCAGAAATCGGTTCGAACAGATGCCGTAGGTGTCCGATCCGGCCTCTGCTGAGATCGTAAACGACGTGGCATCGGGCTCCACGGTTCCTCCCGCCAGCACCGTGACGCCCCGCGGGACGATGAAACAGCGGAGCACCTGCTTCGCCGCCGCATCCCAGAGCCAATAGCCGGTTTCCTCGTGAAACGGGGTCTCTTCGCCCAACCGCCAGGCCACGGTCGAATACCTGAGGCCATACAGTTGCTGTTCATGGTTGTTCACAGGACCGAACGGCTCGAACGTCAACCGTTCGCGATAGGCGTTGCGTTCGGTTCCCCTGTCGTCCGACGGAGCCACATCGTCCCCCTTGTCGCCCTCCCACACACCGGCGAGCGCAGCCAAGGGACCGAGGTGGTCGAGAAGTTCGTCGCTCATGTGCTTTCTTTCCTCCTGGTTATCCGAATGTCATACGAGCCGTCGCATGCCCAGCGTCGACCGGTGCCCTTGTAGCAGAGCCGGACGACACATTCAAACTCGACCGTCAAGGGAAGGGGAGGGGCGTAGAGGAAAGAAACGGGGAGAAGCTGAAACTACGATAAAGAGGACGGCGGTACGCGCAAGCAAGGTAGTACACGAATGAAAAGGAAACACTGAAGGGGTTTATCCCGTCGCCCGGAACCACCATCAGTGGCTCCGGGTCGAGCGAGGAAAGAATGCTGGCACTAAAGGGGTTTATCGGCGGGCGTCGTTCACGATAAGACGATGAAGAGCCCGCCGGTCGCACGAAGTGCGGTAATTCTCTAGGAGGGAACAAGCCACTGGATGCGTTTATCCGCCCGCGTTTATCACGATAAGGCGATAAAGAGCGGGCGGTACGCGCAAGCGAGGTTTTAGGAGTAAGAGGCGAACACTGAAGGGGTTTATCCGGCGGCATCAAGGAAGAAGGCTTCGCCTGATGAGCCGCCGGAACGCACGAAGAGCGGTTTGGTGGAGGCGAGGGGAGTTGAACCCCTGTCCGAAGATCGTCGGCACATCGCGTCTACATGTGTAGCCGATTCTTTGAGGTTCGCAACGACCCACGCCTATCGGCAGGCTTAGAATCGCCGCTAGTCCAGTATTGTCTCGTCCCCCGCCGCTGAACACCAGCCTGGGACCAGCCCGCTGCATCGCGCCGTTCCACCCCCGCGGGCCTCAGATGGAACGACGTCTCAGCTTAAATTAAGCTGCGAGTGCCAGTTCTTGATTGGCAGTTGCTGTTTCCCGGAGGATTTACGAGACCCCGAGAGCTCGACATGCGACGATGGCATCAGTATCCCCGTCGAAACCGGTCGCCCCCCATTTCTTGATGAACGTGATTGGTGAAGCGTCGTTCGTGAAGCGCCGGACCACCCTATTGATGCCCTGCGAGATACGTTTCACCCTTCACGAGCGACGTATCTTCTAGATATTCATCATACAGCACGGGTCAAGGCGATACCAGACCACGCGCTTCTTTTACTGAATCTGACAAGTGCCAGAAATCAGTGGGCGGCCCTGCAAGAGTTTCCAATGACCGGAGAGTGACCGACTGTGGACTCCGCGTCCTTTCACATAGCTTTTGCGTAGGAAGCACATAGAATTTCCATTGGCGCAAATCATACGGATCAACTGTGGCTTTGTCGGTGTGGGTCAGCAGGGCAAAAACATAGAGGTCCGCATGATGCTTGGGAACGGTTTCCACTCTGTTGCTGTCAGGGTTCCACCCCTTCTTCGGGGAAACTTTAAATTCAATCTCTGATAGTTTGTCTTGATGCCAACTTTGTATAAAGGCGGCGGACTTCACTTGTATTCTTACCCCATCATCCGTTGTGAGATCCCACGCAAGCCATCCTTCCCGCACTCCTGCAGTGGAGATTCCGAGGGACTTTGCCACGAGATACTCCGCGAGAACGCCTCTGGCTGTATTGCCGATAAGGTCCGACGCGCTCCATTGCCAGAAATCAAGCATGTCAAAGTCAGTTTGCGTTGCGCCATCATGGAATCGTTCCTCGCCGGTTTTTCTACTGACAGTGATTCGCCCCAGACCGTTACCCATATTGTCTTCATTCTTCTCCATTATCAGGTCACCAACACTCACCTTTATCGAGTCGGCTGGGCCCCAGATATCCGAATCTCTTTAAGAGCTTATCCGTAAATAATATGGTACACTGCCTCCCATCTCGACTCGGACGAATGGGGGAGATCAACGATGGCGAAACGTGTGACGCACAGCAGGGCGGCAGCATGGGAAGTGTCGGACGCGTTTTGGCAACGGGTCGAACCCTTGATCCCCGCGCGCCGGCGTGCGAGGGCCAAGCCCTACGTGCGCAAACCCGGGGGTGGGCGCAAACCCAAGGAGGCGCGCCTGGTGTTCGAGGGCATCGTCTACGTGTTGCGCACGGGCTGTCAGTGGAAGGCGTTGCCGACCGAGCGCTTTGGGAGCGCGAGCGCCATTCACAAGCGCTTTCTCGAGTGGCAGAACGCCGGCCTGTTCGCAGCCCTCTGGCAGGCCGGGCTGGCGGAGTATGACGACGTGGAAGGCATCGCGTGGCGCTGGCAGAGTATCGACGGGGCCATGATGAAAGCGCCGCTGGCTCAGGAAGCGGTCGGGCCGAACCCGACGGATCGGGGAAAAAAATGGAAGCAAGCGCCACCTGCTGGTGGACGATCGTGGCGTCCCGCTGTCGATCATCGTGACCGCGGCAAACCGGCATGATGTGAGCCAGCTGGCCGTCGTCCTTGACGCCATCGTAGTGCCGCGTCCCTCGCCGCCTGAGCGACGCAGCCAGCACTTGTGTGCCGATGCAGGCTACACCGGCATTCCGGCACGTGTCACCATTGAAGAGCATGGCTACATCGCCCATGTCAAAGGGCGCGGGCAGGAAGCCGAGGAGCAGCGGCGGCATCCGACGAAGCGAGCCAGGAGGTGGATTGTGGAGGTCGCGCATAGCTGGTTCAATCGCTTTCGCAAGCTGCTCGTGCGGTATGAGAAACTCGAACGCAGTTTCCTCGGCCTCACCCATCTTGCCGCGGCGATCATCACGTTCAGAAAAATCCCGTTGGCGATAAATGTAATTTACGGATAAGCTCTAAGTTCTCTGCGCCTTATTCTCGCTGGACCTCGCGCGAAGCCTCCAGCCCGGCGACCATCCTACTTCCCCCGCCGCTCGACGGGAAATTTCCGCTCCCGCCAGGCATCGAGGCCGCCTTCGAGGGGGCGGACGCGATGAATGCCCTTTTTCTTCAACAAAAAGGCCGTGCGGGCGCTGGAGACCTCGTTCGGGCAGGTGCAGTACAACACGATGTCGCGATCGCGCGGGATTTCGTGGTGGCGATGCTCGATCTCTTCCAGGGTGAAGTTGATGGCGCCCGGAATGGTCTCCGGGTCGAGTTCCAAGGAAAGCGGGTGCCGGACATCGACCACGCTGATCGTATCCCCTGCATCCAACCGACGTTTGAGTTCGTCGACGGAGATCTTCGCCATCCGCAGGTGCCGCAAGAACTGTTGCCGGTGATACACTTTATAGCTGACGTATCCAGCCAAGCCGACGAGCAGAATCGTGAGCACCAATCCACCGGCTTGATCGAACAGGCCGACGAGTTGCTCCAGTTGATTGCTGAACAACGCGCCGACTCCGGCACTCACGGCCGCCCAGATCAAGGTGCCCCCGACATCGTACAGCGTGAAGGCCGCAACGCTCATGCCGACGATGCCGGCCAGCGGCGGCGCCACGGTGCTGAAGCCGGGGATGAACTTGGCGAGCAGCAGCGCGCGCGGCCCGTTCCGATGAAACAGATTTTCCGTGTCCCTGACGCAGGAATCCGGTTCGAGCGACAGGCGACAGAGGAATCCCAATACCTTTCCACCTTTCAAGCGACCCAGGTAATACCAGGCGAGATCCGGCGGCAGCGAGGCGGCGACAGGAATCAGCAGCGCCGCGGCCACACTCATCTTGCCGGCCCCGACGAAGGCACCGGCGGCGACGAGGAGGGGAATGGCAGGAATCGGCAGGCCTGCCTGCTCCAGCAAGATGACCCAAAAGAGCACCGAGGCGCCATGGTCCGTGAGGAATTGCAACGCATTCATTCTCGAATTCCTCCCATGGCCTCAGGCGCTCCGAAAGCGCGTCAGTCTGGCAAACAGAATCGCGGCGAAGGGAAGTGCGAGGCCGAGGAACATCTGTAAGATCAGCAACGTTCCGAGTTGGCTGTAATCCGCGGGTGTCTGCAGCACATTGGTTGCCGGATCGCGGACCTCTCGCGTCACGACGAACGCTTGATTGAGATACTTCGTCCCGAGCTGGCTCAGCGACAATGCAAGGTTGGTAAAGGAAGCCATCACGGCAAAGTAGGTGGCCTTCAGATCAGCCGGCGCGGAATTGGCGATCCAGGCCAGCATGGGGATCATGGAAATCTGGCCGAGGGGGGATTCCAGCGCCGTATTCACCAGCGCAATAAAGCGCGCATCGACAACACCGCCGGTCAGCGCAGCGGTCCAGTGATGGAACCCGTAATACATGCTGACGATGGGGAGCCCCAACACAAAGGCCGCCGCGGTCAGAAATCCGACCACGTAGGCGATCGACCGCTCCGCCATGAACCGCCGGAACAGAAACATGCCGACCAGCGTCAACGCGCTGCCGATGAGCGACAGCACCGACAAAAATTGCTGATCGAATCCCAACGTATCGATCATCCACCAGGTCGCCCCGTCGCCGGGACCGGGGATGGCGCGAAAGGCGAAGATCACGAGCGCGGTGCCAAGCAGCACGTTCCTCGCGTCAGGGGTCAGTTCCCCGGTCAATCGCAGGATGAGAAAGCACACGATCCCCATCGATCCGACAAAAACGATTTCTTCGTTGTAGGGAAAGTCGCCGAACCCCACCGTCAGCGTAAAGAGCACGAACACCAGGCTGCCCCCCAGAATCCACCAATTGGGCTTGGTCGGTTCGTTCGGCCGGTCCATCAATGCCGCAACCTGGTCGGCCGGCAGGCCCTGACTCAGGAGCCGGCGTCTGTCGCGAACCCGGAGGATCGATGCGGTCATCACGCCAAGGACCGAGACGGCGGGAATCACCAGCGCCATCAGGTAGACCTGTTGGTAAATCTCGGCGATCTGTTCTTTCGGCAGATTCTCCACTCCGGTGAACAGGTAGAGATTGATGAGCGCCACCAGGATCCCGCCGCTGATGATGGCCACACGCCCCAGCGTCTGCATGGTGGTGTGCATGAGTTTGATTTGAGCTGCATCGAAGGGCCGGCCCCGGTCGTCCACCCGAGGGACCGCCTCGACGGTCATGGCATCGGCCACCGTATCCTGAATCACGTAGCCGATCGGCGCCAGCAACACACTCATGACATACCAGACCTCGGCCGGCATCAGGGCCGTCATCGCCTCGCGGTGGCCGATGAGGCCGACCATGATCAGGAGACTGGCGGCGATCACTCCCGCGCCGAAATACACCAGCAGGCTCTTCCAACGCCAGAGCAAATCGACGAGATGGCCGAACGGCATCTTGAGCGCCCAGGGAATGCCGGCCCAGAACCCCAGCGCCGCGAGGAAGGCCGCGGACAGGCCCAGGTAATCCTTGACGAAGAACGTGCCCACGATGCCGGTAAGACCGGAAATCCCGGCGGCCATGTAGACCATGAGTGGCGGCAGGTAGGACAGCCGGAACTCACGCGCGAGTTCCAGGATATTGCGGTCGATCCACTCGTACAGAACACCCATGCGTCAGCGGCTCCTTCCCTTTTCCATCACCAGGACAGGGCAAGGCTGTGCTCACCCCAGACAAAGCGGAACAGGCGTGTGCCCAGCGGCGAAAAAAGGGCCGGGGCTGCACCCCGGCCCTTTCATCGATCGGCGTCCGACCGTTACTTCGGGAACTCCGTGGGGGCTGTGACCTGCTGGCGACCCTCGCCGTTCAAGGATCGCAAGAAGGCTACCACATCCTGCTTCTCCTCTGCAGCGAGTTCCAGGGGAATCACCGTATTATCCAAGTGCGGATTCTTGATCCCGCCCTGGTTGTAGAAATCGACGACCTGTTCCAGCGTCGTAAATCGACCGTCACCTTCCGCCCTAAGACCTCCCGGAAGAGCTGGCGGTATCCTTCGATCTGCTTGATCTTGGCCGCCGGCTCATCGTTGTCCATGAACCCATGCTCCACAGGATTGATGAAGGGGCCGACCGACTGGTCCTCAAACGTTTCCGCCCGTCTATCCCAGAACCGGACCTTGCTGTAGACCCAGAATTGCAGTACATCATGGCGTTGGCACAGAAGCGCCGCTTGGGGCGAACCACGGAGCGGGTGTTCGTGACTCAACCGGCTTTGAGTTTGGCCTTTCGGATACGGAGGGCCCGCAGGGCAATTCCCTGGAAACGATCCGCCAGATGGCGGCATCGGCACTCGGCATCACAGTCATGCCTTAATCTTCTCGCCATGAAAGGAGAGAGATGGCCGATTCACGCATCAGCACCCATGTGCTCGACATCGCCCAGGGCCGGCCAGCCAAGGGCATCGCCGTGACATTGGAAGGCCAAGGGTTGGTGGGAAGCTGGAAAGTACTCGGCCGGAGCAGGACCGATGCGGACGGACGCAGCGATGATCTGTATCCCATCAACCTGCGCCTGCTGGCTGGGAGCTACCGTCTGACCTTCGAGGTTTCGGCCTATTTCCGCTCACAATAGATCACGAGCTTCTATCCCGAAGTGGTGGTGATCTTTACCGTACAGGACGTGGCGCAGCACTATCATATTCCGCTGCTCCTGAGTCCCTTCAGCTACAGCACGGACCGGGGCAGTTGACGGTGCCCGCAGGCCGGTCCTCCCGTCTATTCCCGTGCCCCTGCCGACTGGAGCGTCTCGACGATCGCTGTGTACCCCTTCTGCCTGGCGTGCCGAAGGGGCGTGACGCCGTCACTATCGGCGAGGTTGAGATCCGCTCCCGCCGCCACCAGCATTCGGACGATGGCTTGATGGTTGGCGCCCCCGTCGCCGAGGATGATCGCTTCCAGCAGCGCAGTCCATCCCAACCGGTTCACATGGTTCACGTCGATCTTGGTCTTCAGCAATGCCTTCACCACCTCCACGTGCCCTCGCTCGCAGGCAGGAATCAAGGCGGTACCGCCGTAGCGGTTGTACACCTTGAAATCGGGGTTCGCCTGTAGCGCGAGCCGGAGGATTTCGAGATAGCCGCTCGCTCCGGCCAGCAGCAGGGGACTGTTTTGCATGGCATCCTGCGCATTGACATCGGCCCCGGCTTGAATCAACAGCGCCGCCATCTCGACATGGTTTCGATAGGTCGCGATCATCAAGGCCGTATGCCCTTGCGCATCGCGAGCCTGCAGGCCGGCCCCCTCATTCAGCAGGCGCCGAGCCTCCGCGACATCGTTCCGTTCCGCCGCCGCAAGCAACGCCTGGTCCCTGCCGAGAGGGATCGATTCACCGGCGGCCATGCCGACCATCATCATGAAGAGCAGCCCGACACAGGATGCGGCCGGCACCAGGTTCATCACGCCGCACCCCGTTGCCGCCGTTCGATCAGGCTATGCAGTGCGATGCGCATCTGCTCAGGCGACAGATGGATCCGACCGCCATGGCCGGCCAGCACCCATTCGAAGGGATGATGCGCCAGCTTCTCGATCGAACGGCGCAAGGCCTCTCCATTCCATACCAACTGCCGCGGCGATTCCAGTCGCTTGCTCTCCGGCTCCCACCAGAGGTGATCGCCCGTGAACAGAAATCGATCCCGATAGAGCAGACAGCTGCTGCCGGCCGTATGGCCGGGAACCGGGATGATGCGGAACTCCTTGCCGAACGATCGGACCTCCGGCCCCTCAATGATCTCTTCCGCATCCGGCATGGCATGGGCGTCTTCGCGATGGATGATCCGTTTCGCGCCGAAATGACGCGCGTACTTAGCTGCGTCCGCGACATCGTCTTCATGCGTCAGAAAAATATAGGCGAGGCCGCCCATCCGCTCGAGGGCCTCGACCAGGTGCTTGAGATAACGAGGTGAATCGATCAACCAATTGCCGTCCGGATGTTGCACGAAGAAGCTGCTCGCACCGAACGACTTCTCCGAATTGAAGCCGCAGTAATACACACCGTCCTCCATGAGGAGTGGAAAGTCGGCCTTGGCGGCATTCAACAGGGACTGGTCTTTCTGCTCGGTTCCGATCGAGCCGGTGGGGCAGGCGAGTAACGCGCGGTAGGCCTGCCTCCTGTCCGGCTCGGTGACCGGTTGATGGACCACGGCGGAATAGTCTCCGACCTCCTCGAAGCTGGCCGGAGCCAGTTGACGGCAGGCATCGCAGTTGATGCAGGTCGCATCGACATAAAAGTTCCCGGCTCGATTCGTGTCGAGCCGCTTGTGTGGATCAGCCATCGGTCGCTCGTTTCATGGCCATCTTCGAAACCGGCCTTGCCGGCCGGTTGAGCTTTTCCCTCTCCACCGCGCGCCAGAGGTACCAGGCCGCCGCCGTGCGATAGGGTCTCCAACGTTCCCCATATCGTAACAGTTCTTTGGGCGTCGGCATCGCCCGCCGCCTGTAGGCGATGCGGAATCCATTGCGCACCCCGAAGTCATCGACCGGCAACACGTCCGGGCGGCCCAGTTGGAAGATCAGCAACATCTCGACGGTCCATCGCCCGATCCCCCGCACTTCAATCAGCCGTTCGACAATGGCATCGTCATCCAGCCGCCTGATCACCCGCGATGTCGGCACGGTTCCGTCGATCGCCTTGGCCGCCAGGTCGCGCAACGCCGCGATTTTGGCGTGAGAGAAGCCCGTCTCACGAATGGCGTCCGGAGCGGCAGCCAGCAGTTCTGACGGACTGGGAAACCGCCGGCCGGGAAAGAGCGCGATGAATCGCCTCAGGATACTCTCCGCAGCCTTATCGTGGAGTTGTTGATAGGCAATGGCGCGGGCCAGAGACTCGAACGGGGAGCGCCGCGGCCGGCAGATCAGCCCATAGGGCCCGACCTCGCCGATCAACCGCCTCATTACCGGGTCGATCTCGGACAGGTGCCTGGTTTCCGGAGAATGGTTGTCCATACAAACGTTCCGACCCTGCGGTCTCGTCCTGACCACATCCGGTGCGACTCTTATCTTCTTCCCCGAACGTTACATCACGATGCCGCCGCCGGCCTGAATCGTCTGTCCCGTCAACCACCGTGCTTTTTCACTCGCCAGAAACGCCACCACCTCGGCAATGTCGGCGGGAAGTCCCAACCGCTGCGTCGGGGATCGCTGCAGACCCATCTGCCGATAGGGCTCCGTCAGCACGCCCGTGTCGGTAATGCCGGGCGAGACCGCGTTCACGGTAATGCCGCGCGGAGCGAGTTCTTGCGCGATCGCCTTCGTAAACTGTTCCAAGGCCCGCTTGCTGCCGAGGTAGGCGCTCGCGCCGTGAAAGTGCAGCTGCGTGCCGGCAGTCGTGATATTCACAATGCGCCCATTGTCCGCCAATACCCTGGCCGCCTCCTGCATCGCAAAATACGGCCCCTTGGCGTGCAATCCCATCAGCGCGTCGAAGTCCGCTTCGGTGGTGTCCAGGAAGGGCTTCGGCGTGAACTTCCCGGCATTGTTGACGAGGATGTCCAATCGGCCGAAGCAGGCCATGGTCTCGGTCACCAGACGACGGGCATCCGACGCGCGGCTCATATCGGCCTGCAGGGCGACGGCGGTTCCTCCCTTCGCCTGGATCGCGGCGACCACCTGGTCCGCCTGCTGTTCACGGGTCCGGTAGTTCACCACCAGGGCGGCGCCGTCGTCCGCCAGCCGTAATGCGATGGCCCGCCCGATGCCGCTGGAAGCTCCCGTCACAATCGCGACTTTTCCCGACAGTCCCTGCATCATACCCACTATCGTGTCTCCGGAGTCGGCATCGACTCTCCCCACGCGCCGGAAAAAACAAAGTCTCGTATCGACTTCCGCTCGCGAGGCGCCGTCTCGCGCTGACGCAGCCGGTCGTCCAAGATCGCCGGATCTCCTGGATACCCGACCGCGATCATCGCCACCGGGTCATAGCCGACAGGAATCTTCAGATCGGTGCGCGCCTTCTCCACATCGAATCCCGCCATCTGGTGGACGATCAACCCGAGCGCCGTGGCCTGCAGGGTCAGGCTGAACGAAGCCATCCCCGTGTCATGCCAGGCATGCCGGTTCGCTGTGTCGTCTTCAAAATTCAGGCGCGCGACCGACAACATCAAGACCGGTGCCCGAAATGCCCACTTCTTGTTGCCTTCCTTGAGACAGTCAAAGAGCCTGGCGTACCCAGCTGGATCTGCTTTTGTCCCGACGATGAAGTGCCAGGGCTGCTCGTTGTTCGACGAGGGCGCCCATCTGGCCGCTTCGAAGAGACTCTGCAACTTTTCTCGCTCCACCGGCCGTTCGGAATAGGCACGCGGACTCCAGCGGCGCCGCAGCAGGTCGTGAATCGGATAAGCGGCATCTGCGGGCTTTTCCATGCACAACTCCTTCTCTCTATTGTCGGCGCGGTGTCGCTCGGCTGGCAGGACCTCTCCCCGGCATGGACGACCCCCTTGCCGGCCTGTTTCCATGTGCGGTCTTCTCAGCCATCGGGTCACGCTTCGGCAAGTTTCAAACGGGCGGTTCGAGCCGTACGCCGCACTCGTCCAGGTGACGCATGAGATCCGCGGGATCGTCGTAGGTGCGGTAGGCCCCCGCCCGTTCCAGTTCGTCCCGCCCATAGCCGCCCGACAGGAGCCCGACGCCGAGCGCGGAGGCGCGTCGGGCCGCCAGCAGGTCCCAGACACTGTCACCGACGACGATGCACTTGGCGATCGGCACATTGAGCTGTTCGGCAGCCGCGAGAAACAGGTCGGGATCCGGCTTCGCACGCCGCACCTGGTCGCGGGTCACCACCGGCGTGCCGAGGTGAAGCTGGAGCAGCTTCAACGCATGTTGCGCACTCTGCAAGCGGCCGCTCGTCGCAATGGCATGCGGAATACGGGAAGCCGCCAGCCGGTCCAAGAGTTCCTGCGCCCCCGGCAAGACCCTGAGCGACGGAGCCTGTTTGGCATAGACTTCGGCGTGCACCAACTGGATGCGCTCCGCGTCTTCTTTCGAGACCGGCCGCCCGGTTTCCCGCCAGAGCGCATGCAACATCAGGCCGCCGCTCATGCCGATCTGCCGGTGGATCCTCCAGACCGGCAGCTCGATGCCGACAGCCTGGGTTGCCTCACGCCAGGCCAATACATGCTGGTAGACACTGTCCACCAGGGTGCCGTCCAGATCGAAGAGAAAGGCCAACCCATCGGTATCCTGCGCTGCAGCCACGAATTCTACCCTTCCAAGTTTGCGTCCATGGTGATGGTCGTGTTCAACAACCGCGAAATCGGGCAGCCGGTTTTGGCAGCCTGGGTCGCCTTCTCCCAGGCAGCCGCATCAGCCTTGGGCACCTTGCCCTTCACGACCAAATGGATGCCGGTGACCGTCCAACCCGCCTCCAATTTTTCCATCGTGACTGTTGCGGTGGTCGCCAGGCGCTCGGCTACCAGATTCGCTGCACCCAACTGACCGGAAAGGGCCATGGTAAAACAACCGGCATGGGCGGCCGCGATCAACTCTTCCGGATTTGTGCCTTGTCCGTTCTCGAATCTGGTGCTGAATGAATATTGCGTCTCGGTCAAAACGCCGCTGCCCGTCGACACCGTCCCTTTGCCGGTTTTGAGATCTCCCTGCCATTTTGCCGAAGCATTCCGTTTCATCGCGTCCTCCAATGTTAAGAGTTCATCGTCAATACGGCACGAAACCGCACCTTGCCGCTCATCATCTGCTGATAGGCTTCCGGCGCCCGTGCAAGGGGAAACCGTTCAATCATGGGCCGCACACCCGTCATGGCACTGAAACGTAACGTGTCCTCGGAATCCTTTGACGTACCTGATGGCCAGCCCTGGACGGTGGCGCGCTTCCCAATGAGGGTGATGGCATTCACCATGACCGGTTCACCCGGGGCGGCGACGATGAGCAATGTCCCATTCGCACCGAGTCCGTCTACCATCGACGCGATGCCTTTGCTGTCCGGCGCCGTCGCAAGAATGACCCGTGCGCCGCCCCGTCGCTGGAGTGCCTCGGCTGGATTCACAACCGCTGCATCGATGTAGTGAGCAGCACCGAGCTTGCGAGCCAGCGGTTCCTTGTCTTTTCCTCGCCCGACCGCCACGGTCTTCAGCCCCAACTTCGACGCGTACTGAATGCCGAGATGTCCCAGTCCGCCGATTCCTTGCACGGCCACCAGGTCACCAGCCTGCGCACCGCTGTTCCGCAAACTGTTGAAGGTGGTAATGCCTGCGCACAGCAACGGGGCGGCCTCTTCGAACGATAAATCATCCGGAAGCGAGGCTACCGCTTCAGCAGGCACTACGACATATTCCGCCCATCCGCCGTCATAGCTGATCCCACAGACCTGCCCGGAGCGGCAGAGAATAAAATCTCCTCGGCGGCATTGATCGCAGTGGCCGCAATGGCCTCCGTGCCAGCCGATACCGACAGGCTGGCCTTTTTTCCAGGCCGTGACGGCGGATCCCACCTCATCGATCAGGCCGGCAATTTCATGCCCGGGGATGCGGGGAAATTGAAGACCCGGCCAAAGCCCTTCTTTCACGAACATGTCACTGTGACAGACACCACAAGCCTGGACCTTTACCCGCACCTGACCGGGTTTCGGTTGGGGAATGTCGCGTTCGACAAGTTCCCAGTCGCCCCCTGGTCTTGCGGCTTGAACGGCCTTCATTCGCACCATGGCTCGTCCTCCTCAATCGGTGACACTTCTCCATGATCATGCCCTGAGGCCTACCTCGAATAGGCCGGGCGACTATTCACTTTTCGATGTCAAACCCGTCATCCTTCCACCAACGCCAGCCGCCGTCCAATTCCATAATGGGATAGCCTTTGCCGGTAAATTCCACCGCCGCGGTCGCCGCAAGATGACAGACTTGTGAATAGCAATAGAGCACATTCACCTTGTCCTTGCGTAAACCTTTCAGGGATGGCCACTGACCCTTCGGTAAATTCACCGCGCCTGGAATGTGCCCTTCAGCGTAATCTTCGGCCGCCCGCACATCGACAATGTTCACTTCGTTATTCTTCATCATGCGCTCCAACTCGACCGGGCCGGTCGTGAAGGCCATCTTCGCCTCGAAATAGTCTTTCGCCTTGGCCGGATCATTGATCGTCACTTGGGTCGCCATAGCTTCCTCCCTATTGGTCTGTGAATGAAGTACCCCTCTTCCTGCGTCGATCTACACTGGCCTATGCTCCTGCCGTTCCCATTCTACCCACTCCACCGACAGGGGAGGGGGCGATGGGAAATGAACCGAGGGATTATGGAAGGTATCGTTGGGACATCAGACTCGCGCACTGCTTCATGAGTTGTAACGTTAGATCGTCTTACTGCTCGATGCAAGCCTGGAGCGCCCTCTCCTTCAGCGATCCACCATCTTCATGATCAGATTGTGGAACATCCGCCCGGGACGGATCACTCCAATCAGGGGCTGGGTTTCCATATCACTTGTCGCATTATGCCCTCCTTGATGTCACTCCGGACCATGGCGATCCGCAGGAGTGAATGTTTCTGTACGACTCAGTGTCAGGACCCTCGGCCCTTTCCTGCCGGTTGCGGCACCGGCCTGCCATTTGAAGACTGGCCGGGCTCGGCGGCCAGACTCTCTACAATAGCCCGCATCAGACAACCCCTGACCTCAAACGTCACCCCTTGATGAAACATCTCCGACAGCAGAGCCTTGCCGGCTGCATCCACGTGCGTTGTCTCGCGAAGATCGACCCTCCACCTGTCCCTACAATCGGCCTCCGCTTCGATCCAACAGCGCCGCAACTCCTCAACCCAGGGACCGATCAACCGCCCGGCGAGGGCGACCCTGGTTCCCTGCCTCTCGCGCAACAGGCTGATCTTCAGCATCGGTCCCTCCGCGTTCCTCGATCTTCAAAACATGCGCAAGGCAAAGCTCGCTTCCCGTGCCTTGGCGGTCCGGGCAGTCGGGGAGGCAGACCGCTCACCGAGCCGGCGCGCGATCAACCCATCCAAGGACCACTTCCCCGCTCCCGTGAGCAACAGCGCGACGCTCATCGCCACGACGAGCAGGTGATACTCAAACCCCTCGCCCTGTTGCTTGCCGAACCAGTTCATGAAGAAGCCCTGCGGCCAGTGCACCGTCGCAATCGCGCCGAGCATGATGACGATGAAACTCGCTGCCGTGAATCGCGTGAGGAATCCTGCAATCAGCCCCAGGCTCCCGATGGATTCGCCGATGATGACCAGGAAGGCGACGATCCAAGGCAAGTGCATGACGTTGGTAAAAAATCCCATCGTGCCGTCGAATCCATTACCTCCGAACCATCCCAATAACTTCTGCGCACCATGGGCGAAGACCACCGCTCCCAAACTGATCCGCAACACCAACCCCGTCCATGATTCATCCGTTTTGAAAAAGGCGTACATGTCGAACCTCCTTGTGCTGGTTGCCGTCGATCGCCTCACCTTCCGGTCTCTCGTGCGTTGTCGACAGCATAGAATGGCAAGGGCCGTTCCAGGCGAGACCTCTCCATGCTCGATCGGCTAACCAGCTGAACTTTCAAGTGAGTCTCGCAGGCGACTGAATAGGGAGCCGGTGTGACGGGTAAGAGGTGACGAAGGACGAGCGACGAGGGCTCGTCAGGTGACGAAGTTGGTCGTCACCAAGCGTGATGCATATCCGAATCGGCGACTTTTCCCAGGACGCGCACTTACTGCCCCACCAATCTTTTCTGGAGTTCCTCTACCGGAAGCGCTCGCCTTGGATTACTGTGAATCAATGCGTGGCAGTTGGCGCACACAACGGCCAATTGGGAGGGGTGGGTGATGGGTGGTGCGTCCGAGGCGGCCAATTGCTCTCGATGGTGGACATGGAGAGCGCGTAGCCCAAGACCATCGAGTATACGAGAAAAGTCCTGCTTGCAGGCTTGGCACACCCCCTTCTCACGGTCAAGCACGCTCTTGCGTAATGGCCTGTTGCGAGAACGTGAGATGCGACGGTACTCCTTCCGAATCCCTTCCATGGCACTCACACTCGCCCTCCTATTTTCTCCGCCATCTCGCTCGTTTCCATATGTTTCGACGAGGTCGATAAGACGGGCAGCAATCTCCCCACGCACCGTGGTGTAGCTCCTAGGGTAGCTGGGCCATTTCCAACCTGTTATACGAGCGAGGGCATCAAGCGGCACAGGGTGGTTCAAAAGTTGGAGATCGCCGACTCTTGCCCCATAAGCAGGGCGCGCACCGAAACGGCCTGGGGTTTTATCCAGCTTGGCGATGCTTCCGATCGCCGCAATACCAATCTCTGGCAGGAAGAACAGGACCTTCTCTCCCTGTCGGGCGGTCTTGGGGACGATCCAGGGAACGGACCGTCGTTTTCGGGCTGCCTCCGAGAGCTTTGTAGGATCTTTCCTGTCCCCAACCAGAATGTGGAGCACAGCCTCTTCTGCCTTGCCTGGACGGGCCGCCTCTGATTGTGGTGGATACGTACTCTCCAGGAACTGTATAAGCCCTGGTGAGTGCGCCTTGGAAGTAGAGGGGTTTTTCCGCGTCCGTCCAAGCTTGTCGATAACAGAAAGGATGACAGGTTGAAGGCGCCTCCTCTTCTTTATGTATCCGTCGTGCAAAAGCCGCAACGGCCATGCATCCGGCTCGCTCCTGTAAGGACCTGGCCTATCAGACCTACCGGTCTTCTCGTCACAAACCACGAGGACGTGGTCCGCTGTGATAACAAACACCTCCACCATTCCGACATTGAGCCGAATGTAGCGCTTACCGAGGGTGATGAAGACCTTCCCTTTGAACTTCGCATTGGCGTACCGCCAATAGGTCGCGAGGTCCGAACAGATAATTTTCCGGACGGTGGGATAAGGCAAGAGACGCTCGGCGATTGCTTTTGCGACCCCTGGTGAATTTCGGCTGGGCGTATCAGTCTTCGTGGCTACCTTGTTCCACCGTGCCTGAAGTGCCGAGGCAATGGCCACGGGTACCTCTACCCCCGACCCTTGGACCAACCAATTGAAGTTTTTCAGGCGGCGGTGTAAGGCTCCCTGGTCGTCTTACCAGACGCGATCAAACCCCTGGGCTCTTCCCCGACCCTGATGAGCAACACCCGACTGCCTGCGGGGAAGTTGCGTTTTCGGATCGTTCGCCACAGATAGGACAGTCGGCCATCCCGTCGAAATCGTTCAATGTGAGGCCGGAGAAAGTCGCCAGGCGATTTGCGTGGGTTCCAGGAAAGAAGGAATGTCTTCATGGATTGGGGTAAAGACCGTGACGTGGGCGTGGACAGGCTGAGCGTCCTGGGCTATGGTTCCGACCCGCCTTCTGATTCGCTACGCTGCTTCAAACAAGCGAACATCAACCTGGACTCCTGCCCTGACAGCTTCCTCTGCGGTACTCAATAAGCGCGCGGTGATCTTGTCGTCTACGTATTCCTCACCACAGTTGTTACATACCTCCGCTGGAACGCCCTTGATGACGACCGTGGTGCTTTCCCTTTCCAAGGTAACCGTCGCTTTTCCCGCTCCTCTTGTTCCGTTCTTGCAGATGATGCACTTCATCGTCGCCTCCTCCTTAACCCCTCTTCCCACTCAGTGGGAGCGGGCTCGTATACCGTAACGACAATGGTTTCTTCGTCCTCGTTATTTTCCGCAACCACAACATGCAATGGACGCTTCCCGGACCATTCCAATACGAGTTTACTGGGATACGGCTGATCTGTCGGATAGGTCTCAATGGTTTCGCCGGTAGCCAGCGCACTTCTCACATCGATCTGGGTTATCGGTTATATGTCGTTGAAACATGCGCTTGATTGCATGAACGCGGAATACCAGTCTCTTCAACCCAATCTCCTCACGGCCGACCTGTACCAGGAAAACAGCGCTGTGTCGCCATACGGACTGAAAACGACCACAGGCTACGTTGTGTCGGCCATTCTGTCAATCGGACAACCTTGATCGACCCGCTGTCCTCCAAGAACGGTAACGGCCAGAATCTCTGCAACACTGGCAGCTGTCCGGAGGAGGGAGGTAGCGCGTCACCCTTGGGGACGAGCGATACCGAGTTTCTTCAATTTCGAAGTGAGGGTGGTGCGCTTCAGGCCGAGCCTGGCCGCCGCCCCGTCCGGCCCGCCGATGACCCATTTCCTGTCGCGCAAGACACGCAGAATCTGCTCGCGTTCGGCCTCTTGAAGGGTGGCGGTAGGCGGAGAAGGCTGCCGCTCATCGAGCTTCAGCTCCTGCAACGGAACCTGCAAGTGCGTCCCCTGAGTCAGGATCACCGCGCGTTCGATCAGATTCTCCAATTCGCGGATGTTCCCCGGCCAGTGGTAACGAGAGAGGGCCTCCAACGTCTGGCCTGGAATGGTTTCAATGGTCTTGTTCATGCGGGCGGCATAGTGCTGCGTGAAATAGCGCAGGAGCGTTGGAATATCCTGGCGACGCTCGCGCAGCGGCGGCAGGGTGAGGGGGAAGACATTCAGGCGGTAGTAGAGGTCGCTTCGAAACCGATTCTCCTCGACCAGCTTCGCCAGATCCCGATTCGTGGCGGCGATCAACCGGATGTCCACTCGGATCGTGCGCGTGCTCCCGAGCCGCTCGAACTCCTGTTCCTGCAGCACGCGCAGCAGTTTGGACTGCAGCTCCAGCGGAATCTCTCCGACTTCGTCCAGAAAGATCGTGCCCTCATGGGCCAATTCGAACCGGCCGATCTTTTGGGAGATCGCACCGGTAAAGGCGCCCCGCTCATGGCCGAACAGCTCGCTTTCCAGGAGGCCGGTCGGAATCGCCGCACAATTGAGCTTCACGAAGGTCCGTTGTTTGCGGCCGCTGAGGCGGTGGATCGCCCGGGCGATCAGTTCTTTTCCCGTGCCGGTTTCGCCTTGAATCAACACGGTGGCCTGAGTCGGCGCCACGATCTCGACTTGCCCGAGAACCTGCTTCAAGGCCCGGCTGTCGCCGATGATGTCGTCGAAGCCCTGTTCCAGACGAATCTCTTCTTCCAGGTACAGCTTCTCCTCGCTCAGCCGGTCCTTGAGTTCCATGATCTCCTGGTAGGCCAATGCATTTTCCACTGCCAGGGCGACCTGTGCCGCCACCTGGCTCAGAAACGCGACGTCCTGCCCGCTGAAAGCCCGCTCCTGACGGCTGGCCAGGTTGAGACAGCCGATCACCCGATCGCGGGACAACAGGGGCAGGGAACAGATCGACTGAAATCCTTTCGTGAGCAGGAGCCGAGGGACTTCGTGCGAGAAGGTCTCCATCTCCTCTCGACGGTTCACGACCACGGGACGTTTCCCCTGCAGGGCCAACCCCGCCGGCGAGCCCGTAACATCCGTCGTCACTCCCTCCGTCAAGACCCCCTGGTTGTCGGGAAAATCCAGGGCGTGGAGCCGGGAGCGACCGGCTTTGCCGTCGCACAGGATCAGGCTGGCATAATCCTGCGGCACGATCTCGCGCAGGCAGAGACTGACCGCCCTGAACACTTCGCGCAGGTCCAGCGTCGAGGCCATCGTGTTGGTCATGTGAAGCAGGAGGCTGAATCGGTCGCGCTGCCGCTCGACGTCCCGTTGGAACGCTGCCGCCGCCTCACGATTCAACACATTCTCCACCGCGACGGCGACCTGCCGCCCCACTTGCTGCATCAATTGCAGATCCCGCTCCCCATAGGCACCTTTCTGTAGGCTTGAAAATCCCAACGCGCCCAATCGCCGAACCGCCGAGCTCAGGGGAACCAGGCAGCAGGACCGGACGCCGTCTTCCCGCATCAACCCGATGACCTTCGGCCAGCGACGCTCCTCGTTCAGATCGTTGAGGAGTAGCGGCTGCTGTGTCTCCCACACCAACCCGGCCGGCGTGTCGTCGAGAGCATCTTCATGACCGCCCACGATATCAGCCGGGACATTGGCCTGCAGGACATGCAATCGCATGACCTTCCGTTCAGGATCATAGAGAGACAGCCCCACGAAGTTCACCGGGACGACCAGCGGCAAACGGTGCGCGAGGTCCTGCGCCAATGCCGACAACTCCGAATGGTTCGCAATGGCCTCGGTGACTTCCAGGAGCGCGCGGTACTGCGCAATGTCCGACTGAGCCGATTGGCTGGGTGGCGCATCCTTCATCGTGGCCTAGTATGCCCAGGGCTCCATCCAGACGCAACGCCATGGCGCCGGGGGCACAGCGCCTGGTCCGGTTCCACGACCTGCGGCCGCTTCAAGACCGATTACAATGTGGCCTGCAGGATTGGCCGGCCTCGGCAAGCCACGGAGTGTCGCGCTCCACTGTTCGATGTGGTGATGCGCTCCCGTCGGCGCATACAACGGTGCCGAATCGGGATAGGATTGATTATGATTCAATGTCCAATCCAAGTCCGATGCGGGCTCTCAACAGATCATGGCGCGTCACCGAATAGAGGACTTTGCCCTGCTTGACCACAGGCAATGTTAATAAGTGTTTCTCCTTCATGAGACTGATGGCGTCGGCGATGGTCGTCGATTCGTCGGCGACAAAATGATCCTTGTTCATGATCTGGTCGGCGGTCATCTTGCTCAAGTCCTGCCCGGATTCGATCGCACCAAGAAGATCGAACTCGCTGACGAATCCAATGAATTTCCCTGTGTCATCAACGACCGGAGCGCCGGACACATGTGATGACAGCAGTTCGACGGCGATCGCCAAACTGCTTTGCTTGGCGCGAAATCGCACCTCGTTGGTTCCGACAATTTGACCGATCTTTTTAAATCCACCGGCCGGCATGCCCGGCATATTTTGTATCGCCATGGTATGGTCCTCCCATGATAATCGCTGGTCATAACAGGGCCGCCGGTAGTCCCCCGTCGGCCGCCGGTCAAAGTTGAACGACGTCTCCACCCAAAGGCCGTCACGGTCGCTCATCCCTCCCTCTCCAAAGCCGGGTTGCTACCCAATAATTCCAATATGGCCGGCAATCCAGGCGGCTTGTACCAGATCCTCAGCATAAAGCTTCTTTCGGATTTCCTCTAAGTGCATCTTGACTGTGCGGGGTGAAATATTCAGTTCGTGGGCGATCTCTTTGGGAGATTTGCCCTGTGCCCGCCATAACAAGATCTCCCGTTTTCGCTGCGTCAAGATCGGGTATCGATATGAACCCATCAGGGCTCGACAGAGATCCGGGAGAAGCTCTCCGAACGACCCGAGGTACGCACGTGCTTCGCCTTCTGATCCGAACACCAGGGAGAAATATCCGACCCTTTGCTGGTCTCGCGTACCACCTTCGATTTCATGCTCAAGATCGTATTGTTCTATTTTTTTAATAAATTCAGGATCGAACTGATGGCGGAGGCGGGTCATCACCTCAGATCGAATTTGGGGTTGTTGCGTTCGTATCCATTCTTGATGGACCGGATCCCTCCGGCACATGCCATTGGCCAGATACCACCCAAGGTAACGCCGGGGATAGTCGACATCGACCATATTCCCGATCACATGGGTTGTGGCATTCCCCCACAGACAGGCTAGACAGCGATAGGGGATGACGGTTCGGAGGTCCTCCAACAACCGTCTAAATTGCCGCGGTGTGTGGCACCGGGCTGCATACTGTTGAATCGCCTTGGCGGGCTTTCCCATTGGAATCCCTCCCCATCCTGATTGAAGCCTCCGAACAAACATTGTTTTTCTTATTCGGCGCAGTGTTTCGGGTCTTCCTTTTGATCGATCCCCCTGTCCTTCAAGCCACCTGGTTCCAGAGCCAGTGGATAAAAAACGATCTGGTTGACCCAGATTGTATTCGGATACTGTCTCTGTATCCACAGCGTGATTCGTCGGTGGATCGGTCGATTAATCAGACCGGATGGGTTTGGTCAGATTCATACTCGAGACACAGGACTCCACTGATGCCGCTACCCTTGAGTATTGGAGTGGCCGTTTTCTGAGGACTTTTTGACTGTGGAAGGCATCAGTGGGCAAATCTATACTTTCCCACCCCAAATCAGATGAAGGATGTGTTGAGTCGGCTGGGCCGACGGATTCGCGAATTGCGCCTCAAGGCAGGGTTGACCCAGGAGCAACTTGCTGAGCGAGCGGACTTGCATCCGACGTATCTCGGCAGTGTCGAGCGTGGTGAACGCAATCTGTCGCTCAACAACCTCGACAAACTGGCTGGAGCATTGCAGGTGCCCCTACACAGCTTGCTGGATTTCCAAGACGAACAGAATCGTCAGACCGTCGATGGTGTGAAGTCTCTGATCGTCGGGGGAAACCCCCGCATGGAATTGTTCTTCGCCGCATTCTGTGGAAACTGCAAGTACCTGAACGGTTTTCTAACCCTGAAAGACAACCCTGCCACATAACCTTTTTTTCGATTGCCTGCAAGAATTGTGAGCCGTTCATAACTTTTAAACACTTCATCGCCAAGCCCGGGCTGATGAGTGATGGAAAGCGCTGATGCCGAAAAAGCTTCTGATCGTCGATGATGACGAGGACACCCACATGGTGCTTCGCGACCGACTGTTGTGGATGGGATTTGACGTGGTGACGGAGAACAATGGCCACTCCGCCCTGTCCCGTATCGCCTTGGAGGCGCTACGAGTACCGATTCAGGGCATACTCCTTGATCTGCAGATGCCGATGTTTGACGGAATGGCGGTCCTGCGTGAAATCCAGAAGTATCACCGCGAAATCCCGGTCATTATGATGTCGGCTACCGCGGATCTGGGCCAGATCAAGAAGACTCTTGATGTGGGTGCTCGCGGTTATTTGACCAAACCGCTTAATAATCGACTGCTCAGAGAACAGTGTCTCCGCATCTTTCTTAGGGACAATGAGTTGCCTGACACATCTTCTCACAACACACAGTAGCGTCACTCGGCGCGCCGTTTCATGATCAATGGACAGGTCCGTGCCGCCGATCGGTCGGATGGCAGGAACAATCGGGAGTGAACCATGAGCAAGTCCACCGCGAAAATGCGAAACCGAGCCTTCGCTCCGGAGGGATTTCCCCAGGGGCCCCCGTATGGTCGGATGGCGGCCTTGCAAGGAGGGTCGCGGTCCCCCCTCCACTTGGTCAAAGCCATGGGTTCTTCCCCTCTGTCACAACGGAAGCACTCCATGGCAAACCAACCGATACGACCTATTCACGTCTATATCGTCGACCGTCATGAGATCGTCCGTCTCGGGTGGCGCGCCCTGCTCGATAGGGATCCCGAATTCACGGTGGTGGGTGAAGCCGCTTCAAAACAGCAGGCGACGGCCAACTTGGCTCTGCTCAAACCGGATATCGTGATCTTGGATGTCCGGCTGGAAGACGGAAGCGGCGTGGAGGCAGCGCAGGAGTTGCTCGCTCTGCACGAGAAAATTCGTATCGTATTTTTGTCGAATAGCCTGGAAGACCAGATGTTGCTCGTTGCCGTGGCCTCCGGGGCTCATGGGTACGTTCGAAGAGATGCGGACACCGAAACGCTCCTCCTGGCACTTCACACCGTCGCACGGGGTCATACGTATCTCGACCCGCGGATGACGCATCACCCCTTGGCCTATCTCAGAAGAATGGCCGGCTGTCATCCGGGCGGAACAGACTGTCACTGTCGCCGCAGGAACAGCGGCTTCTACCGCTGATCGCTCAAGGCAAGACCAACAAGGAAATTGCAGCGGAACTCGGGCTGAGTGACAAAACGGTCAAAAATTACCTGGCACATGTCTACTGCAAATTGCACATCACGAGACGTTCCTAGGCAGCGGCATTTTACTCGAAACATTTTTCTTGAGCAGGCCTCTTACGTTCTCCGCCTGTTACGGATGAACCGGCCAACTGCTCTTTCTGCAGCCGTCACGCTGCGGGAAAGCATCTCTCACGGATTCAGTGTCCGCGGAGGTATTACTTCAGAGAAGTCTCACACGATCCCCGTGAATTGAGGTGAGCTGTATTGTGCCGACCATTCTTCTTGTCGAAGATGATGATATGCACAGAGCCCTGATTTGTTCCGCATTAGAGGGAGCCGGCTATCAGGTGCAAGAATCCAGAAACGGAAAGGAGGCGCTGCGCCAATATCGTCTCGCTCCTTCTGACCTTGTCATCACGGATATCTTGATGCCGGAGAAAGATGGCCTTGAAACCATTCGGGCACTAACTCTTGAATTTCCCGACATTGCGATTATTGCGATGAGTGAGATCACCGACAAGCTCGACTATTTACGAGTGGCCAGACTCTTTGGTGCGGATCGCACCCTCCGCAAGCCATTTCTGATGGATGAATTACTCAAGATGGTCCAAGAAGAATTGCAGCGCGGGCCCAGCCCTACCTGAGACGCAGACGAACTTCTCGACGAGACCGTACCCCATCGAGATCGGCTCGACATCCTTCACCCCAGTGCTGCGGTGAATCCGAACGGGTGGTCACGCGTCCGCGCGATGCATGCGCGTAAATCTGATGGGCAAGGCAGGCAAGCATCGGACGAACGAACCAGCGCGATCCCCGTGGCCTCTCACTCATTCGCTGTGGCGCCGCCCATCCTAGCGTCTTCAACGACAGACGTGTTCGGCAACAGCGGGGAATCAGTCCGAGAGCATTGCACAAGATAGCGGAGCATCTTCTCGGACCGTATCACCCCGATCAGACGGCGGGTCTCTTTGCTTTCCACCACCGGCACCCAATCGATATCGGACTTGTTCATCAGGTCGCCGACCGTCAGGCTCGTGTCATGCGGAGTGACCACGACCGGGTCGGCGCGCATGACGTCCCGGACCTTCGTTGCCGTCGTCTTTCCCTGCGCAAAGGCCCCGAACAACTCGTTCCTGGTGACGATGCCTTCCAAACGGGCGTGCCCGTCCAAGACACAGAGCCACTCGACCGCATGCCGATCGAACAGGCGGACGGCGTCCTCAAACGTCTCATCAGGAGAGAGACGGTGCTCCGGAACCCCTTCCATGAAGGTGGACAGGGACGCTCGTTCGAGGGCGGCCCATGATTGAGCCAACCGTGGATTCAACCGAGGGCGCCGCCACCGCAGGGCCTGGGTCACAAGATTGCGGAAGGGAGTGAGCGCCCCGGAAATTTGCGAGAAGACTTCTTTCCCCATCACGAGCACCTCGACCGCCGTGCGGGCGCGGATGCTTCCGATGCGCACGGTGCCGTCGAGGAGCGCGATTTCGCCGAAAAACTCTCCCGGTCCAAACACCGCCATGAGTGTGGGTTGTCCCGTCTGGTCACGCCGTATGGCTTCGACCTCCCCCCGTTCGATCACGTAAAAATTCAACGCCGGCTCACCCTCGACAAAGATGTAATCGCCTGGGCGATAATGCGCCCGCGCGATCCGTTCGGTTCGATCGACCCTGGGATAGGCCAGATCACGGGGAAACAACAGTTCCCAGGTCCAATCGAACGCGACTTTGACCCGGCGGGACCAGGAGGGCGATTTCAACCAATACACGGTCCGCCAGAGCCACCAGGCCGGAAAACCGGACAGACGCACGCCCAGAATTTCGGCCACAGCATTTCGCTCGCCGATGCCACAGAGTTGACCCAACGGCTTGTAGGAAAACGGCCTGGTCGGTTGTCCCTGCAGCACCCGAACGATGTTCTCGGAAGCTTGCCCGCCCTGCCGCTCGGCAAACTGGCCGGTCGTCGACGACGGATGGTTGTCGTAGGCGTTGACGATATGGGCGCAGTCACCGATCGCCCAGAGGTTCGACAGGCCGCGTACACGCATATCCGGATCGGTGAGCAATCGGCCGCCTTCCTTGGGTACATCAAGCCGGTGCACCAGAAGCGGCGCCGTGGTGCCGATCGTGCAAACGACGGTGGCGCCGCGGATCATTCGCCCGTCGTCCAGCTCAACTCCTTCGGCGGTGGCCATCACCGCGCGCGCGTTGAGCATCATCTGAATGCCGGCCTCTTCCATCTTTGTTCGGGCAAACTCCCGCAGGGTGGGACTCACTTCCGGGAGAATCTGATCGCGGCTGTGGACCAGTGTCACGGTCACATCACGGGCGGTGAAGTTGCCGTAGAACCGCGTGCTGGCTCGGATCAGATCATTGATCTCGCCGGCCGCCTCGACGCCGGTAAAGCCGCCGCCCACCACCACAAACGACAGATACCATCGGCGTCGGTCCGGATCGGCGCACACCTCCGCCTTTTCCAGTTGTTCCATCACGTGGAACCTCAACGCGACGGCGTCGCCGACCGATTTCAACGGGAACGCATGGTCGGCCATGCCGGGCACCAGGCTGAGATTGACCGCCGTGCCGCAAGCCAGGACGGCATGGTCAAATGCCATACGCCCCGGCCGGCTATCGTACCCTTCGTACTCCACTTCTGAGGTTGTGAGGTGGATCTGCCGGACTTCCTCTGTTCGGCACCGTACTTCAGGCAACATCTGCCGCAACGGCACAGTCACCGTCAGGGGGTTGATCGCCGCGCTGGCCACCTCCGCCAACAACGGATAGAAAACCATGTTGTTTTCTCGACTGAACAACACGATCTCACAGGACTGCGGCGGCAGTTTTCTGCGCAAGGTCCTTGCGCACTTCACCCCGGCGAAGCCGCCGCCGATGATGATGATTCTCGTGACTCCCATGTGAGGATTCCTTGACGGTTCAGAGGAGCGATCGCATCGCGCGGCTGGTCCCCTCTCCCCCATCGGGGGAGAGGAGGCGGTGAGGGGGCAACCAGCTGGACGGATGAAAATGAATCTTTAGCCCACAGTATTCATGACTAATGTGGGTGAAGCACTTCTTCACGATGCAACTCGGCCCAGTCCAGCATCAGATCGAGGGCACGCTGGGCCACCTCTCCCTCCGACAGCCGCAATTGGTCGGATTCGGGGTCGAGCTTTGACATCTTGACAATCTTTGTGGGTCACCCGCCTTCAGGCCGCCCGGGTCGCTGCTTTCTCCAACAGCTCATGAATCAACGTCTGATAGGGCTTGCCTTGTTTCGCAGCCATTCTACGTAAGGCGGTCAACAGGCGTGGTGATACACGGATTGCAATCAATTGCTTCGCCATCCCCGTGGCCGGCCGACCGACTCTGCGCGTGCGACGAAGCTCCTCATCCGTTGAGGCGGGGATGTCTGAAAAGTCAATCTGTGAGACCGGCATATGCCTGACGCTCTTTTCGGTTGCCCTGCCGCGCACTGATGATCCTGATCGTTTCTTTTTCATACGCCGTTCTCCTGGTATAGATCACGAGCAAGACTCGTCCGCTGACCGAGGCACCCAACCGCTTGAATGCAGCTCCTGTTGCGAATGGTTCAGATCCTGCCAATCCAACGCATTCGCATCGCCAAACACAGTCGCGGCTTCTTCGAAGGGGACGCCGTGCTTTTCGAAGTTTGCGATCGCCTTCGCAATGTGCCAGTCGAACACGATTCTGTATATACGATAAATTGGTGAGTCACCGCAAGAGGGAGTCGGGAAGCGCCGCGTGGCGTCGAGCTCAAACGCGTTGTTAGGCGGCATCCCTGCTGTCACAGCTGGTTCAAGTACTTGATGAGCTCGCGCCCCGCATTTAATGCTGCTTCGGCGTCAGCCTTTGAGGCGTGTCCACCTTTATGGACGACGGAGTTCCTTTTTTCGGAGGCAGCTTTGAAGCGCAGCCAGAATGGTTGTTTCTCCAATTCGGTGCCGGTGAGAGCATTGTACAGTTTACGGTGCTTGTCGTTTGCCAGATTGTGACCATTCATGAGCGCCTCAACAGCCTCCCTCAGCGATTCCAGCTGTTTGGCAGTGTATGCTGCATCCAACGCGCGCTCTGCCGCGACCTCGCATGCCATATGCGACGTTACGACAGAGATGTTGAAATGTTCTTGGTCGATTAGGCTTTGGGCGATGGTTAGCAGTGCGCTGGGTAGGTGGTCAGGGTGGCTGAAACCGTGGCTGACGCCGACACGGTGGCCGTTAGTTCTACGCGAAAAGTTCGGCGAGTGGAGCCGCACTTTGGACAAGGCTGGCGCTTCTCGACAGGTGTACCGGCAGGCTCAATAAGTGGTTGGCCACAATTTCCACAGATGGTTGAGTCTGACATCGCCGTGGTCCTTCTAAAAACCGCGCAGAGGGCGTTCCGGGCAAATTGCCACAGTTCTCTCATGCGCCCGTGGTGTCACCTTCCTAAGCCTACCGCCTAACTATTAAGTGAACCCCAGGGTCACCCACATGGGATTGCAGGATATCCTGTTTGGGCTCTTGGCTGTTGTAGCGAGGGGCGCACGGTGCGAAGAATAAAGAGCGCCACGTCTGTGCGCGCCGCCGAGTTGGTGAGGCGGCTGGACCCGAGCAGTGAGAACGCTCGCCGATAGGCTTGTCGCAGCCGCGAATCCGCGATTGTAGGAGAAGCGTTCATGATTCATGCGGGTGAGGACATCGCGCTATGTCCGAGCCTTGTTTCGGCCGGGTTCGCGAGAGCCGAGAATCGCGCGTGGCTGCCGCTCTTCCCACAGGCGGAAGCCGCCGAGAAAAGCGTTGCTGTTGTCGCCGAGCCGCACCCCTTCCGGAAGGTCCTTCAGCTTTTTCGCGTTCCCGCCGCCCAGCACGACATACTCCACTTGCAGCGCGCGACGAAGGGCTTGCGTCACTTCCGTCACCTGGCTCCGCCACCGTTTCTTGCCGCAGCGCTTGAGCCCCTGCAGCCCCACATAGTGTTCATAGGTTCGGCCTTTGCTGTAGGGCAGGTGCGCCAGCTCCATGGGCGCGAGCACCCCGTCGATTACCAAGGCCGAGCCCAACCCGGTGCCGAGACCGAGGAACAACATCCGGCCGCCTTCGTAACTGCCGAGAGCCTGCATGGCTGCGTCATTGATGATCCGGACCGGTTTGCCGAAGGCCCGCTGAAAATCATACGTCACCCAGCCGCCGCCCAGATTCATTGGTTCGGCCGCCGGGCGCCCGTCCCATACCGGCCCGGGGTATCCGATCGACACCACGTCATAGGCCCAGCCGGCCACGGCACGCTTCACGGCAGCGACCATTTTGCTCGCCGTCATGGCCGGACCGGAAGGGATCTTACGAGGTTCGGATTGACCGGTTCCCAGCACTTTCACATTGGTGCCGCCCACGTCGATCACGAGGACGTTGAGCAGGCCGTGTGAGGTTCGCCTGTCTTTCCCCATTCAAGTTGCCTCCCTCCATTCATTGCGGCCGGAAAAAGGACGGCGCCGCTACGCGCCTGTCGGACCGAGATCGTCACGGGGAGGTCGAAGCCTCCCCCTGACGATCCGGCGTCATTGCACCTCTACCGTGATGGTGTCGGTCGCAGCGAGGTGGTCGTGGTCATGGGTCGCGGCCTGCACCTTGATTTCGTGCGGGCCCTTGCTCAGGCCTTTGAACGTGCCTGGAAACTTTTTTTGCGGTTCGCCGTCCAGATAGACATGCCCATGCGCCGCCTTGGAACCCTTGACGAGTTCATATTTGAGATCAAAGGTATCGCCGACCTTGTCTCCATTCTTCGGTGAAATGATCGTGATCTTCGATCCATCGTCAACATCTGCGAAGGCGGAGGGTATCGATATAGCCGCGCAGACGGCAACCATCGCCAGACCGGACAAGAACCCTCGTTTCATGATGACCTCCTTGGGTGAATTGGTCTGAATCGAGAAGATTCAGATGGGTGACGGCGCCGAAGTCTTACGTATGAGGACGCAAGCCGGCGGCGCGGGTGAGGACGCCCTCGGTCTCAAAATCGTACAAGGCGTGAACAGGGCGCGCTCCTTTTTCTAGTGGGAGACCGGCGCGTTGAGAAAGGATTCAGGTTTTTACTGCCGTGCCTGAGAAAGGTATCGGTACATGCCCTCCACATTCTCGGGAAGCCATTGGGCATACTGTTGCCACTGTTCGTACTTGGGAAGCCGAACGTTCCGTTTGGCCTCTTCGACCGTCGCCCCTTTCTGCACCTGTTCACGCACGGCAACCCTGAGATCTTCCAGATAGTTGCGAAATTGACCGACGTGCTCCTTCCTGCCGACCTTGCCGTGGCCGGGAACCAGCACGTCGAAGTCCAATTGTTCGACCAGTTTGAGAGACTCGATCCAGTCGTCCGGATAGCCGTCCGGCAGCGCGCGGTAGGCGACGGTTTCAACCGGAATGAAATCCACCGCGAACAGCAGCCTGTGCTGCGGCAGGAGCACCACCAGACTGTTATCCGAGTGATTCTTCCCCGTGTAGATCAGTTCGACATGTTTCCCACCGAGGTCGATGGACATCCGGTCGGTGAAGGTGAGATCCGGGACGGGGGTTTTCGGATCCGCCGCCTGGAGAATTTTCGCCCGGGCCGCCGCATGGCTGACGAAGCGCGCCTGGTCTGCGAAGACACTGCCGCCGGTGATGTGGTCGTTGTGGTGGTGGCTGTAGACCACGTAGCGCACCGGTTGATCCGTGAGTTTCTTGATCTCGGCCTTCAGCCAGGTCGCCGCTTCCGCACTGATCGGGTCGGTGACGATCACGCCCTGGGGGGTCGTGATGAAAATGGCCTGGTGAAATTGATGCCGGTACAGATAGACGTCATCGGCCAGCTTGGTGATTTCATCGTCCGGCCGGGACTGTTGCGCAGACACCCCAGGTCCTTGAAGCAGCAGACTTCCAACCGCGAGCACCAAAAGAACCCACCGATATCCATGCATGGTCACCTCCTTCAGATGTCTCGTTCACTCTCGAATCCGTTGCTCCGCAGTGCTTCAATCCTTCGGCGGATCGACGTTGAATCGTCTCCAGGCCTCGTACAGATCCCGTCCGGCTGGGCGTACCGGCCGATACTCAAGCCGCATGGTCTGCTCGGAAAGGGGCTTGGCCAGTTCAGCGTAGAGACCGCTTGTCGAAAGCCCGACCGATTCGCCGTCCTCATTGGAATAGGCGTAATAGACCTGACGGATCCCGGCCAGGTACATGGCAGCAAGACACATCGGGCAGGGGTGTCCGCTGGCATACATCACATGGCCATCGAGCCGCGGATTCCGTTGCGCGCCGGTCGCCGCCCGGATCGCCTCGAGTTCGGCGTGGGCCGTGGGATCGTGGCTCGCCAACACGTTGTTGACGGCGGTCGCGACAATCTGCCCATCCTTGACCAACAGCGCCCCGAACGGACGGCCCTTCCGCATCAGCACATTGTCGAGGGCCAGTTGAATGGCCAAGGTGAGGTACTCTTCAGGCGTTGACAAGATCCCTCCTCGGGCGTCGCTGAATAATGCCGGGTAATGCCGTTCTTTGGCAGTCGAACCGGACGCCCATCCCTGTCGCCATCATGTCTCGGATCGACCCCGAGACTCCCTCATGTGGATTCCGGAGAAGCGCCTCGACGATCTTCGTATCACGCTCCTGGAACGTCATCCGCCAAGCCCAGGCTGACGTAACCGACCTGCTAGCCGGCCGCTTGGACCTGTTTGGCGAAATGGACCGGCTCGCCGAGCCATAATCCGATCGCTCGGTTCATGTTCGAATATTTTTCCACACCGGTGAGCACGACGAGTACTTTTTGTTCACGCTATCACCTCAATCGGAATGCGAGATAGTTCAATCAGATTTGTCTGATCGCCGTGAGACGCTCCGGCCGCTCCGCCACGCCACGACCTGCCTCGGCAATGGGTACGTATTGCCCCGTCTGGTCGTCGAAAGCCATGACGTTGCCGCTCTCGATCTCATAGACCCAGGCATGGAGACGCAACCTGCCATGCGACAAGGCCGCCAACACCGACGGGTGCGTCCGGAGATTTTCGATCTGCACGAGCACATTCTCCTCGATGCAAATTTCGAGTTTCTCGTCCTTCGACAGGTCCTGGTAGTGCGCCGCCATCACCCGCCTGGTGGCTTCGGCATAGACGAGCCACCCCTTCGTCGCAGGGAGCCCGTCCAGCGAGGCAGGGTCCAGCACCGCCTTCATCGCGCCGCAGTGGGTATGGCCGCAGATGATGATGTCCTTCACCGCCAGCGCGTCGATGGCATATTCGATCGCGGCGGCTTCCGCGCCAGGCATCGGGCCGTAGGGTGGAACGATGTTGCCGGCGTTGCGAAGAATGAACAGGTCGCCCGGCAGGGTCTGGGTCAGCAGGGTGGGACTGACTCGACTATCCGAGCAGGTAATGAAGAGCGCGTCCGGCTCTTGCCCCTTGGCGAGACGCTCGAACAGCTCCTTCTTTCTCCCAAAGACGCCGGACTGAAAACGATGGATGCCGTCGACCAATCTTTTCATCCCTCCTCTCCTCCTTTGCCTGACACCGAATGCATCGCCACAGAGGTCTCCTTCACATCAGTACCCCACCGTGAAGCGTTGCCGGACATGTGTCGGTTTCTCCACTTCGTCGATCATGGCCATGGCATAATCCTCGGTCGAGATACGGCTCTGTCCGTTCGCATCTTTCAACATCTGATCCTTGCCGAGCCGGAACTTTCCCGTCCGTTGGCCCGGAGCGATGTCGGCCGAGGGAGAGAGGAACGACCAGTCGAGGCCCGTCTCCTTGCGCAGCAGGTTCAGCGCCTCACGGGTCGCGAGGGCCCCCTGTTTATACTCGGCGGGAAAGCCCGGCAGATCCAACGCCTGCACCCCGGGCTTGACCTCCAAACTGCCGGCGCCTCCGACGAACAGCAATCGCTTGATGCCGGCCTTCTTGACTCCATTGATGATGACCTTCGTGCCCTTGACCTGCTGGTTGTAGATGTCCTGATTGCCCCAGCCGGGATTGAAGGCGCTGATGACGGCGTCATGACCAGCGACCACACGGGCCACCTCGTCTTCGTTGTAGACGTCTCCTTTTTGAGAATGAAGTTTTGGGTGCAGCGTGAGCTTCTCCGGGTGCCGCACGATGGCCGTCACCTCATGGCCCCGATCCAACGCCTCTTTCAAAATCGCCGACCCGACAAATCCCGTGGCTCCGATCAATGCAACTTTCATTGACAGGCCTCCTTCTGTTCATACTGAATCAATCCCAAGTTCGACCATACCGGCAGCGCATCCCTCAGTTGGCCTGAATGGTGACGAACGGTGAGGGGGCCTTGTGGCCGGGATCGGCCAGGGTCAACATGACGAGGAGGAAGGAGAATATTGCCTTCGACGGGAGATCACGATTCTCGATCCAATACCATCGGTCGTTGTAGTACACCTTGGAGAAGGCATCGGTCGGCTTCGTCTCGCCGCTCACAATACGAATCAACGGCGGGAGCGTTGCCTGACCATCGGGTGGAGTCGGCAGATGCGGATACGCGCGCTGCTCCCTCTCATGCGCTTCGGGAACCTCCACGAAGGTCGCAAGCTCGTACAGGATCTGGAATCCCGAGCGAGTATGTACGGCGATGACATCATCACGCCCTGGCGGAACCGCGCCATAGATTATCGAATACTCCGTCTTCTCCTGGTTCAAACCGAGCAGACGTCTCACGGTCTCCCGCTCCTTCTGGATCTCCGGTGGAACCTCTTTCGTCGCAAAAAACATCACGAGGCCTTCACCTTTCTTATCTTTGTCGGCATCGACGCGTAACCCCACCGAACCGGACTCCTGGATCCGCCGAAGAGACTTGACCAATTGGACGAATTCCGGGTCCTCCCGTCGTAGTGAGGACCCGCCCCTGCTGTTGGATAGTCCATTCACCCTCTGCACGGCGGCCATGAACAAGCGATCGACCCGCCACCCGGATTCGACTAACTCGAAGAGCCGGATCGGTGGAATGGGAGTCATTAGAGTTTGGATGAATTGAGAGCCGGTCAGAGGAACGTAGGTGATTGTGGGCCGATCCGTGTATTGTCCCTGCACGCCAAGATTGAAGAAAGGGTTGAGGGCCTTGCTTGGACTCGTCTCGAGGTTGGGATAGACCGTGCCGCCGGCCTGCACGCTGCTGACCAACTGGTAGCTGCTGACGATCTGCCCGACATCGACGAAAATTGGCGTATCCCCGTAGCGCATTTTGACGATATTGAGCAGAGTTTGTTGCTTCCAGGAATTGGCCATGGCTTGTGTGAAATCGAATCGATCACGGTCGAGCGTCATTGCACCGAAGCTCATGCAACCTGACAGGCTCACGAGGACTACCGTTGAGGCCCACACCTGCGCGACGAATGCTCTCATTGAATGTCCCTCCGGGACGTTTCAAGATCAACTCCCATATGCCCTCCTTGCTCGCCTTTCCTCCATTCAGAATGCAGCCGCGTTTGGCGATTATGACACCGGCTGCAGGACGGCTGTTGCACCATTCCGAACCCGCCTCCTCGTGTAGTCGGTTCAGCGCCTCACCTGTCGCGAGCGCCCCTGTGCAGATTCAGCGGCCCGGCCTTCTCCCTGCATCCAGACTGAGAGAGCCGGCCCCCTGTGCCAAGACATAGAGGAGGCCGCCCATGATCGCGAGATTCTTCATCATGTGGAACTGTTGGTCCTGGACGGTCGCATCCAGGACAAAACTCATGGAGGTCCGATGGAAAATCATGGTCGCAGGAATGAGGAAGAGGATCAGTGCCGCCGCGCCGACCCTGGTCCACCAGCCGAGCCATAATGAAAGGGCGCCGCCCACCTCCAACAGGACCGCTCCGGCATAGAACAGATCCGTGGCCGAGACCATTCCCATAGCAGCCATGTACTGTCTGGTTCCCATCGGATCGAGGAGTTTGTTCAGGCCGGACAGGAGAAAGAGCCCCCCGAGAAAGATGCGGCCCACCAGCGTCAGGGTCGCATGCTGAAGCCCTGTCATGTCCTCACCTGTCGGCTGCTCAGCCTGGTCCCCCACGCTGGAAGCGCCGGGACCATAGGCGAGGACATAGAAGAGTCCGCCTGTGATCGCGACGTTCTTGGCAAAATGGATGGCTTGGTTCGCGTCGGTCAGGTGGGTATGAAAAATTCCGGTCACCATGACCATGAACAGGATGAGCAGAGAGACCGCTTCGCGGGTCGAGTGACCGATCGCGAGCGCGATGCCTCCGCCGAACTCGATCACGGTGGCTCCAAGGTACAGCAGCATGGTGCCCACGGTCAGGCCATAGGCCGCCATGTACTGCTGGGTCCCTTCAGGATTGAAGACCTTATGGAGACCAGCCCAAAGAAACAGGGCTGCCAGCATGAGACGGCCCACCAGACTCAGGGTTGGTTCATATTGCTGCATGAGCGGCTCCTTTCCCGCTGCCCTTTCACTCCTCTGTTCAGGATGCGTCACGCGCTTCGACCTGCACATCGCCCTGGACGGCAAGCACCTCATGCCTGGTGACGGTTCCTTCCCGCCAAAACCGGAGGTCAAGCGTCGCCTTGCCGACTCGCAGCCGGCGCAGCGTGAGGTCCGGCAGCCAGGCTGGAAGCAGCGGATCCACGTAGAGCCTGTTCTTCGACGCATCGGCGTCCAGTCCCAACAGGGCGCGAAGCAGATGAAACACGCTGCCCGCCGCCCAGGCCTGCGGCACATTCGCCCCGAGATATTGCACCGGGAACGTCCCAGGCCCTCGCTCGATCCCGGCATACAGTTCCGGCAGACGATTGAGCAGAAAGTACTTTCCTGCCTCGCTGATGTCGCGGGCGATCATGGCCGCTTCCTCCGCGAATCCATAGCGCTTGAACCCCATCGCGATGATGCCGTTGTCGTGCGGCCAGACCGACCCGTTTTGATAGGAGAACGGGTTATAGGCGGGATGACGCTCAGACAATGTCCTGATACCCCATCCGCTCCACATGTCCGGCTCGCGCAAGCGCCGCACCACTCGTTCGGCGCGGTCCGGGCTGACGATGCCGCTCCAAAGCAGATGGCCGGCGTTCGAGGCAATCGTCTTCACCTGCTTCTTATCTCCATCCAAGGCATAGGCGTAGTAGCCGAGGTCTTCGCACCAGAACCGCTCTTCGAATCGTTGCCGCAACTCCGCGGCTTCTTGCCGGAGCGTCCCTGCGAGGTCCGGATCGCCGAAATGGTCCGCTGCGTCGGCGACCCGACGTTTGGCGTCGAAAACATACCCCTGCAATTCACACAACGCTTTCGGTCCCTTTACGAGCGAGCCGTCCGGGTAGAGGACCGCGTCGCCAGAGTCCTTCCACCCCATGTTTTCGTACCCCTTGTCGGACGTGGTTTGGTACTCCTGAAACCCGTCTCCGTCGCGATCTCCGTACCCATCGATCCACCGCAAGCACCGTTTAACGACCGGCCAATACTCAGCAAAGAGAAGGTCGTCTCCCAGCCATTTCCAGGCTTCGTGCCAGGCGATGATGTAGAGGATGGTCGCGTCGGCGGTGCCGTAGTAGGGAGTATGGGGGATGCGTTTAAAATGGGCCAACTCACCGACCCGGAGTTCGTGGGGCATCTTTCCCGGCTCCGCATCCCGGTAGACATCCATTTCAGTCGCCTGCAGTTCAGCCAGTCGCCTGAGCGTGCCGCGAGAAAAATCCGGATAGACCGGCATGTTCTGCAGACTCACGATCAGACTGTCGCGACCGAAGACCGTGACGAACCAGGGCACACCGGCGGCAGCCAGCAGCTCCTCCTGGTGCTGATCGTCTGCCGAGAGGCGCAGAGCCGCCATGTCTTCGACCGATTGCCGGCACAACCGATACCATTCCTCGTTCGAGGTGGTGATCTGCGTGGTAGCTTGTTTCCACTGCGCCAGAGTTTGAGCGGTACCGGTCTGCTCGCACTCATGCGCACAGCCGGCAGGAGCGCGTCGGACGCCATCGCCCTCTTGGATATCGTATTTCCAGCAGGCATGCCAGCCGGCGCCTGGCGCCAGCTCAATCGTGAAGTTGATGCGGCCGTTCCCGTAGAGGGCCTTCGAGTCGCACCCCTCGAAGGAAACCGTCAGGGCCCGGTGAAAGTCTCTATGGACATACCGGCTGATCAACCGTTGGCTGTCGCCGGCCCATTCGGTTTCGATATGGCCTCGGCGCGTGAATGTTTTGGCCCTGACTTCGAAGATGTCGGCGAAGTCGTTGCGGATCAGGAGTTCCAGATTGAACCGCGCCCGCTCGGTACTGTAGTTCCTGATATCGATGTCCTCGTGAAGCGCCTCTCCGACCGTGCGACCCAGTACGAGTCCCAGGGTTCCGGCGGCAATGGTTCCATGCTCCGTCTGGACCTTCGGGTTGACGAGGTAGGTTCGCGAGGCGAAATAAGTGATGGCGCCGGAATTCAGCAGGGTCCAGGGCTCGCCGTCGATATACAGCTGATAGCGGCTGATATATCGCGTGTCCCGCGAATAGAAGCCTTGATCGGAGGCGTCCGTAATGGAGCCGTCGAATTCACTCACCAAAAAGGTACTGCCGTGATTGATGGTGGTGACCGGAGGGCCGACCGTCACTTTCAATGCCATGTCATGTCACCTCCACCCTTCACACTCACGACCGTTCGTGCTCCGTAGGCCGCGCTTGTGACGAGACCTCAGAGCGTCTTGTGCGTGCCGTCGCAGAACGGGGGATTCTTGGTCTGTTTGCACTGGCACAAGGCGACTTGTTTCTTCTCCGCCAACGAAAACTCAACCGGCGTCAACCCCGTGCCCTTGTGGGAGCCGTCACAAAACGGCTGGTCCTTCGAACGCCCGCAGCGACACCAGTAGTAGGTACCGGGGTCCAACGACAACACCGCCGGCTGTTTGGCGGCAATGATGGGCTTGTCCATGGCACTGGTCTCCTTTCGTAGTCGATCGCCGCATCACGGCGAAGAGAGGTTCAACTTACAGGGGCCATCCGCCGTCATGGCCGATGGCCCCTGTCGCCTGTGAACTCACTGGCCGGACTTGGTTATTGCGCCTTCCGGATGTCGATTACGGTGCCTTCCTCGTTCAACTCCACCACGATATTCGACCCTTCCGCGATCGGCTTGGTCTTCACTTCCATCCGCTCCAACGGGAATACCTTCTCTCCTTCCGGTGTCATGAGCTTGATCTCTTTCTTGGTCAAACCGGCATAGATCAGCTTGCCGAAAATCAGACGGTGCATCCCGGCCTTGTGTTTCTCTTTTCCGTGATGGTCGATGACCATGTTTTCTTCGTTGACCCAGAGCGAGACCTCGTCACCGACGGCCGCATCGGCCAGCGCCGTCTTCGCGCTGATGGTGTACTGCCCGGCCGGAGTCTTCACATAGATCAGGCCCGATTGGATCTTGGTGACTGTTCCGTTGACCTGAATCGAATAGCCGGCCTGGGTGGAGGGTGTTCGTCGAAGCTCATCTCGACGGTGAAGCGGTGGATGTCGATGACCTTCCCGGCTTCGTTCAGCTCGACCGTCACGGGGGCCCCTTCCTCGAAGGCCGACATCTTGGATCGCCCGGTCTGCACATCAAACGCCTTCTCTCCCTCCGGCGTCCAGAGCTTGATCTCCTTGTGATCCGGGGAGGTGTAGGTCAGGTTGCCCGTGACATAGCGATGGAAGTGAGCCGCCTCTCCCTTTCGATGGACATCGATCACGACATTGTTGTCGTTCACCAACATTTCGACTTCTTCTCCGACTGCCAGGTGTTTGGGTGCGGTGGCGGACGAGATCATCATCTGACCCCACGAGGTCTTCACGGTGGTGATGCCTCCCTATACCTTCGAGACGACACCGCTCACCTTCATGCTGGTCGCCTTTCTTCCCTGCTTCCCTCCTTCGTCGGCATACAGGGCCGGCGACAACAGCAATCCGCTCAGAACAATCGAACCGAGAATCGTCATCTTGCTCATCTGCCTGTTCCTCCTTGTGGGTTGTGATTCTGCCTAACGGTAAGGTACTTTCTTGCCGCCCCCTCACCCTCTCCTCTCCCTCGATGGGGGAGAGGAGGTCGTTTCACTCGTGACCGCACAAAACTCGCACCGACTACGAATTACAGCCGCAACGGTTTGATCGGCGAGACGACGGCGTCGGGATTGTTTTTCCAGATCGCCTCATCGGCATCCACATACAGCTCGACCTCATTGCCGTCGGGGTCGTGCAGATAGAGGCTTTGGCTCACCGTGTGGTCGCTCATGCCGTCGATCGGGACGCCGGCCTGCTCCAATTCACGCTTCGCAGTCCTGAGTTCATCGAGGCTGTCGCCGATCTTGATGCCGATGTGGTAGAGCCCTCGACGGCGTCCGGTCGGTGGTCCCGGCGCATCGCCGACCTGGATGAGCAACAGTTCGTGGTGGGTGCGCCCGCTCGTCAATGCCGCCGCTGCGCCGTTGAAGATCCGTCCCACTTCGTGAAAGCCGAGCAGGTCGCGATAGAAGGCGAGGGACCGTTGAAGGTCCTTTACGTAGAACACCACATGCCCCAGGTACTGTGCCTTCATGGTTTCCTTTCGTCGTTCGCGAAGCGTCGCTCGTCTCTCGCAATCACATGACGACGAGCTTCCTTCTCACACGATTCACGCTTCACGAGATACCCTTCACTCAATATCGGGACGGCGGCTACCGCAGCAACGCCCGCACCGCCGCATGCGCCAACCCCACGTCCGGCTCCCGCTGCAACGCATCGTAATAATGCCTGCCGAATCCGTCGCCCTCTTCCGACGGCGTCAAGAGAGCCCGCACCGAGGCGATGAGGGCGGTGATTTCCGCGCGGTCCGCGACCTCCTTTCCTTCGGCCAGCTCATCGAGCCGGGCCATCATTTGAGACAGCGGTCGTAACCAGGCAAACCAGGCATCGCCCAGCACCAGCTGAAAAAACGCACCGTTGGTCGGGATACGCCCGTGCACCCGCTCATAGGTCACCCGCTCGCCGTCCAACAACGCCTTGTGCAGGCGCAGCAGCGCCCGGGACAGATTGTGGAGGTGAGCGCCCGCATGGTCCTGACCAGCCATGGTTCGTCTCCTTGTTATCGCTTGCCCACGGCCTTCACACCGCCATGAGTCCCGATCGGAACCGCGGCCCCGTTGATCTGGCCGGCCCCATCAGAGGCCAGAAAGAGCAGCGTCTCGGCGATGGATTCCGGTTTGGTCCAGGTAGAGGGATCGACCTCCGGCATGCTCGCCCGGTTGGCCGGCGTATCGATCGTGGTGGGCAGCACCCCGTTGACCGTCACTCCGGAACCTTTCAACTCGAGCGCCAGCACGCGAATCAAGGCGAGCAGACTGGATTTGGCCACGATGTAGGCAGCGGCTCCGGGGAAGGGTTCGACCGCCGCCCAAGCCGCGGTATGCAGGATACGGCCGGTTCCTCGTTCCACCATATGGGGCAGCACGGCTTTCGAGAGCAGGAAGGCCGCCGTCACGTTCATCGTCAGCATCCGTTGCCACAGGGCTTCATCGGTTTCCTGTAGGCGCCCCATGGCGAAGCCGCCGACCAGATTGATCAACACGTCGATGCGGCCCTGCGTTCGGATCACCTCGTTCACCAGGCGCCGAACGTCCGCCCCATCGGTGACATCGGCCTTCATCGCGGTCTCTCCCGCAATCCGCGCCGACGGCGGATTGCGATCTGCCGTGATGACTCGCGCACCTGCCCCCGCCACAACCGGCACGACGGTATGTCCAAGGGCCCCCGATCCTCCGGCGACCAGCACGATCCTGTCCTTGAGTATCATGATGGCTCTTCCTCTTTCTGCAGCGCCTGATGCACCCCTGCTGTGACTCCCCTCTGCGACCCGGCCGACAAAGCAGCCGCTGTCGGACTTGCTCCTCCCGTTCGACCAGTCACTCGGTGGCTGAATGTGCGAACGAGTACGAAGAACAACGGCACAAAGAAGACCGCCAGGAAGGTCGCGGCAAGCATGCCGCCGAACACGCCGGTACCGATGGAATGGCGACTGGCCGCGCCGGCTCCGGTGGCGATGACCAGTGGGACCACGCCGAGAATAAAGGCCATCGAGGTCATGATGATCGGCCGAAACCGCAGTTTGGCCGCTTCCATCGCCGCATCCACCAACGACAGGCCATGTTCGTACCGCTGATTGGCGAATTCCACGATCAGGATGGCGTTCTTCGCCGCGAGGCCGATGAGTGTCACCAAACCGATCTGGAAGTAGATGTCGTTCGTCATGCCCGAAAGCCACACGGCAACCAGAGCCCCGAACACCCCGAACGGAACGGCAAGGATGACCGCAAACGGCACGGCCCAGCTCTCGTACTGCGCCGCCAACACAAGAAATACCATGAGCAGACCGAATCCGAACGCCGACACCGATTGGGTACCGGCCTTGCGTTCCTGGTACGAAATGCCGCTCCAGTCGATGTCGAACCCCTGAGGAACCAACACCTCCTGGGCGGCCCGCTGCAACGCATCCAGCGCTTCACCTGAGCTGTAGCCTGTCGCAGCCGAGCCCAAGACGAGCGCCGTATTGAATCCATTGAAATGGGTCACGGGATCCGGACCGCTGCCGTAGGTCGTCGAGACCACCGTGTCGAGCGGGATCATCGTCGGGCCTTGCCCGTTGTTCAGCGCCCGCACGTAAATCTTGCTGATATCGGCCGGCGTGGACCGGTACTGCGGCTCCGCCTCGGTTTGGACGCGATAGACGCGACCGAACTTCACGAAGTCATTGATGTAGAAATTCCCGAAATAGGCCTGGAGGGTGTCGAAGACTTCCGAAATCGGCACGCCCAGTGCCTTGGCCCGCTCGCGATTGATTTTGGCGCGCACGCGCGGGGCAGAGACGCGGAAGCTCGTGTTGACTGCCCCGATCGCCGGATCCTGCCTCGCCTTGGCGACGAACTCCTGCGCCACCGTCGCGAACTTCTTGAAATCGCCGCCGCTCGGGTCCTGCACCTGGACCGAGAAGCCGCCGGTCGCGCCGAGACCCCGAATGGAAGGGGCATTGAAGGCCAGGACCAGTCCCTCGGGAATCTTGGCGAACTCCCGGAAGGCCCCCGCGATGATGGACTTCACGTGGTTCTGTTTGCCGGTTCGTTCATCCCAATGTTTCAAGGGAGCGAACATGGTGGCCGTATTGGTGCCGCGGGTGTTGAAGACGAAATTCTGGCCGGACAGGGTCTGCGTGCCATACACGGCCGGAATCGACTGGTAATAGTTCTCGACCTTGTCGAGCACCGCATCGGTCCGTTTTTTGGACGCGCCATCCGGCAGTTGGACGATCGTAATGAAGTACCCCTGGTCTTCATCGGGCAAGAAGGCCATGGGAATGGTCCTGAACAGATGCATTGCGATGCCGAGCACCAGGCCGAATACGGCCAATGAGAGCAGGCTGTGCCTGAGCGTGAGCCCCACCACCGTTCCATAGCGCAGTTGGATCGAATCGAAGACCCGGTTGAAGAGTCCGAAGAAGCCTCGGTGCCGGCCATGGCCCGGCTTCAGCACCAGCGCGCAGAGGGCCGGGCTGAGTGTCAGGGCGACGAATCCGGAGATCGTGACGGACACCGCGATCGTAATGGCGAATTGCTTGTACAGTTGCCCGGTGATGCCTCCGAGGAATCCCACCGGCACGAACACGGCGCACAGCACCAGCACGATCGCGATTACCGGTCCGGTCACTTCGCCCATGGCTTTCTTCGCCGCCTCTTTCGGCGAGAGGCCGCCGGCCATGTGGCGCTCCACGTTTTCGACAACCACGATGGCGTCATCCACTACGATTCCGATGGCCAGCACCAAGCCGAACAGGGTCAGGGTGTTGATCGAAAACCCCAGCGCTTCCATGCCGGCGAACGTGCCGATGAGCGACACCGGCACCGCCACGGCCGGGATCAAGGTGGCGCGCCAACTCTGGAGAAAGAGGTACACCACCAGGAGCACCAGGATCATGGCATCCCGCAGCGTCGCGACGACCTCCTTGATGGAGACCTCGACGAACCGCGTCGTGTCGTAGGGAATATCGTAGGTGACGCCGGGCGGGAAGACCTTGGCCAGACCGTCCATTTCCTGGCGTATCCGTTTCACCGTGTCGAGCGCGTTGGCGCCGGGGGAGAGGAACGTGATGAGCAGGGCGGTCGGTTTGTGGTTGTACCGGCCTTCCAAGACATAGGACTGGGCCCCCAGTTCGATCCGTGCCACGTCCTTGAGCCGGACCATCGATCCGTTCGGCAGGGCCCGCACGATCATTTCCTCGAATTCACGGACATCCGACATCCGCCCTTCGGTGATGAGCGGCAGCGTCAACTCGGTCCCCTGCGGCGTCGGCTCCCGCCCGATCGTCCCGGCGGGAAAGTCCCGATTCTGTTCCCGCACCACCGTAGCGATGTCCGTCGGGGTCAGGCTCAACTGGGCCATCCGCACCGGGTTCAGGATCAGCCGCATGCTGTAGTTCTGCTGCCCGAAGACCATCGCATCGCCCACGCCTGGCAGCCGTTTGACGTTGTCGATGATGCGCAGGATGGCGAAGTTGGAGAGGAAGAAGGCATCGTGCTGCGGATCGGTGGACTGCAGCACCATGACGGCCAGCAGGTCCGGAGACATTTTCTTGACGGTGATCCCTTGCCGGATGACTTCCGGCGGCAGTTGCGGTTCCGCCAGTTTCTGCCGGTTCTGCGTCTGGACTTGCGCAATATCGACGTTGGTGCCGATCTCGAAGGTGAGCCGGATGGTCAGGTGGCCGTCGTTGGTGCTCGTCGAATCGAAATACAAGAGGTTATCGATGCCGGGAAGCTGCAGTTCGATCGGGCGCGCCACCGATTCCGCGACCACCTCCGCACTGGCGCCGGGATAGTCGGCTTCGATCTGCACCATGGGCGGAGTGATCGGGGGAAACTGCGCGATGGGCAAGGCCTGCATGGCCACCAGCCCCACCACGACGATGACGATGGAGAGGACCGATGCGAAGATCGGCCGGTCGATGAAGAAGGTCGGACTCATTTGGTCCCTTCGGAGCGGGCGGCGGTCGGGGCCGTCTTTTCCGCGGTATGGGTCGGCCCCGCCACGGTCACGGGCTTCACCTGAACCCCCGGCATCGCCCGTTGGAACCCGTCGACCACGACCCGCTCGCCGGCCCGCAACCCCTCTTCAATGATCCATTCATCGCCTCGCCACAGGGTCGCTTTGACGTCACGGATTTCCACCTTGTCGCCCTCGCCGACCACGTAGACGACCGACCCCTTCGGTCCCTGCTGGACGGCCCGTTGCGGCACCAGGATGGCGTGGGGCTTCGAGACCCCGTGAAACTTGACCGTGACGAATTGCCCCGGCATCAGCACGCGATCGGCGTTGGGGAAGACCACCCGCGCCTGCCGCGACCCCGTCTCGGCGCGCAACCCCACATCGGCAAAGTCCAAGACCCCTTCATGAGGGTAGGTCGTTCCGTCCACGAAGGTGATGATGCCAGTCAATTTGTAGATCCCCGGATGTTCGATGCGCTTGGTGATGATGTCCCGCCGGCGCTTGAGCAGGAAACTCTCAGGGGCGCTGACGATGACGTACATCGGATCCATCTGATGGATGACGGTCAGCAGGTCGGTTTGGGCCGTGACCAGGCGTCCTTCATAGTAGCGGGTCCGTTCGATCAATCCATCGATAGGCGCGACGATGAGGGTGTTGTCGAGATCGAACTTCGCCTTCACCACGTCCCCCTTCGCCGCCTCCAGCGCCGCCTTGGCTGCGAGTTCTTCGGCCACCGCGTCGTCCATGTCCTTTTGACTGACCGCCTGTTCTGCCAAGAGCGGCTTCACCCGGGCGAGATTTTGACGGGCCTGGACGAGCCTGGCTTCGGCTTGGGAAGCCCTGGCCTTGGCGCTGACGTAGGCCGCTTGAAAGGGCACCGGATCGATGCGATAAAGAGGCTCTCCCTTATGAACATCGCGTCCCTCCAGGAAGAGACGCTCCTTCATGATCCCCGTCACCTGCGAACGGATCTCGACGATGCGGGAGGCTTCCGCCTGCCCGATGAATTCCGGCTCGTCCGCCACGGTTTGGTTGGTGGCCTCGACGACTTGCACCTCCGGCAGGGGCGGTGGGGGAGGAGGTCCCGCCTCTTGTTTACAGCCGAAGAGCCAGGCACCGGCCAGCAGGAGCATACAGGTCGTCCAACATTTCATGATGGTGGAGCGCACGGGCATCATGATGCCGACGAACCTCCTGTGACTCGTCTTGAACGAACGTAGATCGGCCGTTCCACCTTACAATTGAACGGTGGCGCGGCACAACCGTCCGTCCGCTCGATTCACCTCGTGGTCGATTCTTCCGACGGCGACTGCACCACAGGCCATCCAGCTTCTATGGTCCGGCCTCACTATCCAGCTGATGCGCCTTGCGACCGCCGCGCGCCAGGGGATGGTTCCGCATCCGACCCTCCACCATCAATCTCGCCATGTCCGCGGCGCGGGCGACGAGTTCCTGCGCCCCTTCCCGCAGTTCCCGGCTGTGCTGCACCTCGGTGACATTCCGTTCCATGTCCTCGGCGCTCCAGCCCCTCGAATGGGCGATGAACGGGAACTGCGGAAACTGGCAGCCGACTTCGGCGAAAAAGGTCATCAGTTGTCCGGCGACGCCCTGCACGTTGTCTTGCCCGCCCATGATGATGAAGGCCGCCACTTTGTTTTTGAGGAGATGCCTGTTGGCGATGGTTTCCTGGTTCTGGATGCAGTTCATCCGTTCGACCATCTTGTAATAGAGGCTGCTGGCGTTGCCCCAGCGGATCGGGGTCGAAATCAGAATCACATCCGCCCAATGCACGACCGCTTCGTACACGCGATCCATCTGATCCGTCTGGTCCATCTGCGTGATCGAGCAGGGCCAGGTGCAGGCCTCCGCCGCCTTGGAATAAAATCCTTCACAGGGCCGAAAACTGAGGTCCCGCAGCTTGATACATTGGGTTTCCAGTCGGAGCGTGGTCCGCGCATGGTCCAGCGCCACGCCCAACAGCGCGTCCGAGGTACTGTACCGTGGATGGTTCTGCGTCATCGCGGTCGTTGAAATCCCCACCACGCGGATCGGGCCTTCGGCGCGGACGATCGGGCGCGCGAGCGGATGGGGCCTGTGCAGCTGCCTCTTCCGCTTCGTTGCCGAAGCAAGGTCCACGTAGAGCCGGCCGTTCTCCGTTTTGGTGGCATAGGCTGGGACCTGATCCTGTTCATACCCCGGCTCGCCGTGCCCGGTCTTGCAATGGAACTTCCAATAGTGCCAGGGACAGACGACATAGTCGCCGTCGAGGGTGCCCTGACTCAATGGACCACCGGCATGGTTACAGGTTCCCGAGATCACACCGAATTCGCCGTCTTTGTAGCTGAGCGCGAGCTTGGTCCTGCCGCAGCTGACTTCCTGCAGCGGCTGCCGCTTGAGTTCGTCCAGGCCTCCTACTTCAATCCAATCGGCTTCCGGCATGCAGGGCTCCTTCACGCTCCAGACAGGGCGACACCATCGACCGTCACAATCGCTTCTCTTCAAGGTCGTAGACGTCGAAGTAGGCGTACACGGGGCGATGGGTTGGTACATACCTCGGGATGTACTCTTCCATGTACGCTTGCACCGGCGGCGCCATCTCGGAAAGACGCATGTCCCGCATCTTGTTGTTCCATTCAATGATCGCCTGCTTGTCCTGCACCTTGGAATGGGCCTTGATCCAGACTGCGAGCTCTTCGTCGGTCGCGCCTGTGGCCACGACTTCCTTGAACTGATCCGGGGTGATCCCGGTAAATGTGAACCATAGAGAGGCCAACGAACAGGGCCAATAGTTATATTCCCCATTCATGTTCAGGAGGAACGCCCGGCATTTGTCCGCACAGCGGGCGGCGATGACATAGCCGCCGAGCATCTCGCGCGGGCTCCGAGGGTAGGTCTTGGTGAGATCCTTTGCAAGGGCTTTGACTTTGTCGAGATCAGACTTCATGGAATCTCCTTCTCTTTCATCCTGTGCCGGAACGACGGGAAGAGCTGGAGCGTCTGTGCTCACAGCCCCTGTGCTCACCCGGTGCTTAGCCCACATTATTCATGAGCGCTTCTACTGCAATCGCCGATACGCCGCTGCGACCAGCCTGGCCGCAAGCTTCGCGCGGCCGGCGGGCAGGCTCGCCCTTCGTGACCTCGACATACTGTTTCAAGTATGTCATGGCCTCTCAGGGCTCCGCGTGCCCGTCTCGCATGGCGTCTTGGCGGTTTCGTCACGAATCGTCATGAAGAATGTGGGCTATGACGCTCACTTCCCTGTGTCGTAGTAAAACCGCTCATTGACGATCTTCCCGTTCTTCCATTTCGCGACGGACACCTGCTCCATACGCACCGGCTGGCCGTTCGTCGCGATGAATTCCAGGACGCATTCATAAAAGGTCACGTTCTCGCCGACGCCGGACGCCGTGACGTGAAACCCTTTCCACTCCTTGACGCCGTTGAGAAACTGTTTCTCGCGTTCGATGTTGGCGGCGAGTCCCTTCGTGGGAGGATTGGCGTTGTCCTGCATCACCGTGTCCGCATCGTAGAACTCGTTCATCGCGTCCATGATCTTCCCCTGCTGAATGGAGGTCAAGAGCCCCTGCAGGCGTTGTTGAAGGGTCTGGTTGCTCATCTCGTCTCCTTTCGTGGTTGCGCACGTGGTGGTTTGGTGAACGTGATCCCGGCTTTTTGCACTTCTTGATAGGGGAGGAGCCACACGAGCGATTCGTCGCTCAGGTCGCCGACTTGAATGCGGTTCCCCCAGGGATCACGGAAATCACATCGGAAATCGGGGTGCAGCTTGAGTTTGTATTTCCTCGTCAGTTTGCGGCGAACTTCCTTGATTTGATCGGCATCCCGGACCATCAGGCCGAAATGCTTCACCCGATCCGGCTGAAGCTGCTCGACCTCGAAGATCGCCATGAACTGATGCTCGCCGAGTTTACACCAGGCGGCGCCTTCACCGCCCCGCAGCATCTTCAATCCGAACACGTCGGAGTAAAACTTCACGGCCTTTTTCGCATCCGTGACTTCGATCACGATGTGATTACATCCATAGACCTGGACAGCCATTTCGGTTCCTCCTCAACTGGCGACCCGCTCGATCGCGGAGACAAAGGTCTCCACCGGTTGCGCTCCCGACAAAGCGGCGCTTCCATTCAACAGGAAGTAGGGCACGCCCCTGATCCCCAGCCGATGTCCACGCACCTCCTCCTGCCGCACTGCCTCGACACCTTCGTCCGTCTGCAGCAGCCGTCCGACCTCGTCCCCGTCCAACCCGGCTCGGACAGCGAGGGAAACCAGTGTCTCGGCCTGCCCGATATTCAGCCCCTCGATGAAGTAGCCATGAAACAATTCTTCAACCATCTCGTCCTGACGCTGGTGCTGCCCTGCGAACCAGATCAAGCGGTGCGCGTCGAACGTGTTCGGAGTTCGTTCGATCCGGTCGAACATGAAATCGATGCCGGCACCGGCGCCGACTGTGGCGACGCGCTCTTGAATCGCCTTCATCTCGCCGGGACCGCCGAACTTCGCTTCAAGATAGACGCGACGGTCCATCCCGGCCCTCGGCATGGTCGGATTGAGCTGAAACGGACGCCAGACGACAGGGGCTTCGTCTCGCCCCCTCGTCGTATCCAGCGCCTGTTCCAGTCGCCGCTTGCCGATGTAGCACCAGGGGCAGACCACATCGGAATAGACTTCAATGGAAAGACCCTTCTTCTGCTGGTTCATGTGAACGTCCCTTCTAACGACGGCGTCAGGACAGATGCCCCATCTTCCCCGCCTGATAGTCCTGTACGGCCTGAATGATTTCGTCGCGCTGGTTCATGACGAACGGGCCGTAGCGGGCAATCGGTTCGGCAATCGGCTCGCCGCTCAGCACGAGGATCGTCGCGTCCTGCTTGGCCTCGAGCGACACCCGTTCACCCTTCTGTCCGAGCAAGGCGATGTCCACTTCCTGCACGACCTGCGATCCGTTCACCGTCACCTGCCCATGCAGCACGAACAGCGCCGAATTGAATCCTTCCGGCAGGGCCAGCTCGGTCTGATGTCCGGCCTTCAGCCGCAGATCGTACAGATGCACGGGCGTGAACGTCTTGGCCGGCCCCTTGACGCCGCGAAATTCTCCGGCGATCACACGCAACAGGCCGGCTCCTCCACCGAGGTCCACCGCAGGAATATCGTCGCTCACCAGCGTCTGGTACCGCGGCGCAGCCATCTTGAACGCCTTCGGCAGATTGACCCACAGCTGGATCCCTTCCAATAGACCGCCCTGTCTGGCAAATTCCTTCTCGTGTAGCTCTTCATGCACGATGCCGGAGGCGGCGGTCATCCACTGCACATCGCCGGGACCGATGACGCCGCCGCTTCCGGTCGAGTCCCGATGTGCCACCTTGCCGTGGTACATGATCGTGACCGTCTCGAATCCCCGATGCGGATGCTCGCCCACCCCGAGCTGCCGGTTCGTCGGCGGAAACTGCTCCGGCCCCAAGTAGTCCAGGAGCAAAAACGGGGACAGCTGTTCCTCGACACCGGCCCCTGGAATCATGTTGCGGACCGGAAATCCATCACCGACCATATGTTGGGATCCCGCCTGATAGACCCCGGCGACTTCCTTTGTCGTGACGGCGGCCGTCGTTTCCTGTTGAGTCATTCTTCGTCTCCTTTCTCTATTCACAGGACGGTGTTGTGACCGTTCTGTTCGAAAGCGTCAGAAATTCACCGTCTCTTCTGTTTCCCACAGCAGGACCTCTGCTCCGGTGGTTTGGTCCGCCGTGAGCTTGCGCGGTCCTGCCGCGGTCAGCCTCACCGCGTCTCCCGCCTGCAACGACCCCGCTGCCTCCAGCTGCGCGCCGCCCTTGGCCACGTAGAGATGCACGAACCGGTTGTCCGGGACCTGTACCGTCTCTCCCGGCTTGAGCCTGCCGCCCCAAAGCACGGCACCCTTCTGTCTGATCGAAATGGCTGCGTTGTGCCCCTTCCCAGAGGCAATCGGGATCAATCCTCCTCCATTGAGTGGACCGTTGATATCACGCTGTTCATACCCAGGGTTGGCCCGCTGACTGTCCGGAACCACCCACATCTGAATGAAGTGCACGTCACGATCCGCTCGCGGATTCATCTCCGAATGCCAGATGCCGGTACCGGCACTCATGCGCTGGGCCAGTCCTGGGTAGATGATGCCCTTGTTGCCTTCGGAATCCTTGTGCTCCAATTCGCCATCCAGCACCCAGGTCACGATTTCCATATCCTGATGCGGATGGGTCCTGAATCCGGTGCCGGCCTTCACCCGATCGTCGTTGCTCACGAGCAGGAGCCCATGATGGGTGTTCCCCGGATCGTAGTGGTTCGCGAAACTGAAACTATGGTACGAATCGAGCCAATCGATCTTCGTATGAAACCGCTCGGAGGCTCGACGTATGTCCACCGGCTGCGTCTGTACATTGCCTTGAACGATGATGCTCATCGCGCACCTCCTCACCTTATCGATCGTTGACTCGGGATTCCTCGGCGATCACCGAGACCGTCCTCTTCTCTCCGCGCCGCAGAAACGTCAGGGCCATCGGTACGCCGACCTTCTCCTCGACCAGCAGCCGATGCAGATCATCGATGCCCCGCAGGGTCTGATCGCCGTAACCGATGATGACATCGCCCTCCACGAGGCCGGCCCGCTGCGCCGGACTATGGGGCTCCACCGCCACGACGAGAATTCCGCTTTCAGTCAGCAAGTCGTTGAACCGGACGATGCGCCGGGGCAACTCCACATTCTGCCCCGAGATACCCAGGAAGCCGCGGCGGATTTTCCCGTCCTTGATCAGCCGGCCCGCGATAAATTTGGCCGTGTTGATGCCGATGGCGAAACAGATACCCTGAGCAGATCTGATCACGGCCGTGTTGACGCCGATCACTTCTCCGCGCGAATTGACGAGCGGGCCTCCTGAATTGCCGGGATTCAACGCCGCATCGGTCTGGATCACATTGTCGATCAGCCGGTCGGAAGTCGAACGCAAGGAACGTCCGAGCGCGCTCACCACACCGGCGGTCACGGTGCACTGGAATCCATAGGGATTGCCGACCGCGATGGCCAGTTGTCCGACACGGATCGCGCGCGAATCACCGAGCCCTGCGGGGCTCAGGAGCGGCGCCTCGACCCTGATCACGGCCAGGTCCGTATCGGGATCCTCTCCGATGACCTGGGCAGAGTACCGACGGCCATCCGACAAGGTCACCTCGATCTGCTCCGTCCCCTGCACCACATGACTGTTCGTCAACGCGAAGCCGTCAGGGGTAAAGATGAAGCCGGAGCCGCTGCCCGTGATACCTTCGCGGATTCATTCCATTCCCGACCGACCTGCCCGGTCGCCGGCGGACCTCGATCTTCACCACCGCCGGACTCACTTCTTCGGAAGCGGTGATGACCGCCTGGGAATAGGCATCCAGCAGGTCGTCGTCGGTCGGCACCGAACGACGTGGGACATCTCCCGCGATCATGAAGTCATCGTTGGCGACCAACCGAAGGGGGCTTATCAAAGTCATGGGTTGTGCCTTCACTTTCATCAACTCAACAAAGGTTTACGGGCGAAGCCGTTCCGCGAGCACTCTATCAACCGACCACTTTCCTGCGCCAGTGACGAGGAGGGCCGCGCTGATCCCGATGACCAGGAGGTGATATTCATAGCCTTCACCCTGTTGTTGGCCGAACCAGTTCATGAAGAACCCATGCGGAATATGCGTCGTGACGATGGCGCCCAACATGATGATGATAAAACTGGCCGCGGTGAATCTAGTCAGGAAGCCAGCGAGCAAGCCCACACTCCCGAATGATTCTCCCATGATGACCAGAAACGCCACGATCCAGGGCAGCCCCATTTTTTGAGTGAAGAACCCCATGGTACCGTCGAACCCGAAGCCGCCGAACCAGCCGAGCAACTTCTGTGCGCCGTGTGGAAACATCACCAACCCCAAGGTCAGCCGGAGAATCAGGCCAGACCAGCTCTCGTCCGTATCGAATAGTGCTTTCATCTCGGTCCCCTCCTGTGATCGACCATTGACCACCTGGCTCTGCCCACCACTCGGATCGTCCGGCGAAGAGCCGGCCAACCCGACTCCAGTATAATAGTTCTAGTTAGAATCAAGTCAAGTCGTGATTTGCTCTACAGGGGGAGATGAGACTGTTTTGCCTGTAGCTCCAGGCGGTTGCGTTCACGGAACGGTTTGGAATGTGAGGAGTGTTCGAGAATCGTCAGGGGTCGGAAGTCGGGTGCAGGTCTGGACGAACTCGGATTGGCGTCTCACGCACTGAGAACGAGAAGGTGCCGGCCCAGGATCAGTCACTTGCGACTGAAAGACACCACGTGACCGGTCTGTTCATCTCTATAGGAGAACAGGGAAACAAGGCTCGTGCACCGAGAGGATTCTTTGACGCCGGTTCCTTTCTACGATTCTCTGCTTATCACGAACGCCACCAGGCCGTCCTTCACTGGTACATCGCCGAGCTATCACCTAACATTACCAGTCGCTCAGCCATTTCATAGGTGCTCACCGTCGCTCCGCGTTCTTCTTGCCTTGGCACCGCTGCCGCAGCCTCTCCCTTTGTCACTTTTGTCTGGCGAGCCGGTCTAGGAGTGCCCTGTGCTCCCGGAGCGTGCACCCTTGGAGGGACTTCGCTCGACGGGCGCAGTTGGGCACTCCTAGGCCGGCTCGCTATTCACTTCCTGCCCTTGATCGCCCGCTCCACTTCGCGGCCGGCTTCGCGGGCCTTGATGGACTCGCGGCGATCGTACTGCTTCTTCCCCTTCGCCAGCGCCAACTCCACCTTGGCATGGCCGCGTTTCGAAAAGTAGATGCGCAAGGGCACGAGGGTCAGGCCCTTCAGTTGGGTCTTCCCGATCAGTTTGTTGATTTCCTTGCGATGCAGCAGGAGTTTCCGCTTGCGGAGGGGATCATGGTTCATGAGGTTGCCGTGCGAGTAGGGACTGATGTGGCAATGTTGCAGGTAGACTTCGCCGTCGTCGACCGAGGCATAACTATCTTGCAGATTCACGCGCCCTTCGCGCAACGACTTCACCTCGGTTCCTCGCAGGATGACACCGGCTTCGAACTTCTCCTCGATGAAATAGTCGTGATAGGCCTTGCGGTTGGTGGCCACCACTTTATACTGATCGTCTTTGTCGTGGTCTTTGGTCATGTCACATCACCGCCGGCTGTTACAGGCAGGCGCATTTTGTTATGATGCCGCCATGAGCGGACAGAACAGACTCGATTCATTCGGCACGATCCTGGCCGGCCTCGCCCATCGCCTGGGTCTGGAGAGCAAACTCTTTGAAGCGCGTCTGCGCCGCCAATGGCCCGGCATCGTGGGCGAGCCGATCGCGACGCACACGCGTCCCGATCAAATCCGGTTCAAAAAGCTCTACGTCTTCGTCCGCAACTCGGTTTGGCTCCAGCAACTCACTTTCCTCAAGCCGGTGCTGTTGCAGAAGGTGAACGAGACGGCGGGGCAGGCGCTGGTGACGGAGATCGTGCTGCGCATCGGAGACTGTGCCGCAGACCCATCACCGGCCGTGCACTACGCCGCCCCTGAGCCGAGGCCGGCAGAACCGACCGCCGACCTGCTCCACGAAGCGGCGTTCCACACCCAAGGCATTCAGGATCAGGCGCTCCGCCGTCAGCTGGCTGCCGTCATGGTCCAGTCTTTGATCCGGACGGAGTCGCCGTCGCATCCCCCACGACAGGCCCCTTGAACAGCTGCCGTGCATAGGCCGCCGTGGCCGCGCTGTCTTTTCCCTGCGGGAGCGGCCCGATGCGGCCTTCTTCCTCCTGCCCGTCAAGACGATAGAACCCGCGCAACGACCGTTCGAACCCTTCACGCACCGCCTGGTCTTCGCCCGTCACATACTTGTGCAACATGTCCGGTTCCGTCCAGCCCTCATCGGTAAAGATATAAATCTCAATCCGCCGATACCGTCCCTGCGGATCATCGGGCGTGGTCGGATGGATCTTCATGGGACCGAAATTCCGGCTTTCCCGGCCGACTTTCCTGAATCGCTCGATCAGCGTTTCGATTTCCGTATCGCTGGTCCAGGATGGAACGTGAACCGCCACCAATGTACGTTCCTGGGAGCCGATGCTGTAGGGAGGAATCGACCGGTCCGGCCGGCTGAGAAACATGCCGCCCCAGATCAACGCGAAGGAGCCGAACAGGACGCCCAGCGCCATCTTCACGACCGTATCCAGCGGACGTTTGCTGCGGGAATCGGCGGCGGTTCCGGCCGTCGGCGGAGTCGGGTGGTTCATGGCCATGGTAAGGAATGCCGGCCGCAACCGGTGCGGCCCGCGGAGGGGCTACTCGCCTTCGTCGGGCACCCCTTCTTCGCGTTCGACCAGCCGCGCCACGGCGACGACGCGGTCCTCCTCTCCGTCCAAATCGAGCAGGCGCACGCCTTGAGTATTGCGCCCGATTTCCCGGATGTCGTCGACCTTGCAACGCAGCACCTTGCCCTGGGCCGCCATCAACATGATCTCATCGTCGTCACGGACCTGCAGGAAGCCGACGGCAAGACCGTTCCGCTCCGTCGTCTTGACGCTGATGATGCCCTTCCCGCCGCGGCCCTGCACGCGGTATTCGTTCACCGGCGTCCGTTTTCCATAGCCGCCCTCGGTCACGGTCAGGATCGCGGTGGTCGAATCCGGCGTGATGGTCTCCATGCCGATGACCTCGTCGCCAGGCTCCAGCGTGATCCCGCGCACGCCGTGCGCGGTGCGTCCCATCGGCCGCACGTCTTCTTCCTTGAACCGGATCGTGATGCCCCGCTTCGTGCCCAACAGAATCTCTCGTTGCCCGTCGGTCACCTCGACGCCGATGAGTTTATCCCCCTGATCGAGCGAGAGGGCGATGATGCCGCCCTGGCGCGGATTGCCGTAGGCCGACAATTCGGTTTTCTTGATGACGCCGAGTTTCGTCGCCATGACCACGTAACGATCCGCCGGGAAATCCTTCACGGGCAACGTGGCCGTGACCTTCTCGTCCTTCGAAAGGGCCAGGAGATTCACCAGCGCCTTGCCCTTCGCCGCGCGGCTCGCTTCGGGAATTTCGTGCACCTTCAGCCAATAGACCTTGCCCGCGTCGGTAAAGAACAGCAACGAGTCGTGCGTGGAGGCCGTGAAGAGGGTCTCGACGAAATCCTCCTCCTTGATACCCATCGCGATCTTGCCCTTGCCGCCGCGCCGCTGCGCCCGATAGAGCGTGACCGCGTTCCGCTTGATGTAGCCGGCATGCGAGATCGTGACCACCACTTCTTCTTCGGCGATCAGATCTTCGACCGTCAGCTCGGCTTCTTCCTTGACGATCTGCGTGCGCCGCTCGTCCTGATACTTGTCTTTGATCTCCATGAGTTCATCACGGATGATCTTGCGCACGAGCGCTTCGCTGCCGAGGACCGACCGCAGATACTCGATGGTCTTCAGCACCTCGCGATATTCTTCCACCAGCTTGTTGCGCTCCAGCTGGGTGAGCCGCTGCAGCCGCATGTCGAGGATGGCGTTGGCCTGCAGTTCCGACAGTTGGAACTGTTGCATCAAGCCCGTCCGCGCGACATCCGGCGATTGGGAGCGCCGGATCAAGGCGATCACGGCATCCAGATTGTCCAGCGCGATCTTGAGACCTTCCAGGATGTGGGCGCGCTCTTCCGCCTTGCGCAACTCGAAGGCCGTGCGGCGCACGACGACTTCGCGTCGATGCTCGACGAAGGCCTCGAGGATCCGCTTGAGGCTCAGCACCTCCGGCCGGTTGTTGACGAGCGCCAGCATGTTGACGCCGAACGTGGTCTGCAGCTGGCTGTGTTTGTACAGGTTGTTCAAGACGACGAGGGGAATCTCGTTCCGTTTCAACTCGATCACGATCCGGACGCCCTCGCGGTCGGACTCGTCGCGGATATCGGAAATGCCGGTGACACGGTCTTCCTGCGCCAAGTCCGCGATCTTCTCGATCAACTTGGCCTTGTTCACCTGGTAGGGAATCTCGGTGACGATCAATCGCTCCCGGTCGTTCCGTTCGTCCGTCTCGATCGCGACCTTGGCGCGGATCGTCAACAGGCCACGTCCCGTCTCATAGGCTTCCTTGATCCCGGCCGTGCCGTAGATGAACCCGGCGGTCGGGAAGTCGGGCCCGGGAATCTTCTTCATCAACTGCGCGATGGTCGCCTCGGGATTGTCCAGCAAGAGGAGCAGCCCCTCGATGACTTCACCCAGGTTATGCGTGGGAATGTTGGTGGCATACCCGACCGCGATGCCGCCGGCCCCGTTGATGAGGAGGTTCGGCACCTTGGAGGGCAGGACGAGCGGCTCGACGCGGGATTCATCGTAGTTCGGTCCGAAATCGACCGTTTCCTTGTCGATATCCGCCAGCAACTCTTCGGCCAGCCTAGTCAACCGGGCTTCGGTGTACCGCATGGCCGCCGCGGCGTCGCCGTCCATCGAACCGTAGTTCCCCTGGCCGTCGACCAGCATGTAGCGCATGTTGAAATTCTGCGCCATACGTACGAGCGTGTCGTAGATCGCGGAATCCCCATGGGGATGGTAATTACCCATGATCTCGCCCACGATCTTGGCCGATTTCCGGTAGGGCCGGTTCGCGGCGAGCCCCATTTCGTTCATGCCGTGCAGAATGCGCCGGTGGACCGGCTTGAGTCCGTCCCGCACGTCCGGCAGGGCGCGGCCCACGATCACGCTCATGGCGTAGTCGAGATAGGACGAGCGCATCTCGTCTTCGATCGCGATCTGTCCTAGTCGTTCATCCGGCGGCATCTACCCTCCACAGATACTGAACATGGTCCCCGGCTTCGTTCTCGGCTCGAGAAGGTCCTCAACGTACCCCAGAGGGTACGCCTCCGGTCCTCTCTCGCCTGCGGCCTTGCCGAAGAGCCATTTTGAGCATCCTCCGAATCCACAGAAACAACTGTTCGCCTTGTCGTGCAGGACTCGCTACACGTCCAGATTCCGCACTTCCAGCGCATGTTGCTGAATGAAGTTACGCCGGGGCTCCACTTCGTCGCCCATCAGAATCGTGAAAATTTCATCGACGCCGGTCACGTCTTCCAGGTTGACGCGCAGCAACGTCCGTTTCTCCGGGTCCATGGTGGTCTCCCAGAGCTGGCTCGGGTTCATCTCCCCCAGACCCTTATACCGTTGGATGTTCAACCCCTGTTTGCCTTCCTCCAGGATCGCCTGGACGAGTTCCGCCGCGCCGTTCTTGAGGACCTCGGTGCCCTTGACCTTGATCCGGTACGGCGGTTTGCCCAGCCCGATGGCCGAAGGGGCCTGCTTCTGCAACTCGCGGAAGTCGGCCGACCCCACCAGTTCGTGCGTGATCTCCAATTGATGGGCCATACCGCCCGCCGCGAGCTTGCACAGCAGTTTGCTCGACTGGTGTTCTTCGTCTTCCAGGATGTCGATAGTCGGCTCTGCCTTCGGATAGAGCAGGACCAGCGCGGCCTTCACGTCGGCGACGATCGTCCTGAGCGCGGCTTGATCTTTTAAGGCCTCGCGGGTCAGGGCCGGTTCGTCCACGAAGGCGCGCAGCATGTTGGCTTCATGGTGTTTCTTATTGACCTTGTGCAGGAGACTCTCGAACGCGATCAGCTTCTTGAGGATCGGGAGCAGGCGACGGCCTGAGACAAAATCAGGTGGGCTGTCCAAATTGCCTACACTCTCGTTTCTTGGAAGATGGACTTCCACTTCCTCGACCGCTAAATCCGCGAGGTATTCGTTCATCGCCGCCTCATCCTTGAGGTAACGCTCGGTCTTTCCCTTCTTGACCTTGAAGAGGGGAGGCTGGGCGATGTAGATATAGCCCCGCTCCAACAGCTCCGGCATCTGGCGAAAGAAAAAGGTCAGCAGGAGCGTGCGGATGTGGCTGCCGTCCACGTCGGCGTCGGTCATGAGCACGATCTTGTGGTACCTCGTCCGGGCGATGTCGAAGGCTTCCTTGTCCGGCTTGTCGGAGTCTTCCTTCTTTCGGCCGATCCCGGTCCCGAGCGCCATGATGAGCGTCCGGATTTCGTCGCTCGTCAGCATCTTGTCGAAGCGGGCCTTCTCGACGTTGAGAATTTTTCCCTTCAACGGCAGGATCGCCTGGAATTTCCGATCGCGGCCCTGTTTGGCGGAGCCGCCGGCCGAGTCACCCTCGACGATGAACAGCTCGCTGAGTGCCGGATCCTTCTCCGAACAGTCGGCCAACTTGCCCGGCAAGGAGCCGCCGTCCAGGGCGCTCTTGCGGCGGATGAGTTCCTTGGCTTTGCGCGCCGCCTCGCGGGCCCGCGCCGCATCGATGGCCTTGCCGATGATCTTGCGGGCGACCGGCGGATTTTCTTCGAAGTAGGTCCCGAGGGCTTCGTTTACCGCGGCTTCCACGATGCCCTTCACTTCGCTGTTCCCGAGCTTGGCCTTGGTCTGGCCCTCAAACTGCGGGTTCCGCACCTTCACGCTGACGACGCCGGTCAGCCCCTCGCGTACGTCGTCGCCGCTGAGCGATTCGGTTTCTTTTTTGAGAAGATCGTTGGCGTTGGCGTAATTGTTGATCGTGCGGGTCAGCGCGGCCTTGAAGCCCACCAGATGGGTGCCGCCCTCTTTCGTGTTGATGTTGTTCGCGAACGAAAAGAGGTTTTCGGCGTAGCCGTCGTTGTATTGCAGCGCCACCTCCAGGATGAGGTCCGCCTTCTCAACCTTGACGTAGATCGGCTTGTGCAGCGGGGTCTTGGCCTCGTTCAGGTGATCGACGAAGGAGACGATGCCGCCCTTGTAATGGAAGACCTGTTCCTTTTCCTTGCGGTCGTCCTTGAGGGTGATTGCCAGACCCTTGTTCAGGAAAGCCAGCTCGCGGAGCCGCTGCGCCAGGATGTCGAAGCTGAATTCCAAGGTTTCGAAGACCTGCCCGTCCGGCTTGAACCGTACCTTCGTGCCGCGGCGTTTGGTCTTGCCGGTGACGGCCAGCGGGGCCGTCGGCTTCCCGCGCTCGTAGCGTTGCTCGAAGACTTGGCCGTCCTGCCAGATTTCCAGCTCCAGCCACTCGGAGAGGGCGTTGACCACCGAGATCCCGACCCCATGCAGGCCGCCGGACACGGTGTAGGCGCCCTGCTCGAACTTGCCGCCCGCGTGCAGAACGGTGAGGGCGACTTCGGCGGCGGACTTTTTCTGCGTGGAATGCATGCCGGTCGGAATGCCGCGCCCGTTGTCCACGACCGTGACGCTGCCGTCGATGTGGATCGTGACCTCGATCGCTTCGCCGAAACCGGCCATGTGCTCGTCGACGCTGTTGTCGACGACTTCATAGACGAGATGGTGCAACCCATCCGGCCCAGTGCTGCCGATGTACATCGCCGGCCGTTTCCGGACGGCGTCGAGCCCCTCGAGAACTTTGATGTGATCCGCGCTGTAACTGTCGGATTTCGACTTGGCAGAATCGTCTTGCTGGTCCTCTTTGGCCATTCAGCTCCTTGGTCGACGGCTCTCAGCCTACAGCCGTCAGCTCCCAGCCTGAGGCGATCCGCTGACCGCTGCAGGCTGACAGCTGAACACTCGGTTCAGATCTTGATCGGCATCACGACACATTTGAATCCCGGACTCTCGGCCTCCTGAATCAGGCAGGGACTCAAGGCCGTGTCCATCTGCAGCGAGACCGATTCCCCATCCATGACGCTGAGGGCATCCAGGAGATAACGCGCGTTGAATCCCGTATTGAGGTCCTCGCCTTCGTAGCGAGCCGCCAGTTCTTCCGTGGCTTCTCCGTAGTCCGGGTTGCTGGAGAACAGCGTCATGCTGCCCGGTGCGAACGACACCTTCACGGCATTGGCCTTGTCCTTCGAAAGGACCGAGACCCGTCGCAAGGCGCCTTCCAGCAGCCCGCGATCGATGACCAGCCGCTTGCCGCTCTCCTTCGGCACCACCTGCTGATAGTTCGGGTAGTTCCCCTCCATCAGGCGTGAGGTGAGGAGCAGGCCGCTCTTGCGGAAGATCATGAGGTTCTTCGTAAACCCGATCAGCGGCTCGGCGTCGCCCCCCTCTTCGAGGAGGCGTCGCATTTCCTGGGCCGCTTTCTTCGGGATGATCGCCTTGATGTCCTGCGCCGGCTGCTTGGCGCCTGGTGTCCCAACCTCGCGCTCCGCCACGGCCAGACGATGGCCGTCGGTGCCGACCAGGCGCAGGAGGGTGGTTCTCTTTTCGGTCGTCGTCAAGCTCACCAGTAGGCCGTTCAGGATGTAGCGGGCGTCGTTGTCGCCGGCGGCAAAGAGGGTCTTGCGGATCAATTCCAACAATCCCGCCCCGGCCAGCGGCGTCAGGCCTTCGCGGTCGATGGAGGGCAAGGCAGGATAGTCGCTGCTGGGGAGGCCGACGACCTTGAATTGGCTCTTTCCGGCTTGGATCGTGGTCCAGTTGTTGTCGCCCGAGATGAGTTCGATCTCGCCGCTCGGCAGCTCCTTGATGATTTCGTACAACTTGCGCGCGGAAATGGTCACGCCCCCGGCCTCGAGCACCGTCGCCTTGTAGAGGCCGCGCATCCCGATTTCCAAGTCGGTCGCGACGATTTCGGCCCCGTCATGTTTGGCTTCCAACAGGATATTCGAGAGGATCGGCATGGTGTTCCGTTTTTCGACGACCCCCTGCACCCGTTGCAGGCCCGTCAAGAGTTCCTCTCGTCCGATACGTACCTTCATGGTCGATCTCCCCTAGAGGACGGTTACGCCCTCAAGATCTGTTCTTTCAGACCTTCCAGCGTGGTCTGCAAGGTGCTGTCGATTTCTTTGGCCTTCGCGATCTGGCGGCAGGCGTGAATGATCGTCGTATGGTCCTTGCCGCCGAACTGGCGCCCGATCTCCGGAAACGAGGCCTCGGTGAGTTCGCGGCAGAGATACATGGCGATCTGGCGCGGATGGACGAGCGTTTTACTCCGTCGGCGCGATTTCAAATCCCCGATCTTCAGATGGTATTTCGTGCCCACCGCCTCCTGAATGTCCTCGATCGAGACGATCTTCTTCTTGTCGCCGATGAGGTCCCGCAGCACGTTCTTGGCCATCTCGAGCGTGATGACTTGCCCGGTCAGCGACGAATAGGCTCCGAGGCGCACCAGCGAGCCTTCCAACTCGCGGATGTTGTTCTTCATCGTGGTCGCCAGAAAGTGGATCACGTCTTCCGGGAGGGCGATCCTTTCATCTTCGGATTTCTTGCGCAGGATGGCGATGCGTGTTTCCACGTCCGGAGGCTGCAGGTCGGCGATCAGACCCCATTCGAACCGCGATCGGAGCCGTTCCTCGATATCCGGCATGTCCTTGGGAAAGCGGTCGCTGGACAAGACGATCTGCTTATGGGCTTCGTAGAGCGTATTGAAGGTGTGAAAGAATTCTTCCTGCGTGCGTTCCTTGCCGGCCAAAAATTGAATGTCGTCGATCATCAACATATCGACGTTGCGATACCGTTTCCGCAGGTCGATCATCTTGTCGTATCGAATCGAATTGATGACCTCGTTTGTGAACTGTTCCGTGGTGAGGTAGGCGATGCGCAGTTCGCTTCGCTCGGCCAGATAATTCCCGATCGCATTGAGCAGATGTGTTTTTCCCAGCCCGACACCGCCGTAGAGGAACAGGGGGTTGTAGGCTTTCGCCGGTTGCTCAGCCACCGCCATGCAGGCGGCATGGGCAAACTGGTTTCCCGCCCCGACCACGAAGCTCTTGAAGGTATATTTTGGATTCAATTGCACGCCGCGCTTCGACCGGGCAGGGACGAAGCCGCGCCCGCTCATATCCGGCATCGCACCATCCTGAGGCGACGAGTGGGGTCTGCTGGTGATCACGAAGGAAACGTCCATGGGCCCGCCACCTTGGGCAGCCGAAACCGCTTCCGCCAAGAGATCGCGGTAGTGTTCTCCCAACCAATCGCCGAAAAACTTGTTCGGAACTCCTAAATAGGCCGTCGTTCCTTCAATGCGGTCCAGCACGATCGGAGTGAACCAGGTTTCATAGACCTGCTTCGGCACCTTTTCCTGAATGTAGGCCAACGCATCATTCCACATCTGTAGAATCCTAATAATTCAAATACTTGCGAATGTTCACAGCTTTATACACAGGTGTGGATAAATACCTACAGACCATTCGAAATCCTGGTTTTCATCAACATGGGGCCAGCCATCCAAACCCGGTTCCTGTGGACAACCGACCACCCTGCCGCCCTGCGATCAAATCCATCCACAGACGACTCCATCCTATCCAAGAGAGCCCCTGCCTTATACACCATCTCATCAACAGGGGCTAGGCTCTTCGATCGTCAATAAACATAGACCTCTTCCCATTCATCCACAGGACCAACATGATCTACTCCTACTCCGACGACTCCTAACTTTCTTCTTAATCAGAAGATATTTCGGAGAAGACAGTCCTTTCACAACACAATGGTCGCCTCATGTTCCTCGATCAACGTCACAAGGTCCCTATAGGAAATCAGCTTTCCGAAAACGGATCCGATCGGAATGTCGGATTGAGGGGGAAGGACATAAGTCTGCCCGGGAAAAGTCGGCGATGACGACACGGCTTCTTCAAGAAGAACCAGAGATAGCTTTTCCGAAGACGAAGCAGACGATGTCGAAGGCAACAAAGTCTGCATCGAACCCACGATCGGTCGTCGGAGAAGATAGAGTGTCTTGCGGGGAGGCATAGGATCTCCGGATCTCTGAATGCTCAAAAGACGAGAACTCGATCAGCCTGGGCAATGGCTTGCTGAGCTGATTCGGACGAGCCGACCCCGACGGCGAACCCATCTTGGAGTTCCGGCCGCGGTCCGGCTGGAAAAATCAGGACAAACGGAATAGCAAGGTGTTGGAACGACGGAAGGTATTTTTCGAGGATCTCGGCGTCGACAATATCCTCCGTCTCTTCCCCGAGCAGGCGCACCGCCTCTCCCATGAGGATCACCGTGATCGGATTCTCGCCGGCGGCCAATCCCAAGGCAATGCGCAGCGCCTCCACAGGACGGTGCGACAGACGGGGATCTTCACGAATGACGAGTACAATGGAAGCAGTCGCGGCCACGACGATTCCTTCTATATGATCACTCACGTAAACGCGAGAAAACGATCGCAACCGTTCACGATATTCGACAGCACCACCAGACCGCAGAGAGAAATGCGAGGGTCGAGGCGGTCGGTCGAAACCCCGTGCTGCTGACACCCATAGGCACAGATGAACAACTTCATCCCGCGCCCCACCAACTCGTTATAACGAGGGTCACGGAGGTTCTTGACCCCTTCATCGATGAAATAGAGATAGAGATCCATGCCCTGTGCAAGCGCTTCTTCCGAGAGCCGGACGACGGTCTCGACACTCGGGTGTAGAGGGGGTGTGGATAACAGGATGCCGAATTTCTTGGAGGCCATGGAAATTGGTCTGTGGAAAAAGTTTAAGAGTGATTAATAATCAATAGTTTATATCTATTCAATTGAGAGCGGAGCGTACGAATTTTTGGACTGAAAGTCAACTGGAAAAAGGGGCCTGGATTACGCGCCGATGAGGCGGGTGCGGAGGGTGGAGGAGAGGTCTGAGATCGCCAGTTCTTCCTGCTCTTTCGTCTGCATGTTTCGGACGGTTGCGATGCCTTTGACGACCTCATCGTCGCCTAAGAGAACCGCATAGAGGACCCCGAGCCGGTCGGCCTGACGGAGATGGGCCTTGAGTGAAGCGGCACGAAAATCCATGTCGGCTGGAACTCCTTGGCGACGGAGTTCGTCGAGCAGGGTGAATCCGACAGCAACCGCCTGGGTACCGAACGCTGCGACATAGACTCGTGGGACCGTCGGCAACGAAACGTCCTGCGGCAACATGAGTGCAATGCGCTCAAGGCCGACGGCAAACCCGACGGCCGGGACGGCGGCTCCCCCGAGTTGTTCCACCAATCCGTCATAACGCCCTCCGGCACCGACGGCATTCTGGGCACCTAAGTGAGCACAGGTGACTTCGAAAGCGGTGAGGCAATAGTAATCGAGGCCGCGGACGAGCCGGTGGTTCAAGTGAAAGGGTATGTCCAGAGCCTGCAAGCCGGCCGTGACCCGATCGAAGTGGTCACGGGCCTCCGGCGAGAGCGAATCGGCTAGGCGAGGAGCCTCCTCGGTGGCAGACCGACATTCTGGAACCTTGCAGTCGAGCACGCGCAGGGGATTCGTTTCTATCCGCCGCCGGCAATTGCCGCAGAGCCGGTCTTCGACGCCCTTCAGGAAGGCCACCAGGATGGGTTTGTAACGAGCCCGATCTTCGGCAAACCCGAGGTTGTTGATTTCCAGCGTCAACCTCGGCAGCGTCAACTCGGAAAGCAGCCGCCACAGGAGCGCCATCACCTCGACGTCGGCGCGGGGGTCGGAAACGCCGAACGATTCGACGCCGAACTGATGAAATTGCCGCAGCCGCCCTGCCTGAGGACGTTCGTGTCGGAACATGGGACCGAGGTAACAATACTTCTGCGGCTTCGGATCGGCTGCCCGGTTATGTTCGATGAAGGCGCGAACCGTGCCGGCGGTGCCCTCAGGACGCAGGGTCAGGGAGGTGCCGTCGCGATCGGCAAAGGTATACATCTCCTTCTCGACGATGTCGGTGGTCGCGCCGATGCTGCGCGCAAACAGCGTCGTCGTCTCAAAAATCGGCACGCGGATCTCTTGAAACCCGTAACAGAGCGCCCACCGTCTGGCGGTTTCCTCGATCAGTCGCCAACGCGGAATGTCTTCCGGCAGGAGATCCTTGACGCCTTTAATGGCCTTGATCATGACTTGGTTCACACCTGACGCCTCACGGCTCGTGCGGGACTATAGCGGCGGGTTTGCGGGCAAGTCAACGCGGCAAGGCGCGTATCTCGTGAAGCGTCATTCGTATCTCGTTCTGCGCTTCACGAGCGACGAGATACGAGAGGCAGCGCTGTTGCGCCGGCCTTTCTGCGAGAGTATAGTGCCCTCCTTGTAAAAACGGGCGCCCCCGACGTACCCTACTCACTCACATGCTGCTGGACTCGCTTCTCTAGGATTATGACCACTCAAGGCCGTCGCGTGATCGCCCTTGCTCCGATGCCGCCGGAGAAGTCCGCCTATGCGCTGGCGCGTTACAGCCGGTCCCCGGATTCCATCGAAGAGAGTATCAAATGGGTCCATACCCATTCGTCCGAAAAATTCTGGGAACAGTTTTATTTCGACTATGGCCACGGCTCGATCGCCGACTTGGGCCATGTGATCATCTGCTTCGAGCAAATTTCAGAACTCGCCGCGATTCGGCTGGAAGATGAGCCCCTCTGGGACGGGCAGGCCAAGTCCAGCCGGTACCAGAATTTTGCCTCAAGCAATTGGTTTGTGCCGGATGCCATTCGCGGGCAGGAGACGGAAGCATCCTATCTCGGTATTCTCCGGGGTCTTTCGACCGTGTACCGGGCCCTGCACGAGCCCCTGAGCCTGTACCTTACCGAGCGGGAACCAAGACCCGAGAGCATGACCCCCGCAGCCTATCAGCGGGCGATCACCGCGCGTGCGTTCGACGTGACGCGCTATTTGCTGCCCCTGGCCGCGCAGACGAACGTCGGGCAAGTGGTCAGCATTCGTACGCTCGAGAAGCAGATCACTCGGCTCCTTTCTTCACAGCTGCCGGAACTTCGCCTGGTGGGAGAAGAGCTGCAAGAGGCCTGTCGCAAGGCGCCGGTCAATCTCTGGGGTGAATTGTCCGGACAGGCGGCCGGGTTGGGGGAACCGATGGCCCCGACGCTGGCGCGTTACGCCAAGCCCAGTGCCTACCAGGCGGAGGTCTATAGCGACCTCGCACGGTATGCCAAAGAGGCGCTGAAGGGTACCGGCCTGGATCAGCCCTCCGTCTGGGGAGCAGCGGAGCCGGTGGATTTGATCGAGCCGCACGATCCGCTCGATGAAGTCGTCACCACGCTGATCTACCGCGTGTCACAGGCCCCCTATCGCAAGATCCTGGCGCTGGTGCGCGACATGACCGAGAAACAGAAACAGGACACCATCGAAGTCGCCTTGCAGAAGCGCGGGCCCTACGACGAGCTGATCAAGGAGTTTCGCAGCGGCTACGCCTTCGTCTTCGACGTGCTGATGGATATCGGCGGATGGCGCGACATGCATCGGCACAGGCGCTGCCAGCAGGTGCAGCAGAACTTCACGACTGTCCACGGGTTCGAGACACCGCCCGTCCTGACGGAGGCGGGGCTCGAACATGAGTACCGGGGGGCCATGGGGCACGTGAAATCGGACATCGAACAGTTGCGCAAATCGAGTCAGGAAGCGGCCCTCTATGCGATTCCCTTTGGGTTTTCAGTACGCTGCCTCTTCAAAATGGACTATGCGGAAGCGGAGTACATCGCGAAGTTGCGTTCTGGCGTGAAGGGGCATTGGTCCTATCGCACCATCGCCTGGCTCATGAAACAGAAACTTACCGAACGGTATCCGATCCTCGGGGCGCGCATGCAGGCGACTCCGCCGGACGTTCAGGATGCCCTGACGCGCTGACCGGCGCCTCATCCGGCCATGAACCACTTTCAAGACCAGAGCGAAACGGCCCTCCTTGCGGGCGACTGGGAGCGGCTCGGGCAGGAGGCGGCGGCCTGGGTCCGGGCGGTGGAGGCAGCCGGCAAAAAGGACCCTCGCCCCTATTTCGCGCTCAATGTCACGCACCTGCTCCGCGGAGATTTCGCCGGCGCCTGGAAGACGCACGCACAGGCTTTGCAGGAAGCCGCCGACATCGAATTGGTGCGGGGGTGGGTGCAATCGATCGCGGACCGACATCCCGACAATGCCCACACGCACCTGGTGCAAGGGCTCTTTCTGGCGCAGTCCGGTCAGTCCGAGCAATCGATGGCCTCCTACAAAGAAGCGGCGAAGTTGGCCCCGCAGTCCGCCTACCCTCATTACTTTATGGCGCAGATTCACGAGCGGGCCGCTCATCTTGAGATGGCGATCAAGGAATATCGCGAGGCGGTCAAACTGGACCCGACCTTTGCGGCGGCCCGTACGAACCTCGGCGTGGCCTACCAGGAACAGGGCCGGCTGGAAATGGCCGTCCCGCAATATCGCGAGGTGATCAAGCTCAACCCGAACGATGCGATCGCCCATGCCAACCTGGCCTGCGCTCTGGCGGAGCAGGGCAAATTCGAACCGGCGTTGCAAGCCTACAAAGAAGCGCTGCGGTTGAACCCGCAGGACGCAGAAATCCATCTCGCCCTGGGCGGGCTCTACGAAACCAAGGGGCGGACCGATCTCGCCATGAAGGAATATCGGGAGGCCGTGCAGGCTGATCCGGACCTCGCATCCGCCCATACCGCCCTCGGCTGGCTCTTCATGGAAAAGAACAGGCCGACGGAAGCGATGGATTGTTTTAACCGCGCCGTCAAGGCCAATCCCGAGGAAGCCCAGGCCCTGTACGGCATCGGCAGAATTTATGCCGCCCGCGGGAAACGAGAAAGCGCCGCCGAGAACTTCTCCAAAGCCATCCGCTTCGAGCAAGATCCCGCCAAGAAGAACCAAATCATGAACGAGCTGTTTCAGAGCGGGCAGACAGGGGATTGAGGCCGGAAGGGCTTACCCTTCTGTGCTCGCGCAACGCGCGGCCTCGGAAGGCCCTCGTTGGACGCGCGCAATGGAAGGGCAAGCCCTCTCGGCCTTGGGGGAGAGGCAGGTAAAGGCCTCTACCGACGTTTGCAGAGGAAGGATCAGGCGTCAGGTCTTCTGGGCAGGTTATCTGGGCGGTACCCCTCTTCTGTATTCATGACCTAGGAGATTGGGATAGCCTGATTAGGCTATTCAATAGTTCATCAAGGAAAAAGCAATGGCACATTCACTCACAGAGATGAACATCAAGCAACCAATTCTCGATCTCGTCAAACGAGAATTCGGATCGATGTTGGAATCACCAGGGAGCGGCATACCACCGCAGGAGTTCCCGCTGAAAGCGCTCAAGACCACATTCAAAGCAGACTTCGCATACAGAATTAAACAGGGTGGATGGCTCTTTATCGAAGATGATAGCCATGGGACATGTCTCAGCAATCTGTTGAAGTATGCGGCGTGGATTAGCGAGACAAAACCGGAAATGCCCATCTATCTCATCCACATCATAGCTCCCAAAGATTCCGGATGGGTCAGACTCTGCCGCTTGGAAGGCGAGAGACTAAATCGTACTATTATTAACTTCACCCATATCGTCATATCGACCCCTGATTGGCCTGAACAGAATCCGAAATGGCTCGATTTTTTGCGCCAAGAAATCAACAAGATAAATAGGTTTGGGAGCACCAAAAGGTAATGATACGTTCGGATTGACTGCCCTGTGCCTATGCTAAGAGCTTATCCGTAAATAATATGGTACACTGCCTCCCATCTCGACTCGGACGAATGGGGGAGATCAACGATGGCGAAACGTGTGACGCACAGCAGGGCGGCAGCATGGGAAGTGTCGGACGCGTTTTGGCAACGGGTCGAACCCTTGATCCCCGCGCGCCGGCGTGCGAGGGCCAAGCCCTACGTGCGCAAACCCGGGGGTGGGCGCAAACCCAAGGAGGCGCGCCTGGTGTTCGAGGGCATCGTCTACGTGTTGCGCACGGGCTGTCAGTGGAAGGCGTTGCCGACCGAGCGCTTTGGGAGCGCGAGCGCCATTCACAAGCGCTTTCTCGAGTGGCAGAACGCCGGCCTGTTCGCAGCCCTCTGGCAGGCCGGGCTGGCGGAGTATGACGACGTGGAAGGCATCGCGTGGCGCTGGCAGAGTATCGACGGGGCCATGATGAAAGCGCCGCTGGCTCAGGAAGCGGTCGGGCCGAACCCGACGGATCGGGGAAAAAAATGGAAGCAAGCGCCACCTGCTGGTGGACGATCGTGGCGTCCCGCTGTCGATCATCGTGACCGCGGCAAACCGGCATGATGTGAGCCAGCTGGCCGTCGTCCTTGACGCCATCGTAGTGCCGCGTCCCTCGCCGCCTGAGCGACGCAGCCAGCACTTGTGTGCCGATGCAGGCTACACCGGCATTCCGGCACGTGTCACCATTGAAGAGCATGGCTACATCGCCCATGTCAAAGGGCGCGGGCAGGAAGCCGAGGAGCAGCGGCGGCATCCGACGAAGCGAGCCAGGAGGTGGATTGTGGAGGTCGCGCATAGCTGGTTCAATCGCTTTCGCAAGCTGCTCGTGCGGTATGAGAAACTCGAACGCAGTTTCCTCGGCCTCACCCATCTTGCCGCGGCGATCATCACGTTCAGAAAAATCCCGTTGGCGATAAATGTAATTTACGGATAAGCTCTAAGCCGTATGCTGCAGAAAAGATGATAAACCCACCGGAGGCTTTCTGATCATCATCAGAGTTTCTTCCTGCTATGTCGAAAGAACTAGGAGTGCCGAAGCGTACTATAGAGAACTTTCAGCACTCAGTGCATTTGCTTCGGCTTGATCCTATGATAGGCATCGACTAGCCTCCACAATGGGGCCATTACGGAACCATTACAGAGGAGACTGCCGTAGCAACTCTGACCATCAAGAATATTCCGAAGCCCCTGGTCAAACGCCTCAAGCAACATGCGGACGCGCATCGACGCAGTTTGAACCTCGAGGTCATCGCGTACCTGGAACAGATGACCCACAGCGTTCCCATCGATGCTGAGACTCTGCTCGCCAGGGCACGGGCGGTCCACCGGACCCTCAAAGGAATTCGACTCACCGATCGCCTGCTGCAGGAACTCAAAATGGCCGGCCGGCCATTTCAGCATCCCGCTAGTGTCTAGGTTCGAGCGTCTTTCGCAGACCGGCTGTTTACCCACTTCTTCCACTCGGCAAGCATGACGCGGGTCATCGCCTTCGATCCCACGCGCAGCCAATCGGCTTTTCTCTTCGACAGGTCTCGTCGTACGGCGCGGATGGTGTTCCGGCTCCCAAGGTGCACATTGGCCGTTTCCCAGCCCATCGCATAGAGCAGTCGTCCTTCGTCCCGCTTCTTCGGCAACGCGGTCAGGTCGATTCGTGAACAGTAGGGGGAGAGCCGACGTAGGATCCAGCTGCCGTGGAGTTCCACGAAGGGGTCGTAGGATCGAACGGCACCGGCCACGATCGATTGGTACAGGATGGTTGTCTCCTGCCCACCCCTTGCCCAGACGGAGGCTGAGGGAACCAGGGCCTTGGCCTCGCGCGCGATCCTTCCTCCACGCCACTCCGCCAATGCGACATAGCGTGGGCGTCCCAGGCTACCCAAGCCGGACACCCGGTGCCTTAGACTATAGGGCAGGCCCGGCTCAGGCATCAGACGGTCCAGAATCTGCCTGACATGGCTGGGCACCGGTTCTTTCACTGCCGGCAGAGCCTGCATCCGCTTCCAAAACTTCACAGGGTTTCGGAGTTTGCCTGTGGCCATGTCGCGCAGCCACCCGTGACGTTCAGCCAGGACGAACGGCTGTCCGCCGTACTCCAATCCTTCCATATAACCGGTCAACAGTGCGTCGAATGCTGCCTTGGGACTCAGCCTGAGGTGGTCGGCCTTGATGGCCAACCTGGCGCTGACGGCCAAGCGCACCAGATCGTTGGTAAAGGGCAGGTGATAGGCCTCATCGAAATCGTTGATGCCCCAGACCAGACGGCCTTCCCTGTCCCGCCAGGTCCCAAAGTTATCGAGATGGAGATCGCCGACCGCCAGCACCGTCGGTGCCGTCACCAAATCCGTACAGACGGTCGGCCACAGTTGTATCCATCGGTAAAAGGTGGCTCGTAGAAAGGCAAAGCCATCCTGTTGCATGGCGGTATGTTTGAGGGAAAGGTCCGTGGACACGAGAGCCACGTGCTTCGCGAGCCATTGTTCATAGGCGCTGGTCGCTTCATCAATCGGCATCATCGTGAAAAGGCCTCGGAAGGGTCATCGTGTTCGCCGATGACGTCGCAAGAAACCTCAAGCCAGGGAGAGAAAGCTCGTCACTGGTCACCTGTCATCCGTCAATCGGTTGGGTGTCCGTCGATTGACCGATGACGAATGACAGTCGACCGTCGTTACAGCTCTCTGATGGCCCCTTGCAGAACGGTGATTTGCGTCAACGGATCGCCGGCGGCCTGGAGTTCCGCGCGGATCTGCTCTTTGAGGTAGGTGGAGTAGCCGATCTTGTCGACCAGGAGTTCGAGGAACCGTTCGGAGGACAACAGGGTCTGGGCCTTCAGTTCATCGATGGTTTCGTCGCTCACCGGCACGTAGCTGCTGCCGATGTGGAAGATGATGTTGTAATGGCGGTCTCGCCCCAGCCGCTCGAACCGTAGTCCCTTCACGTGCCGTCCTTCCTTTACAGGTCAACGGGGGCCATTCTAGACAATCGTCGGCGAGAAGACAAGGTCGGACATTCCCGAAACGGCGCTGCAGGCGCGGGGTTCCGGCTCGTCGGTCAGGGTGTGGCCGTCTTTTTGCCGAAATACTCGCGCCGGCTCACGGCGACATCGGAGACAAACATGACGCCGGAATATCGATCGAACAGCGGTCGCAGCCCGGCCAGCACCGGCTCCACCTTTTCTTCCGGGACCACCGCCATGATCATCACCAGGCTCTCCTGCTCGCTGAACATGAAGTGGGCTTCGCGTACACCATGGTGTCCCTTCCCCGAGATATTGCCGATGATGGTGTACCCGGACGCCTGGACCTTGTCCAACAACTCGGTCACAAAGGGCCGGTTCTCACCCGACACGATGACGCGGATCTCTTTCATGGGATGCAACGTTAGGCCGGCCATGTTTCAACTCCTTTGCAATGAGGTCTTGCCAGTCGGGATGCTTGCTTCGGTGTAGCTGTCGTCGGGATGTCTGACCCGGCGCCAGACCCCCGACGGCATATAGCGGTACCAGGTTCCGTCCTCCGGGTCCAGTGCCGCCAGGTGCACCCACTCGTTGTGATAGAAATGTTGCAACACCTCGTGCCTGGCGATGAGTTTCTCGATACGCGCACGCGGCGCTTCGACGAGCGTCAGGAGACGCATGGGTTCGTGATAGGGCATGTCGCCGTTCATGACGGTCTGCCAGGCCAGGCCGAGCCGCAGATCGCTCCAGGGTCCGGACATGATGCCGATGCGGCCGACGACGTTGTGATAGATCTTACTCCCGCCTCCATAGACCTCATTGTCCACGGTCGAGAAATAATGTTCCATGTTGATCCACTGCGCCACCACTTGCGGCGCGGTCAGGAGCACTTCGAGCAACCGGTCCGTCGGGTCTTCCCGATAGTCATAGGAATGGAGGAACACTCGTCCGGCCAGATTGAGTCCCTTGGTCAGGTCCCGCCGGCCGATGAGGAACGCCGTATTGCCGGACAGGCCCCATTCCGGCCGCACCTGGCTCCAGTCCGCGCTGCGTTCGGCCACCTCGGTGGTCGCCGCGGTCAGCGGCAGGACGGCGCCGACATCGGGAAATCTGGCGCAGCGCTCCTGACTCGTCAGTTGGGCCGCTTCCCGCAGGTCGTCGAACAGCCTGGCCACGTCCTTGCGATGGGTCGGCGGCACGTCTTCGAGATCGAAGAGCTGGACCTCGTCCATCGTGGTATCCACTTGGCCCGCGAGGAAATGTGTATCCGGCGGAATCTCGATGCCGCGTTTCGCCAGCCGTTCCCGGACCGGCTGCCGGTTGGCCATGGCAGCCAGCACACGGGAGTTGGGTTTCCCTTCGTTCCCTCCGCAGGCGCCGCAATCGAGCGCCGATTCGAAGGGATTGTTCTCGGTGGTGCTGCCGTGCGCGCAAAAGAGCACGAGCCGCGCGAAGTTCCTGACCAGCCCCATCATGCGCAGCGCGGTTTCCACCGTGATGACCTGCTCGTCGAGCGTGAAGCCGGTCCGCGTAATCCGCTCCTTCTGGCGGGATGCTGCGCGGCGATTGATGTGGTAGTGCCGCCGGAGCTCGTCGAGAAATGCCGCCAGTTGCTCCGCCGACAATTCGACCGCCTCCGCCGCGTCGCTCAAGAACGGCTCGACCGGCGCATCTTCATCCAGGGCCCGCCGGCGGAGCGCCTCGACGAATTCCGGGTCGACCCGCGATCCATGGAGTCCGAGCCGGTCGCGCAACGCCTTCCAGATCAGCGCCCGTTGTTCGGACACCACCATCTCTTCGGTTTCGGCCGGAGCCAGCTTGTCCACCGTGAGGCTGGTGGCGATCGGCGGGACGAACAGGCGCCGCACCCAGCCGGTCAGGCGTTTGTACAGGGCGGGCAATAAGGTCTTTCCCACGATGGGGAGCGTGTAAAACCATCCCAACGACTCCACCATGACATAGGGCGTCACGACATTCTCCTTGAGGTCGTGCAGCAGGGTGTGGCCGGCATGGACGAGTTTGGCCCGCGACTGGTGTTTCGATACGTAGTGGTCCAGGTAGCTGCGGGGGATCTCCCGCACTTCGTTCTTCGCGCGCATGATCACCGGAAACTGCTCGGTCTCATGTTCCTTGCCCCAGGCCCGATACCGGATGAAGACCGCGAAGAATCCCGCGAAGCCGTAGGTGTCGTTCGCGCCCGTCGATTCCAGGTGGCGGCGGAACGGCTCGGAGCGCACGTCGATGCAAAAGACCGATTGCGAATGGGGCCGTACGGGTGGTTGGCGGTCCGGGACGGCCGGTTGGGGCTTGGCCGGCGCGCGCAGGAGCATGCCGAAGAGGTGATCCTGATACCCCGCCTCGAAGGCCTTGAGCCACACGGGACCATGTTCCGATTCCGGAAAGGCATCCATCCAATCGAGGAGCAGACGAAGGTCCGCCGGGGGCCCTTCCATCAACAGGGTCGGGACGATCTCAAGCGCCTGGGCGAGCGCGAGCAGGCGTCGAGCCATGACCCGCCGTGCGGCCCGTTCGCGGCGTGGTCCGAATTCTATTTGGTACCGATGGGCGAGCTGTTCCCACTCGCGCGAGAGGGCTGCCGCTCCGTCCCGCCTTCCGGTCCTGGCATGAAGCCGATCGACCAGTTCGGCATAGGCGGCCGACAGCCGTCCTGCCGCCCGTTCCTTGCGCATGAAGTAGGCGTGGGGCTCCTGCTCCATGAAGGTCGAGATCGAGCGATAATTCCCTTCGATGCCCAATTCATCCCGGCAGACTTTCTGGACCAGTTCGCTCACGTACCACAAACGGACGGCGAGGAACTTCACCAGCCCGACGGGATAGGCCTGTTGCCAGGCGTAGCTGGTTTCTTCCGCGCGCCATTTGATGAACCCGGCCCAACCGGGCAGGGCCGCGAGTTGGAGCGCGAGGTAGTCCTGCCGGAACTCCGCCGGGATCGCCAGGGTCTCGAGGCAGTCGAGGACCGTGTCCTCGGGATGTTCCGGCAACGAGGCGATCTTCCGACGGCTGTCAGCGATGCCGCAGGTCATCCATTCTTTTGCAGCCAGCGCCTTCCAGGCTGAATAGAGCCCCTGTTCCCGCCCCGGCATCGGCCAGGTGGCATGGCCCTCGTCCAGAAAGGCTTCGCACCACTTGATCAACTCGCTGTTGATCTGTTGCACGATGTCGGTGCCCAATGTCCGGTCGCACCAACTCGACAGCGTCACCTGCCGTCCCAATGCAGCCACATCTTCGCGGACCGTGACGGCCATCCTTTCCTGGACGGTCGGCGAGGTCAGGGACACCAGGCGCTCGGCCAGGTCTTCGACTTGCTCCTCGTTCGGCTCCCGTTCCATCAGACGATCGAGCGGTTCGTCCGTCGGTGCGGACAGCCCATGGGTGAGACAGGCCCGCAACACCTCCCGGTGCGAGATGCGGCAGGGGCCGAGGACCACTTCCTGATCGCGCGCCAGCGGCGCCACGGCCTCCTCGATGTGGCGAACCAAAATTCTGCCGGACTTCAAGTACCGTCGATAGACCTCACCGGGGAGGTAGCCGTTGCCGCCCAGGAATTGTTGCCCGCGGCGGACCGTTTCCGTGAACGGCAGGTACTCCAGGCTATGCAACGGATTGTGGTGGACGAAGGTCCGCATGGGCCAATATTGCGCGATCACCTCGCTGGCGAGGCGGATCATGGCCCGCAGCTCCATGCGGCGCGCTTCGATGTCCGGTGCATCGTCGGTGCGGATCAACGGATCCATCTCTCACCCTTCATCGCAACAGAAGCGGGAGGAGTCGCGGCGCTCGATTCAAATAATCGGGAGGGGGCGGTGCCCAAGACCAGCAGCAGCAGCAGCAACAGGACCAGAGAAGCAAATTCCGTCCGGCGCAGGTCTTCATACCGCAGATCCGGCCGTTGCCGGCCGAAAACCACTTGTTGCACCAGCTCGATCAAGTACCAGGACGAACTGAGCCAAGCGAGCATGATGACGGCGAAGGGTCCGGACGGCGCAAACGCGGGATTGAGCAACATGCCCAGGAACCCGGCAAACACGCCGAAGGGCGGCATGCCCAGGGCGGCGAGCGCCAGCAACGTCATGAGGGTGCTGAAGCGGGGCATGGGATAGGCCAAGCCGCTGAGGGCGCGCAGGTCGATCTCGCCGTACCGAGCCCGGATCGCGTACCAGGCCAGCAGGAGCCCGCTTATCGCGAGGCCCACGGCGCTGAGATAGACCGAAGCCTGCACGGGTGCGGTTCCCGTGTCAGCGACATACCACCAGAGCATGGAAAACAATGCCAGGCCGGCATAGGCGAGGCGAGGCAGCGGACGCGACTGAATCAAGGCCCGCAGCGATCCGTAGACGGCGCCGGCCAGGGCCAGCAGCGCCAGGGTGTGGAACATCGTACCGGTCAGGTTCGGAAGCAGGAGCACAAGGCCGTGAAAGCCGAGCGCGGGCAACAGGAAGACCAGAAACGCAGGAAGGTTGCCCGGTAATCCCGTGAGGACCGCGACGAATCCTCCATGCACCGGAAGCAGGGGCAGCAGGGTCGCACAGGTCACGAGAGCTGCGACGGTGGCAGCCGGTGCCGGGAGGGCCAGAGCCAGCAGGGTCGAGGCCATGCCCAGGCCATAGGTCGCCAGCCCTCGCCAGGGGTCCGGCAGGACAACGTTTCGATACCGATAGATCAAGCCGCAGAGAAGACCGAGCAGGGTGACGAGCAAGACGGTGCGAGCCGGTTCCCCGGCGCTCAGGATGCCCAGCCCCAACCCTAACAGCAACAACGTCATCGACCAGGCCGCTCGATTATCCTGATGTAGCGGTTGTCCCAGCAGCGAGAGAAAGGACGCCGCCGGAAGCAGGAAGAGGAGAAGCATACCGGCCGGCTGGAAGGTCATCGTCCAGGACAAGCCCGCCACCGTGAACAGGCTGGCGGCCGCCGTGGCCAAGGCGCAGGCCTTCGTGCGATCCAGCGATGCTCGCAGGAGCAGGCTGAATGCCGCGCCGAGGCAGGGGACGCCGACAAGCAGCCATGGTGCCATCCAGGCCGGTATCAGGTTCGTCATGACAGCCGCTTCTCCAGACGTTCGGCCACCAGCGCGACGGTCCGGCCCAACTTGAGATAGAGTTGACCCAGATAGAGCCGGTTCATGAAGGTGACATAGAGGCGATGCATGGACGTGTCAATCCATCCGGGAATCCGGATCGTGCGGCCATGGGCACGGGCATAGAGATAACACCAACTGAGGATGGTCAGCAGGGTCGTCCCCACCACCAGACTGTCGAAGAGCCGTCCCGGCAATGCCGCGGCCCTGAAGTAGGACGCCACCTCCTCCGGATCCGGATACAGAAAGTGGGTAAAGCTTTCCACGGCGAACAGGTAGGTGAAGACGACTAGGACCAGGGTCAGCAGCATGGCGGCGGACACCTTCCAGGAAGCGACGGCGCGGAGATGCGTCAGCGAGAGGATCGCCTGCGACGAGGTCACCCAGATGAAAAAGAGGAAGATGACGGTCCCCTGTGATTCGAGCAGGGGAATGTGCAAGACACCGTGGGTCACCAGCAGGATCACGAGCGGAAGAAACAACGTCGTGAGGAAGCCGGTGGACCATGTCAGGTTGGAGAATTCGCCTTGCTCTGCGCCATGGCCAATGTTCGGGAATGCCGGTTCCTGACGTGCCTTGTGAATCACATTGCCTGAGTTCAGGAACGCCATGACCTTGAACAGGCCGTGCGCGAGCAAGTGAAAGACGGCCAGAGAGAAAGCGCCCAAGCCACATTCCATGATCATGTAGCCCATCTGACCGATCGTTGAAAAGCCGAGCGTCTTCTTGATGTCGTTCTGGGTCAACATCATGGTCGCACCGAGGATGGTCGTGAGCGTGCCGACGACGAACACCACATGCAGGGTTGTCGAACTCTGGCCGTAGAGCGGGGCGAGCCGGTTTAACAGGAACCCCCCGGCATTGATGATGCCGGCATGGAGGAGCGCAGTGCTGGGCGTGGGGGCATAGAGCGCGGGCGGGAGCCAGGTATGGAAGGGGAATTGGGCCGACTTGCCCATCGCCCCGCCGAAAATGAGCAGGGTCACAGCCGTTACGCCGTTCATCTCCCACCCGAGTGCCGGCCAAATCGACAGGGTGACAGGGATGTCGGCAGCGCGCTCGAAGAGCGGCTGAAACTCGAAGGTGCCGTAGAGGGAATAGGCCAGGACAATGCCGGTGAGAAACGTCACGTCACTGAGGCGCAAGATTTTGAAGGTATGGGAAGCACCCACGAGAGTCGCGAGATGTCCATGGTTATGGCCTAGAATAAAGAGGAGCCATGAGACGAGCTGCCAGAAAAGAAACAGCATCACCAAATTGGCGCTGGACACCATGCAGATCAGGACCGAGGTTGTGATGCCGAGCAGCCCCAGATAACGACGATAACCACGATCCTGGTACATATAGCCCATGGAGTAGCGGTAGAGGATTGTCACCACTCCGGTGATAAGCGTCATCATGATCGCGCTGAGGCGGTCGATATGAAAACCGATCGGGAAGGCGAGATTGGCAATCGCGTCGGGATCGTACAGCCGCACGGAAACCGGTCCGTTGAGCGTGACGAGCACGAGTGTGGTTACGGCCCCGAAGAAGGAGGCGATGATGGGAAACCAGCCGATCCTCGCATTCCGCTCCTGTTCCGTGCAGTCGCCGGTCATCACGATGAACGCCGTCACGAGCGGCAACAACGCGACGAGCACTAGAAAGGACATGCCGACCCCATTCTCCGCATGAAAAGCAAAAGGCCAGCCGACGGTCCTTGAGACAAGGAACCAACGACTGGCCCGCACTGTCTCCGGCCTTTCCCGGGAGGAAACACCGTAAGACCCTACTGCCTGTCCCATGACGCCGATGACGTGGGTCCGGGCCGCGCAGAACCACGGCCTTTCGGCGGCACCACCGAAAAACAGCGTTACATGTATCCGTGCCACCCTCGCAAATGCAAGCGAAAAGTCGGAGAAAAAGGGCCCAGTCACCGGTCCCGATGGGCCCAGTCGAGCGCGTCGTGCCCGGCCCCATATTTCTCTCACCGTTCGTCGCCACCGCCTCTGCTCGCGCAACGTGACTTCAGCCGGCCCTCCTTGGATGCGCGCGCCGTCCTACCATCCGACAGTTCCTTCCACGGCAACGAGAGTCAATCGGACTGGATGAAACCGTCGGCCCCTGGGTATAATCGGCCGGACCAATTTCCATCGGACAACGAGAAGGATCCGACCGCCGATGCCCAGCAAGGGAGAAAAGGAAGCCGCAGTCCGGACGGCGATCATCAAGTTCGAACAGGAATTTCTCGGGCGCGGTCCCGACGAAGTCCGGGCGTTCATCGTGCGGGACATGCTCGTCGTGCGGTTGAAGGGCGTGCTGACGCCCGCGGAGCGGCAGTTGGCCAAAACGCCCGAGGGCATCGACATGGTGAAACGGCTGCGCCAGACCCTCATCGCCCAGGGCCGCGAACGGCTCTGCGAACAGGTGACGGAGCTCATCGGCGTGAAGATCACGGCCTTGTTTACCGACATCGATACGGTAGTCGGGGAGCGCGTCTTCGTCTTTACCTTGGAATCGGACTTGGAAGCCAACTATCGTCCTCCGCAGTAACGGTGAAATCGATGGGGCCGTCCACCAGAGATCGTCGCTCGCCCATGCCGAACCTCGGTTCGCCGGCTGCCGCCCGTCCATCATGAGTCGTCACAGCCTCGAAACGCTCACCTTCGACAACAGCTACGCGCGCCTGCCGGAGGCGTTTTATGCCAGGGTGACCCCCACGCCGTTCTCCGCGCCGCCTTCGCTCATCAGCGTGAATCCGGCAGCGATGGCGCTCATCGATCTGGACCGGGATGAGGCCACACGTCCGGAATTCGCCGGTGTCTTCGGCGGGAGCCTCCTCGTGCCGGGCATGGAACCGTTGGCGATGCTCTATTCCGGACATCAGTTCGGGGTATATGTGCCGCAGCTCGGTGACGGGCGGGCGATCCTGCTCGGGGAAGTGACCAACGAACGGGGCGAGCGCTGGGATCTGCATTTGAAAGGGGCGGGGATGACGCCGTTTTCCCGCGATGGCGACGGACGGTCCGTGCTGCGCTCGGCGATCCGTGAATACCTCTGTTGCGAAGCCATGCAGGGCCTCGGCATTCCCACGACACGTGCGCTCTGTCTGGTCGGGAGCGACGACAGGGTCTACCGCGAGCAGATCGAGACCGCGGCGACGATCGTCCGCATGGCGCCCTCGCATGTGCGATTCGGCACGTTCGAGATTTTTTACTACCGGAAACATCATGAACAGCTGCAACGGCTGGCGGATTATACGATCGAGATGCACTTCCCCCACCTCGTGTCGGCGGCGGACAAGTATGCCCGCTTCTTTATCGAAGTGGTCGAGCGCACGGCCAAGCTGATCGCGCAATGGCAAGCGGTCGGCTGGGCGCACGGCGTGTTGAATACCGACAATATGTCGATCCTCGGCATCACGCTGGACTATGGTCCCTACGGCTTCATAGATGACTACGATCCCGGCTTCATCTGCAACCATTCGGACCACAACGGCCGGTATGCCTTCAACCAGCAGCCCTACATCGGGCTCTGGAACCTGAGTTGTCTGGCGCAGACCCTCTTGCCGCTGGCGCCCAAGGAAGAGTTGAAAGCGGCGCTCGATCGTTACCAGGTGATCTTCGATCGGCACTATCGGGACCTGATGCGGGCCAAGCTGGGGCTGTTGGAAGAACGCCCTGACGATGAAGCCCTGTTGCAGGACCTACAGGCGCTCCTGGTCGGCAGTCGGGTGGATTACACGATCTTTTGGCGCGAACTGAGTGGGTTGAACACCCTCACCCCTCCCTCTCCCTTGAAGGGAGAGGGGGTTCGTCACGCACTCCGCGACTTGTTTCTGAACAGAGAGGGGTTCGACGCCTGGGCAGCTCGCTACGGTGAGCGATTGCGAAGCGAGGGTAGCCGCGACGAAGAACGCCGTCGGCGGATGGACCGGGTGAACCCCAAGTACGTTCTGCGCAACTACCTGGCGCAGGTCGCGATCGAGAAGGCCCAGCAGAAAGACTATTCAGAAATCGACCGGCTGCTCAAACTGCTCCAAGATCCCTACAGCGACCAGCCCGGCATGGACTCCTATGCCGCCCCGCCCCCGAATTGGGGCAAACACATCGCGGTGAGCTGCTCGTCGTAACCCATCCTCCACGTCGATTGTTTCCCTTTCAAGCCTCTCATCTCATAGGGCGGATGGTATCCATTTAGATACGTCACTGTATCTCTGCCGATACATTGTCCTACGTACAGCCCCTCATCCTGTGTCAAAACTGAGCGATTCATCTAGAGCCAAGCTATCGGCCAAATGGCACACAACCTGCTACATACACCTAGTGGGGAAGGGGTATAAATCTATAATCCGACTCAGGAACCTGAGGGAAGGTCCGTGGCCTTCAAGGGGGACGACTCAAAGTTCTCAGTTGCTACAACCGTGACATTAGTCCTCGCAGTGGCAGCGGTTGTGTTCGTCAAGGTGCCGTTGAAAAGTTCACGGCCGTCGGGCAACGGGACCGACCTGAACGGAACGACCAGCGAACTGAAGGCCCACGCCAGACTCTGGGAGGATCCCTTTGCGGCGGTTCAAAAGGACCTCGAAGCCAGAAAACAGAATGGTTGGCTGCTCACAGGGGAAGGGAAGGTAAATCTTTCCGTCGTCGAGAAAGGTCCGGCACAATCCCTGACGGGAGAGGTGAAGGTCAGCTCGCTGCTCAAGAGCACCCAGAACGATGGACTGGCTGTCTTGCAAAAAAAGATAAGAGACGTCGTCAAGCGAGGCGAACAGATCACGGCCCTCCTCGTGATGACCAGGGGAGGGTCCTACGTGGATGACAGTGAGTCGCGTATCCGGGATCGCTTTGCCGTGGAGGCAGCGCTGGAGGTCGGATGTTTCAAACCGGAAAAGACACAATTTTTGTCCTATTTCACAGGGAATTTTAAAACGGACTCCGGCCTCCGTTCATTTGCGACGCCCTATGAATGGTACCGACGCAGCAAAATTGCGGTTTGTCGGGCACCGAGTGAACGGGCAGAGGAAGGAAAAGATCGCCAGGTCCTCGTGCTTTGGGTGGCGGCGGATGAGTGGAGGGAATCGATTCTGCAACACATTGACGAGTTGCTTAAGATGCTCCGCCCGCCGGACGTTACGTCGAAGGTTGCGGCGAAAATCATCGGCCCTCGCAGCTCGTCGGAGTTTCGCGGTTTGCTCAAGGAGATTCAGAATAGTGGCCAAATGAAGAAGGAAAGGGACGTCAAGAAAACGGAGCCGTTCTTCTGGCAACAGGACAAGGGCCATCTGGCGCTCTACTCGCCCTGGGCCACGGCCATGCCGGGCCTCCTCGCCTATGGGCTAAAGCGACCAAAATCCGGAGCAGGTGACGAATGTCACTCCTATGCAGCCTGCAACGACATGTTTCACCAATTACTGTCGGATGCAGGCCTTGATCTCCGGTACAGCACAGACAGCGACAGGGTGCTGTTCGAATCCCTGTTTGATGAACTCGATCGGAGGCAGGTGACCGTCGGGAAGGATTCGATCGTGCTCATTGGGGAATGGGACTCCTTTTACGCTCGCGCGCTCCCCATCACGTTCAGTGCGGCAGCCTGTCGTTACAGCGGGCAATGTCCAACGACAGAACAAGGTGTGGACAGACTCAAGAAGGGAGAGATCTCCCAGCATGATCTGAACATCAGACAGTATAGTTATTTGAGCGGTCTGGACGGAGAAGTGCCGGAAGATCGGTCGAGCAAGCCCAAGAACGAAGACAGAGAGAAAGAGAAGGGGGATGGCGGCAAGGCAAAGCTTCGCGACATTTCATCGTATGAAAAACCTGAAGGGCCCTCGCAGCTGGATTATGTTCGGAGACTCATCACGCGCATCAAATCCGAGGAGCAGGGCAAGGCGGAGCAGCGGGGCGATAAGGAGCGGAGCAGAAAGATCAAGGCCATCGGAATTCTGGGGACAGATCCCTACGATGCGCTCCTCATCCTCCAAGCGGTGCGAGAACAGTTTCCGACCGTTCTGTTCTTCGCGACCGATTTGGACGCGCGGTACTTCCATGAGAGCGAACAGAAGTGGACTCGCAATGTGCTTGTCGTGTCCCACTTCGGCTTGCAGTTGGCGCCGGAATTTCAACAGACCATTCCTCCGTTTCGAACGAGTTATCAAACCTCGGCATTCTTCGCCGTCTTGAATGCGATCGGCCATATCACCCCTACGACGGCTCACGACAAGTTCGGCGAAGGGAAAACCTTTTCCTACCCATTACGGCTGGGCGACGAGAAGGAGATTGTATATAGCCTTGCGATACCGCCCCGCCTGTTCGAGATCGGTCGACACGGAGCCGTTGATCTCAGCGTGGATCGTCCCAACGACGAAACCAAGAGCGTCCATCCGTCGCGGAATGATGTCGGAGCCGATCAAAAGACCCTGGAGCTCCCAAATCGGATCGGACCACTCTGGATCGTCTTTGTAGTCCTGGTCTTCCTCACGGTATGGAGTCATGGAAGATTGTGGAACTGGCTGACGGCAAGGGATGAGATCGATGGCAGAACGAGGCACTTCAAGAGATTGCTCCGACCGGCGTGCGTCGCGTTGCCGGCCCTGGGAGTGCTTCTCCTGTGGTGCAAGATCCGGCACTTCAATTATGCGGAGGATGAACCCTTTTCCTGGTTCGACGGGGTGAGCGTTTGGCCCACGGAACTGTTCCGGCTGTTCGCCGCGCTGTTGTGCCTCGTATTCTTGATCAAGGCGAGGGCGGATTTGGTCAACAATACCGACGATCTAACCAGAAGATTCTTTCCAGCCGATTACCCGACGACTATGCGGACACAAGGGTTGCGGCAAAGTCTGGAGGGGTTTTGGCGCAACCTGGACTGGATGTTCCATGGCTCAAAGTTGGGTGGTCCGGGAACAGCGGTCGAGCTCTGGGCTCAGTATTGTCAGGCCCATACCTGGCCTCAACGGGTGGCCAGGATTGCGCTATGGTTTCTCACCTATCTGCTGATCATTTTTCCGGTGTGGATGTTCATGAATGACGGTGAGTTGCGTTTGTTCGTCCCCTGTCGGGGCGAGTTCAGTTGTGATGTGGATTTCTATCTGACCCGGACAAGTGTTGCGTTGCTCATTGCGTTGAATTTGGCAGTCCTGGACGCCATTTTACTCTGCGCCAGGTGGATCAGCGAAACCTCGTTCAGCTCCGGGCTGAGCGAGCTGGCAAAAATTCGCTTGATCGTAGAGCGAACCAGGGTCGTCAATCGTCGGACGCTCTATCCTTTCTTGGTGCTGTTTATCGTGGTTGGGGCCAGGAGCCACTACTTCGACAATTGGGATTTTCCGCCCGCCTTGATCGTGGCATTGATGGTCAACAGTCTCGTGGCTCTCGCCAGCGCCTGCCTATTATATCTGGCGGCGGTCGGGGCGAAGGGGAGGGTGCTCGCATCTATCCAAGAAACACTCGATCGGGCCATGACGCAGGATGAGACGACCGATCAAAAATTGGCTACGGGTCCTTCGAGCGAGCGCCTACGTCAGATCATCAGCGAGATCGACTCCGTTCAGCAAGGAGCCTTCGTGCCGTTCTACCAACAGCCGGTCGTGCAGGCCACATTGGTCGCAGCACTCGCCTTCCTCCAATACTGGTACCTCGGCCAATAATCCTTAAGGTTTTGAGCCAATGCGGCGATCGCAGACTGCTCATGTGCAACGTGGGCTGAGGCCTTCCCCTGCTCGGACTGAGGACGATACAATCAGGTCTTAGCCAAGACCAATCATCTCCAGAACAGCCTCATGGGAGCACTCATCACATGCGTATGGACAAACTCGGAGGTTTGACGGTCCGCCTGACCGGTGGCACCGACGGCAAAGGGGGTGGCAACGGTCCGCTGGTGGTGCTGCTGCATGGTTTCGGGGCGCCGGGAGACGACTTGGTTCCCCTCAGCGAATACCTCGACACGCCGGCCGGTACCCGTTTTCTCTTTCCTGAAGCGCCGATCTCGATCCCGATGGGGATGGGCGATTCACGCGCCTGGTGGATGATCGACATGGCGCGCATCCAGGCGGATCGGGCGGCGGGCAAAATTCGGGACATCTCAAACGAAATCCCCCGCGGGATGGCTGAAGCGCGTGAGCGGGTAGGGAGTTTGCTGGAAGAGCTTCCCCGAAAACTCGGCGTCGATCCCAAGCACATGATCCTGGGCGGCTTCTCGCAAGGCGCCATGCTCTCCTGCGATGTTCTGCTGCACAGCGCGCAATCCTATGCAGGGCTCATCCAACTCTCCGGGACCCTGGTGGCCAAACAGGAATGGGGTCCCTTGCTGGCGAAACGAAAGGGCCTGCCGATCTTTCAGAGCCACGGCACCCAGGACCCGATCCTGGCCTATGTGATGGCGGAACGGTTGCGGGACCAATTCCTCCAAGCAGGCGTGAAGGTCGAGTGGCATCCCTTCCGCGGCGGCCATGAAATCCCGGAGCCGGTCTTGAGACAGCTCGGCGTCTTTCTGACGACTCTGTTGAGGTAGGGTGAGCCGCGTGGAATCTTTTCAACTCAAGGCCGCCGACGGCAAGCTGATCCGAGGCGATCGCGCAGTGGGTAAGGACCGGCAGCTTCTCTTCATCACCGGTTTTTTGTCCAAACGTTGGGGCAATAAGAGCAAGGCACTGGCGCAATGGTGCTGGGAGCGGGGCTGGGGTTTCTGTTGCTTCGACTTTCGCGGCTGGGGTGATTCGGATGGAAAGTGGGGCGACTATCGACTGCTGCAATGGCTGGAGGATGCGCAGGCGGTCACGAAAATGCTGAACGATGGAACAGATCTTACCCACCCAACCCAGGGGCGCCGGGACGCGCCGTCTCCCCGGGTGACGATTGTCGGCAACTCCCTCGGTGGCTGGCTGGCTTGGCTGGTCGCGCAGGAGCAGCAGGCGGTGGAGGAATTGATCCTGATCGCTCCGGCCTTCAACATGATGGGGGTGCGGGCCGCCGACATTTCCGCCGAACGGCGGGCGCGGTGGCAGGCGGCGGGCTCCATGCCCTGGGATGATGAACCGTTGCACCGAGAGGCGCCGATTCCCTGGAACTGGGTCGAAGACAGCGAAATACTCTGGCAACGGCGGTTGTCGCGCCCGCGCCTCATCAAGACGACGATCCTGCACGGCCTGCAGGATACCGTGATCCGTCCGGAGGGGAGCTGGGCGTTCGTGCGACAGATGTTGTCGCACGATCCCGAGTTTCCGATCGAACTGCTGTTGAAAACCGGCGATCACCGATTGAGCAGTCCGGAACATTTGGAAACCTTTCGCCGACTCGTTATGAGGGAATAACGATGCTCGTCCTGATCCACAAAGAATGCGGCGGCCCCGCGCTGGAAGAGTCCCCGGTCGGTGAGGTCTGCGCGATCCCGGTGAATCAGTTTCCGTTCTCCTGCTTCACCTGTCTGGAAGAGATCCTCGACGAATCGGAGGTGCGGCTGTCGGAAGAGCTGGGCATCTGATGTGCGCAAACATTGGATTCTTACCATTTGATGGTCGGCCTTATCTGCGCTATGCCGAAAATCTGAAAATGTCGGAATATGACTCGTCACCAAAGGGGGGAGGCCGTGCCGACCGTCAAAGTCTGGGGAAGGGGACAGCTGACGATTCCTGCATCCATGAGAAAAGAACTTCACCTTGCGGAAGATGCCTCGCTGACCATCGTCAAGGTCGGGGATGTGCTGCTGCTCACGCCGCGCAGACTCATCGGCGATACCATCGCGAAAAAGGCCGCACGGAGCATGAAACAAGCCGGACTGAAATTGGACGACCTCTTGGCGGATCTCAAAAAACAGCGAGAACGATATAACCGGGAACGGAATGGAGCGTAAGCGATGGCGTGTCTTTCTGGACACCAGCGCCTTGATTGCAGGGGGCGTGTCTCCGACCGGCGCGGCCCGGGAGGTGCTCCGGTTGGCCGAAGCGAGAGTCATAGAACTGATCATGTCCAGGCAGGTTCTTGCCGAGGCGGATCGGAATCTGGCGGCGAAGCTCCCGACGTTACTGGATGACTATCACTTGTTGCTCCGCCAGCTGGCTCCCGTGGTCGTTGAAGATCCTTCCCATGCAGCCGCGCAAAGAGGCCGCCCGAGTCATCCATCGGAACGATGGCACCGATTCTGGCGGCAGCCAGGATTGCGGTGGTGGACTACCTTGTCACGTGGAATACGCGCGACTTCCTGACGGAGCGGGTGCGTAATGGGGCCTCCTTTCCTGTGCTGACCCCCGGTGAGTTCCTTCGAATTTTCCGTGACGCGCTCGACAAGGACGGGTAAGCCTCTCGTGGGATTGGAACGCCTCGGTTTCAAGCCTCCGTGAAAACCGGTTTCCGTTTGCCTATTTCAGCTGCCTCGAAGAGATTATCGATGAATCGGATGTGTGGCTCTCCGAAGATTTGGATATCTGAAATCGCCGAAGCTTGTCGAGGCCGGTTCCCACCTCAGCGTGACCCCTCAGTGGAAATTCCAGCAGCATCCAGAGTATGGTGTTACGCGGCTTGCTCAAGAGAAGGAGGGTAGTCCGTGTCATCATCGCGACAGCATAACAGCGGTCCGGATTCCGACGGCCCTGACGTTCCTGAACCGTCCCATGCCGAACGTGCGAAGACGCTGGTCCATCTGCAGCGGACCGGCAGTCTCTCGACCCTCTCGCGCAAGCAGCCTGGTTGGCCCTTTGGGTCGGTCATGCCCTACGGGCTCGATGCCCAGGGGCAGCCGGTCTTTCTCATCAGCACGATGGCGATGCATACGCAAAACCTTCTGGGCGATCCACGGGCCAGCCTGCTGGTGACACCGCCCGAGAGCGGCAGCGATCCCTTGGGCGCCGCCCGAGTCACGTTGATGGGGTCGGTGACGAAGGTGCCGAAGGAAGATCTTGCTCAGATTCGCGAACTCTACCTGGCTCGACATGCCAATGCTTCCTACTGGGTGGACTTCAATGACTTTGGATTCTTTCGCATGGCGATCGCCGACATCTATTTCGTCGGGGGCTTCGGTTCGATGGGTTGGGTCACGCCGGAAGACTATGCGGCGGCTGCCGTAGACCCGCTGGCGGACGAAGCCTCGCATCTGATCCGTGAAATCAATACCGAACAGGCCGAGACGCTGTTGCTGCTCGCCCGGGTGTTCGGCAAGGTGGAGGCGCAGCAGGCGACGGTGACGGCGCTGGATCGGCTGGGGTTTCACCTGCGGATCAAGACTCCCGGCCGTATGCAGGGGGGACGGGTCGCCTTCACGAGTCCTGTGCATCATGCGCAGGAAGTCAGGGCCGGCCTTGCGGCTATGGCCGCGCAGGCACGGGCGGGACTCCAAGCCCTACATTCGTTGTGATCACCGCTCGACCCCGCGAATGTTGTTAATTCCACATTACTTCTTCTCGATCGCTTTCAGGATTTCCCCGCGTAACGACTCCGAGTATGGGTTCTTGACCTCGCGGCGGATGACGATGTCGGTGGGTGTCACTGGCTTTCCATAATAGATCCTGCTCCACTCATCCCGGGAAATCAGCGCGGCCCCTTCCAGGGAAACGCCCGCGAACAACCCTTTCGCCCGCACGAACGACAACAGGTCCGCACTGAGGTTCGGCGTGGTCGCGCCGGAGACACCGGCCCCGACCGGCCCGACGGCGACCGAACCGTCCGCCCCCAGCTTGAAATTGCCCAACAGGAGCGAATCGACCCCCCGTTGCGTCAGGACGAGCAGGACGACTTCCGACACCTGCGCGCCGAACTGGAACCCGAAACTGGCGGCCCCCATCGTGAAGAAGGCCGGTTCGCTCCATTCTCCCGTCTTCTCATCCCTGGCCACGAAGACACCGCTGCCGCCGGCTCCGCCGTAAAACAGTGCGGCCTTCACAAACTGCGGCACGATGAAGAGGCCCTTCGCATCCTTGATGTGGTCGCGAAACCAGGTCATGTTGGAATCGGCGAGAAAGTTGGAGAGGGTCATGCGGGACTGGTCCACCAGGTCCCGTTGCTCGCGGTCGTCCGCCGCCTGGGCGAAGGGGGCGGCAATCACGGCCAGGCCCATCAACAGTGCGACGAGTCCTCTGCGGCCGGGGTTGATCGACGGCATGTGCTCACTCATAGAGAGACCTCCTCAAGACTTGCGCCTGCTTTTCTCTATCCAACCAGGGCGGTGCTGTTTGCGGCAACTCACCGAGTCCGGGACCGGTTGTGCCTGCCCTGCGCTCTTTGTTATGGTGATCGGCTGGTTCAAATTCAACCGAGGATGGCTATGGCGACGAACGATAAGCAAGTCATTTTTTCACTGGTCGGCGTGGGGAAGGTCTATCCGCCGAAGAAACAGGTGCTGCGCGACATCTATCTCGGCTTTTACTACGGCGCCAAGATCGGCGTACTCGGCTTGAACGGGTCGGGGAAAAGTTCGCTGCTGAAGATCATCGCAGGGGTCGATCCCAACTACGTCGGGGAAATCACCCGCTCGAAGGGCTACAGCGTCGGGCTGCTCGAACAGGAGCCCCAACTCGACCCCAACAAGACCGTCAAGGAAGTCGTCGAGGAGGGGAAGAAGGAACTGGTCGCGCTGCTGCACGAGTATGAAGCGGTCAGCAACAAGATCGGCGAGGCGGATCCCGACGAGATGGAAAAGCTCATCGACAAGCAGGCGCAATTACAAGAAAAGATCGAAGCGGCCAACGGCTGGGAACTGGAGAATGAACTCGAAGTGGCCATGGACGCCCTGCGCTGTCCGCCGGCCGACCAGAAGGTGGGCCTGCTCTCCGGCGGTGAGAAGCGTCGGGTGGCGCTCTGCCGTCTCATGATCCAGGAGCCGGACATTCTGTTGCTCGACGAGCCGACCAACCACTTGGACGCCGAATCCGTGCAGTGGTTGGAACAGCACCTGCAGCAATATAAGGGGACGGTCATCGCCGTCACGCACGACCGTTATTTTCTCGACAATGTGGCCGGTTGGATTCTGGAGCTGGATCGCGGTTACGGTATTCCCTTCCAAGGGAACTACACCTCCTGGCTCGAACAAAAGCAGGAGCGGTTGGAGAAGGAAGAAAAGGCCGAGTCGAAACGGAAGAAGACGCTTGAGCACGAGTTGGAATGGATTCGTATGTCGCCGAAGGCCCGGCAGTCGAAGGGCAAGGCGCGGCTCAATCGCTATGAAGAACTGGTCAATCAAAAACAGGAGCAGCTGGCCGAGGATCTCGAAATCTACATTCCGCCGGGACCACGACTGGGCGATGTCGTCGTCGAGGCCAAGGGGATCAGCAAGGCCTTCGGCGAGAATGTGCTCTATGAGAATGTCGAATTCAGTCTGCCCAAAGGCGGTATCGTGGGCGTGATCGGGCCCAACGGCGCAGGCAAGACGACCATGTTCCGTATGATCATCGGCAAGGAGAAGCCGGATTCCGGCACGATCAAGATCGGCGAGACGGTCAAGCTCGGCTATGTGGACCAGGATCGCACGCTCGACCCCAATAAGACCGTGTACGAAGTCATTTCCGACGGACAGGACACGATCAAGCTTGGAAAGGCCGAAGTGAATGCCCGCGGCTACTGCGCCCGCTTCAACTTCGCCGGGACGGATCAACAAAAGAAGGTCAAGGACCTGTCGGGCGGCGAACGGAATCGCGTCCACCTGGCGCGGATGCTGAAAGAAGGAGCCAACCTCATCATCCTTGACGAGCCGACCAACGACCTCGATGTAAACACGTTGCGGGCGTTGGAGGAGGGTTTGGAAGGGTTTGCCGGCTGCGCCGTCATCAGCAGCCACGACCGCTGGTTTCTAGATCGCATCGCCACGCACATCCTGGCTTTTGAAGGCGACAGCAAGGTCGTCTGGTACGAGGGCAACTACAGCGAATACGAAGCAGACCGCAAGAGACGGCTCGGCAAGGAGGCAGACCAGCCGCATCGGATCCGATATCGGAAGCTGACGAGAAATTAGTCCCGCGCTTTGGCAGGATGCGGAAAAAGTCCGCCAACGGCGTTCTCGCATCGCTCAGACGCTCAACGTACGGCCACGGGCACAGTGCCTGTCTCGGCAGGCTCGGGGTGGGCGGGTAAGATTCGCCCCAAGACACTGCCGGCTCACCGTTTCGCCGGCGTCCGCACACGTGACGCTCATTATTCTTCGCGCGCGGACCTCGCTGCGACCTTGCTGGACGGCCTTTTTGCGCATCCTGCGGGCGATTCTGGCACCGACACGGCACGTGAGCTGATCGCAGCGTCTTACTCAATAATCGAGTTTTTCCGCAGCCTGTTAGAGCGCGTGATGAACCGAGTAGTGTCGCCCTCGTCTCGAACGGGTTTCAGCCCGACGAGACATCCGCGCGCATGGTTCGTCCGTAGAGTGAAACATGAGGAGCTTGCGGGGACTTCGCAGAGGCCACTGGTTACTGGCTACGGCTCTGGCTTGTGTATCCTGCACCGCGCTGGACCCTCCACAGCACAACCCCGTTGAGCCGCCCTCGCAGTCCGCCACCAGAGCCACCCTGCACCTGAGGACGAAAGAACTGGCCGACGGCCGATTCATCGGACTGGCGTTTTCCGGCGGCGGGAGCCGCGCCGCCGTCTTCGGCGCGGCGGTGATGAAGGAACTCGACCGAGCCGGCCTGTTGCAGCAGGTCGATGTGTTGTCGGCTGTGTCGGGAGGAGCGCTGCCCGCCGCTGCCTACGCGCTCGAGGGCTACCATGAGTTCAATTTTCAGAACGGGTTCATCGAACAGGTCGGTCGCGATTTTCAGCGGGCGATGCTGGGGCCCTGGTATACCGTTCCGCAGAATGTATTGCGATATGTTCTGACCGACAGGATTCCCGCCGAGCAGGTGATTCGGGTGTTGGACGACAAGCTGTTTCGCGGCGCCACCTTTGCCGACTTGAATCCCTCCAAACCGATCCTCCTGTTGAACTCGACTGATGCCCTCACCGGCGAGCCGTTCGTCATATCGGATGAACGGTTTGCGGAGCTGGGCTTGTCGCTGGCACCCTTCAGTATCGCCCGCGCCGTCTACATGTCCGCCGCCTACCCCGGTGTGTTGGAGCCGCTGGCCCTTCCTTACGCCGAGACCGGAGCCGACCGGACCGATCGTCCGCCCCTGTTGGCTTACGATGGAGGCGCCGCGGACAATCTCGGCATCCGAACCTTGATGCGGGTGCTGGATGACACGCTGTCCCAGCGATCGATGCAGGACCTGTTTCCTCGGGGTTGTCTGGTCGTCTCCGTCGATGCAACCGGCAGACAGAGGAACGAGGCCCGTACACCCCTTTCCGCTGCCGCGGCCTTGCTCAGGGGTCATCGACGGAACGTGTTGGAACTGGCCGGCATTCCCGTTTCGCAGCAGGACGTGGCCATGTTCGGCAGTTTCCGCATAGGCCGGGACGGAACCGGCGGCTCCTGTCGCTTCTGGCACCTGGCCTTGCGTCAGCTGCCGGACGGCGATCCGTTGGGAGCGCGGGTCACGCACATCACGACGAATCTCGGGTTGTCGGCGGACGACCAGGCTTCATTGGTCGAGGCGGCGGCGCGCCTCGTGGCCAAGGGCCGAGCGGACATGCATCGAACGGAAGGGTGGGCTTCGTTCATGGAATCTCCATCGGCTCAATCCTCACCTCCATGACCGGATCAACCCATACCCGCCGCATCTTCGTCACCGGCGCAACCGGCTATCTGGGGATTCGGCTCATCCCCCTGTTGATCGAACGGGGACATCAGGTCACCGCCTTGACCAGGCAGGAATCCATCAGAAAAGTTCCGCCGGGCTGCCAGATGGTGGTCGGTAACCCGTTCGATGCCGACAGCTTTTTCCTGTCCCTGCGCGGAAACGACACGCTGGTGCAGCTGGTCGGAGCACCGAAGCCTTCACCCTGGAAGGGCGTACAGTTCCGCGCAGTCGATGGGCCCTCGGCGTTGGCTGCGGTTCGAGCGGCCAAAGTGACGGGTGTTCAGCACTTCGTCTATGTCAGTGTCGCCCATCCCGCTCCCATCATGCGGGACTACATCGCCGTTCGCACCGACTGCGAAGCGGCCATCGCGGAAGCCGGCTTGATCGCCACGATCCTCCGGCCCTGGTATATTCTCGGTCCCGGCCATTGGTGGCCGCTCGCGCTGCAGCCGATCTACTTCCTGTTGGAACGGATCCCCGGCAAGCGCGAAGCGGCAATGAGGCTTGGTTTGGTTACGATCAGCGAGATGCTCACGGCCATGGTCTGGTCCATCGAACATCCACCGGTTGCGACGCGTGTAGTGGAAGTGCCGGAGATCCGCCGGCTGGGTCTGGGCGACCGATGAAACCGATTGCGTTGATCACAGGCGCAGCGGGTCTCATCGGCGGTTATCTCGTCAGAACCGCCGCGCGATGGGCGCAGCAATGGGAGGTGCACGGACTCACCAGGGCCGAGGCGGACCTGACCGATCCCGCATTGGTGAAGGAACTCTGGCGTCACCACCATCCGCAACTCGTCGTTCACTGCGCGGCGTTGAGTCGAACGGGCGCCTGCGAGCAGGATCGGGCGCTGGCCAGGCGGATCAACGTCGATGCGACCAGGTATCTTGCCGATCTGACTCGAGACATTCCCTTCGTCTTCCTCTCCAGCGATCAAGTCTTCGACGGCTCGAAGGCCTGGTATGTCGAGACGGATGGGGTGAATCCGCTGAATGTGTACGGGCAAACGAAGGCGGAAGCAGAGCAGGTGGTGCTGCAGAATCCGGCCCATGCGGTCATTCGCATCGCCCTGGCGGCCGGTACGTCGCCGACCCGCGACAGGAGTTTCGTCGAGGACATGGTGCGGGCCGTTGCGAAGGGGACGAGGCTGACGCTCTTCACCGACGAGTTTCGTTGCCCGATCCCGGCAGGAACCTTGGCGCGCGCCCTGTGGGAGTTCGTCGAGTGCCAACAACCGGGCCTCTATCACCTTGCCGGCAGCGATCGACTGTCTCGATGGGAGATCGGCGAACTGCTGGTGCGGCTGTATCCGGAACTCCGGTCCAAGATTCAACCTGGATCGGTAGCCGATTACCAGGGACCGCCTCGTCCGCCCGACCTGTCAATGTGCAGCGACAAGATGCAAGCGCTCCTGTCCTTCCGCTTGCCGGGGTTCCGTCAGTGGGTAATCGACGGCTCACAAACCGGTAACGATCCTTGGGACGAGCCGGGCTCTGATCGGCAGTGACGATGCACAGAGTGCCAGCAGAATGGTCAAAAGGTCGTCCTTCATTCGTCGCTCGTGAAGCGTCGTTCATCTTTCGTTGCAAAACCGGCTGCAGCATGTTCGCGAGATACGCTTCACGGGTGTCGAGAACGCCGCTGGCGGCCTTTTCCAATATCCTGCCAGATTACTTGGGCAGGGTTCGAGTGTAGGCCAGCACATGACGAACGTCGTGCTCCGACAACCGGCCTTTCCAGGACGGCATGTTCGGCTTGCCCTCGTGGATCGTCGCCAGGAGGTCGGAATCGGATTTCTTGCTGGTCGAGGGCGTCGTGAGGTTGGCCGGGTCCGGGCCGAGCAATTTATAGCCATCTCCCTTGCCTTGAGGTCCATGGCAGCCGGCGCAGTACTTGCCGAAGATGCGTTTCCCCTTGGCGAGGTCGCCGGTATTCGGCTGGGCCTCTCCCCTCGCATCGGCCTGCACCGGTACAGCACAAGCGACCACCATCAAGACAACCAGCATTCGGACAGAGCCCATGGTCATGACAACACCTCTGGTTCAATGAGCCTCTTCTTGCCACGCGACTTCTCGTGAATCATAACGTCGTGCGAACGGCAATGCCATCCGGCATCGGCATCTGTGTGCCGGTCGTCGCGGTCATAGTACAATCAATCGGCCATGGATCCCCTCAGACTTCTCGTATCAGCCTGGGCTGTCTCAGCGTTGCTCATGGTCTTGCTCTGGATCGTGCAACGCCGGTTGCGCAACGCCGCCATCGCAGACGTGGGCTGGTGTTACGGGCTGGCGGCGGTTGTGTGGTGGTATGCCGCCTCCGTCTCGGGGGAACCGGCCAGACGGTTGTTGGTCGCCCTGATGGTGTTCCTCTACGCGGTCCGCCTCGGCACCCATGTACTCATCGATCGGGTATGGAACAAGACCGAAGACGGGCGGTACCGGGCGCTGCGCCTCCGGTGGGGCGAGCAGGAACCAATCCGTATGTTTTGGTACTTTCAGCTCCAGGCTGCCGCCATCGCGTTGTTCTCCCTCCCTCCCTTGACCGTCATGCAGAATCCCCATCCGCCGTTTCACTTCTGGGACCTGGCCGGGTTTCTCCTCTGGGCCGTCGCCGTGACCGGAGAGGCGGTCGCCGACCGGCAACTCGCCGCCTTTCGGAGCAAGCCGTGGAACAGGGATCGCGTCTGCCGGGCCGGCCTCTGGCGCTGTTCGCGCCATCCCAATTATTTCTTCGAATGGCTGCACTGGTGGAGTTATGTGTTGATGGGACTGGCGAGTCCGATGGGAAATTGGAACCTGACCCTGATCGGTCCGATCGCGATGGGATGGGCCCTGTTGAAGGTCACAGGCATTCCCTGGACCGAGGCCCAAACCATGACGACCCGCGGTGAAGACTATGCGACCTATCGGCGCACGACGAACGCGTTTTTTCCCTGGTTTCCGCGTCGGCCGGGGTGAACGCTCGTGTGATGTCCTCAAGATTCATGTCATCCGTCCAGCTGGTTGCCCCTCACCGTCTCCTCTCCTCCGGTGGGGGAGAGGGCACAGAGAGGGGGAGCCGCCTCGCGGATCGATTCCACGAACTTCCGAGGCAGGACATCAGGGCTTGTCGGCGAGTTGCGCCAGTCTTGTCCGGGCGGTCTGGGAGGCGGGGCTGTCGGGGTAACGACGAAGGATCTCTTCGTACAGTTCCTTGGCGTGGGCCCGGTTGTTCTGGCGTTCTTCGAACTGGGCGGTTTCAAGCAGTTGCGTCGCCTGGTCTGGGCCGCAGGCCGATCCCATCAAAAGCAGCGTGAGGACGATCCAGACAGAAGTTCTGTTCATGTTGCGTTTCCTCCTCAAAGTTGCCGTTCGCTGATGCCGTAGCGGGGGGACGTAATGGCTTCGCTGCGACAGTTGGGGCAGCGGCTGGGTCTGGTGAGCTTGGTTCGATCGCGAAAGGCATACCCACAGTCTTGACAGGTCGAGGGTTCGAGCAGAAAGGTCCGCGCCGGATCGCGCGCCAGCGTTTTCACGACGTGTGTCAAATGGTCTTCCACGTGCCGCTCCGGCATTCCCAAAAGCTGGGCCAGTTGGTGAGAGGACAGCAACGTGCCGGTCAGCAGATCGATGATTCTCCGGCGGGGAGTCTGTTCAGAAGGCAGCATGGGCGGTCATCATAGGCGAACAGCCCGGCGATGAAAAGGCAGGAACAGGCCGCCGCGAACTTGTTATACTACGTCGGATTTTGTATGTCTTCATTCCTAACGAAAGAGAATCGATGAGCGAACCGTTGTGGGACGAGTTGGCAGAACTGGCGCTGACTCGTGCGCGCGCGGCAGGGGTGGAGTATGCCGACATCCGGCTGCTCGACACGACGACGCGCACCATCCATGGGGAAGACCGGCGCATCGCGCATATCGGGGAAACTTCCGACCGTGGGTTCGGCGTTAGGGTGTTGCACCGCGGTGCCTGGGGCTTTGCGGCGAGTTCCATCCTCTCGCTCGAAGAGATTCCTCGGGTCGCCGATCTGGCCGTGGAGATTGCGAAGGGATCGGCGTCCCTGGCGATCGAAAAAGTGCGCCTGGCGCCTGAACCGGTCCATCGCGATCGCGTCGTCACCTCCTGTCGCCTGGATCCCTTCGCCGTTCCCTTGGAGGAGCAGACCTCGCTGCTCCTGAACACGATGGAGGCGATCCAACGGCATCCCGGGGTGGTCAGGAGTCACGCCGGTCTCTGGGCGCAACGCGATCGTAAACTGTTCGTATCCACCGAAGGCTCCCACCTCGAATTTTCGCTGTTGGCGATCCAGGGGGATTGCACTGCGACGGCAGTCCATGACGGACGGTTTGCCAGCCGCTCCTTCAACACGCCGCATCTGCGCATGGGCTATGAATTGATCCGGGAGGCCGACTTCGTCCGCGAAGGGGCGCGGATCGCCGAGCAGGCAGTGGAGAAGGTGCGGGCCCCGGCGGTCGAACCGGGTCGGTACGATCTGGTGCTCGATCCGGAGCACCTCTCATTGACGATGCACGAGTCCTGCGGCCATCCGAGCGAACTGGACCGTGCGCTCGGCTATGAGGCCAACTACGCCGGTACCAGTTTCTTGACGCCGGACAAACGCGGGACCTATCGCTATGGCTCGACCCATGTGAATCTGGTGGCCGACAACACCGAACCGGACACCTTGGCGGCGACGGGGTACGACGACGACGGGGTGACTTGCCAAAAGTGGGATATCGTGCGAGAGGGGATCTTCGTCGGCTATTGCACGAACCGTGAAGTCGCGCCGAAGATCAAGGAGGAGCGTTCACGCGGGTCGAACCGGGCCGACAGTTGGGGCAGTGTGCCGATGGTCCGCATTGCGAACATCGGCCTTGAACCGGGAACTGCGACCCTCGACGACCTGCTGGCCGATGTGAAACGCGGGATCTATATCGAGGGCCACGGCTCCTACAGCATCGATCAGCGGCGGTACAATTTTCAGTTCGGGGGCGATGCCTTTTGGCTGGTCGAAAACGGCCGGCGCACCCACATGCTGCGGGATGTGGTGTACCACGGCATCACGCCGGAGTTTTGGGGCCGCTGCGACGGCGTGGCCGACCGCGCCCATCGCCGGCGGTATGGATTCATCACCTGCGGCAAGGGCCAACCGGGCCAATCGGGCTGGATGACCCACGCCGCCTCCCATGCCCGGTTCAGACGCGTCGATGTGATTACGGGACAAGCCAAGGCCGAGGAATGACTTCACCGATCACCCCATCGTGGCCCAAGTTGACGAGTCGCGAGGAATTCGGTTTCCTGACCGATCTCGTGATGAGTCATTCCACCGGCGACCACACCTTCCTGTCGTTGCGCGACAGCCATGGCGGCACGACGCGCTTTGCGAACAATCAAGTGATTCAGAACGTGAACCAGCGGCGCGGGACCCTGGCGATCACCGTGGCCTTCGGGCGGCAGCATGGGACCGCCACCACGACCGACTTCACCGCCGGGGCGGTGCGTGAAACTCTCAAGCAGGCCGAGCGTCTCGCCCGCATCTCACCGGAAGATCCTGAATACCTCCCGCCCGTCGGAGCCCAATCGTATCTGCTGCTGCCGACCGCCCGTCTCGAAACAAGCGCCGCCGGTCCCGCGCGGAGACTCGACTATGCCCGTGAAGCGATCGGGCAATGCAAGATGGAAAATTTGAATGCCGCCGGAACGGTCTCTTCCACTGTCGCGATCGTAGGGGTGGCGGCAGACACCGGCCTCTCGGCTTACGAGGAACGGACCGAGGCGCGGTTCAGCCTGACGGTACAGGCCGGCGAGGCCACCGGCTGGTCGGCGGCAGCCCATCGATCCATCGATCGCCTGCATGTCCAGGAACGCACCCTGGCCGCCATCAACAAGGCGAAGCGCGGCGCGGACGAACCTCAAGAATTACCGCCCGGCCGGTATACGGTCATCCTGGAGCCGGCGGCAGTCGCAGGCCTCCTGAGTTGGATGGTCTGGATGTTGGATGCGAAATCGTTCTACAAGGGGACGAGCCCCTTCAGTGGGAAGCTGGGTACGCGGATTCTCGACCGGCGGCTGTCCCTGGTCAATCAACCGGACCATGCGGACCTCTTGGGACATGGCTTTACGAACGAGGGACTTCCCGTGATCGGGTCCGGCTGGATCGAGGCAGGGGTCCTACGGCAGCTCCTGCATGATCGGTATACAGCACAGGAACACCATATCGACCCGTTGACGACATTGGAGTCTCCCTGTTTGTCGGGGGAACGCCCGCTCGGCACAAGGGTGGACGATCTCATCCGCACGACACAGCGGGGTATCCTGGTGACGAATTTCTGGTACATCCGCCCCGTCAACCCATCCGATTTGACCTTGACCGGGATGACCAGGGACGGCACCTTTCTGATCGAAAACGGCGAGGTCACGTCGGCCATCCGGAACTTCCGGTTTCACGACAGTCCCTTGCGCGCCTTCAACCAGGTGGATGCCTACACCACGCCGGCGGAAGCGGTGACGTCGGAGACCGGCAAGGCCCTGGTGCCGGCCATGCGGCTCCACGATTTCAACTTTTCGAGCGTGACCAGATTCTAACCAGACCCCTTCCGCCTCTGGATCGAGAAGGGTGGGCCTGTGAAAAAACCCCGCCTGGGCCATTGACTCGGACGATCGGAAAGAGTAATGAATAAACTAGGTTGTACTGACTTTACCGATCTTATTGTGATTCATCGATGACGCGGAAACAGCAACGTTTGGCTGAAAAGCCGGTGAATCTCCTGACCTTCGTTCCCGATAAGGATCAGAAGGGTTGGGTGCATCCATTTGCGCCTTCGCCGTTGCGCGCCGCGGTGAGCAAGGTCTTCGTCAAATTGGAAGACCTCACCGAACGCTTCGAGGACTGGTGCCAGTACGGCAGCTCCAACGAGCGGGCGGTCCAGCCGGTGGGGCAGCGCCTGTCGAAATGGTTGGGTGCTCCCGTGGCCAGACATGCCGAGGACGCTGCTCAGGCTGAAACCGGGTTGATGCCGGCCAGACGGTGGGAAGGTTCGGTGGGAGAGGTGATTTTTCGGCTGCGCGACCGTGCCGGCTATGTGCAACGAGCGTTGGCGGCGCAAGCGCGTGAGATCAAGGAGTGGGTGATCCAACATACCCAGTCTACGCAAGTGGAACTCCAACAGTTACGGCAGCAGGTCTCCATCCAGCAGGCGCAGGTCGAGGACCTCACCGCGCAGTTGCAAGACCTGCGTGCCCTTGTGACCTCGCAGCAACAGGTGTTGATGTTCATGGGTAAGGACATGGAGATGGCGCAACCTCCGGGGTTGGACCTCTCCCTGGTTTCGTCCCGCTCGCTTCCCTATCGTGAGAAGAACGCGGCGAGAGAGCGACGGGACTCTTCAGCCGAAGTGCCCCAGAGCCCCTACCTCAACGCATAACGGTCTACGGTCCAAGCCCCTTCGGTTTACCTGTCGTCACGTCTCCCCGGCGCACCGAATTCCGTACCTTCCAACAACCAGTTCGATCGGCTCATCTTCTCTTCGCGTCGCCTCTGTGGCCGGACTGGTATCTTCTCGACGGGGCTGCTAATTTGTGTTTCCATTTGCGGGGAAGGAGTCGCAGGGCGACAATGGTTTCGACCCTTTGCTGTTTCACAATCGTCACGAAGAAGCAGGAGCTTGGTCGATGGTGAATGGGAGATCTGTAAAGGCGCTGATTCACGCCGTGACGGCCGCTGGGTTGTCGCTGTCCGTTTCCGTCGGACCGGTTCGGGCGGAGGCGACGCTTTTCGACAACCTCGGCACGTGGCATCACGCGATCACCACCAAATCAGAACCGGCGCAAAGGTTTTTCGATCAAGGGCTCAGGTTGGTCTATGCCTTCAACCATGAGGAGGCGATCGTATCATTCACCGAGGCGTCCCGCCTCGATCCCGATGCTCCCATGCCCTACTGGGGCCTGGCCTTGAGTTTGGGGCCGAATATCAACGCGGCGATGGACCAAAAGATAGAGCCTCGCGCCGTTGAAGCCGTCCGCCAGGCCACGATGCGTCTGGCGCAGGCGACGCCCAAGGAGCAGGCCTATGTGGAGGCACTGGCTACCAGATATTCGCTCAAGAAGGCCGTGAGCAGGAAGGCGAAGGATCAAGCCTACGCCAATGCGATGCGCCGGCTGGCCGAGGACTATCCCGATGACGCGGATGCTGCGACCCTCTCGGCGGAGGCACTGATGGTGCTTCGGCCCTGGGACTATTGGCGCGCGGATGGCCTGCCTCAGCCTGGGACGGAGCAGATCGTGACATCGTTGGAAACGGCGCTGCAGCGAAACCCTGATCACCCGGGGGCTTGCCATTACTATATCCACGCGGTCGAGGCTTCGCGCGATCCCCAACGGGGGCTCGACTGCGCGAAGCGGCTGCCGTCCCTGATGCCGGGCGCCGGGCATCTCGTACACATGCCGGCTCATATCTATATGCGTGTAGGTCTCTATCGGGAAGCGTCGGAACGCAATGCCACGGCGGCGACGGTGGACCAGGAGTATCTGGCCCGCCATCCTTTGGATGGCAACTATGCGTCGGGCTACTATGCCCACAACCTGCATTTTCTGAATGCCTCGTTGATGATGGAAGGCCGGAGCGCAGAGGCATTGCAAGTCGGGCGGGATCTCCTGACGAGGGTTTCGGCCGAGGAGCTGGCCAAGGAGCCGTCGCTGGAGTTCTATGCTCCGACTCTATTGTTGACCATGGCTCGGTTCGGTCATTGGAACGACCTGATCCGCCAACCACCGCCTCCCAAAGGGCTGCGGCTCACCACCGGCCTGTGGCATTACGTCAGGGGACTCGCCTTTGCCGCCACGACGCGGTTCGGGAGCGCCGAGGGTGAATTGGCCAATCTCAGAAGGGCCTTGAAGCCCTTTGCCAGGGCGAAGACGACGGAAGCCAAAACGAGTCGCGCGGTCTTGAAGGTCGCGGAGCGGGTGTTGGTCGGGGAGTTGGCGGCGCGACGGGGGCAGTACGAGGCCGGTATCCAGGCCTTGCGCGAGGCGATGCAACTTGAGGCCTCATTGCCGTACAGCGAGCCGCCGTTCTGGGTTCAACCGGTTCGCCACAATCTTGGGGCGGTCCTGTTGCTGGCGGGTCGTGCGGAGGAGGCCGAATCGGTCTATCGTGAAGATCTGCGCCTCAATCCCGAAAACGGCTGGGCCCTGCAAGGACTCGTCCTGAGTCTGCGGGCACAGAAGAAGGATGCAGCAGCGGCGCAGGAAGAAACCCGGTTCCGTACCGCCTGGGCACGGGCGGATGTCACTTTGACGGGGTCTCGATTCTAACAGGATGCTGAAAAAGTCCGCCAGCGGCGTTCTCGCTTCGCTCAGAGGCTCCACGTACCGAACAGAGTACGCGTCGCCTCTTCGCATGCTGCGGCCTTGCTGGACGGCCTTTTTGAGCATCCTGGAGGGATGTTCTTCTGCTGTGCCGTTCGATGTGGACCACCGGAGTTTTCGCGTCCCGACGGGGTTTTTCCGCAGCCTGCTAAGAGGTTCATGGCGCGTTGGTTTCGGAGCGTCCTGATGCTGCTCAATGAAGGAAGGGACATGCTGAAGACGGATTACGTATTCCATGCAGCCGAGGAGCCGCGCGAGCTGGCGCGGTTGCAGATGCTGGAGCGGATTTTCGATCCCGGCACCCAGCGCCGGCTGCTGTCGGCCGGCCTGACGACCGGGTGGCATTGCTTGGAAGTGGGGGCGGGGGCCGGGTCCATCGTTCGGTGGCTGGAACAGCGGGTCGGTCCCTCGGGCAAGGTGGTCGCACTCGATACCGATCCGCGTTTCTTGCGGGGCAGCGGCAGTTCGACCATCGAGATTCAGCAGGGAGATATCTGTGACGTGGACCTCCCGCCGGCCGCCTTCGACCTGGTCCATGCGCGGTACGTCCTGATTCATATCGCGGACTATCAGGCGGCGTTTGCGCGCATGTTGCGTTGTGTCAAACCAGGCGGCTGGGTCGTCATCGAGGAGCCGGATTTCGAAGCGGCGCGGGCGGTGGCTGGTCCGGATGGGGCTCGGGCCGCGTTCGGACGCGTCACCGCCGCCATCGAACGGATGTTTACGTCCCTCGGAATGGACCATGCCCTGGGAGCGAAGTTGCCCGCCTTGTTCAAGTGCCATCACTTGAGCCACTTGACGGTGGAACATGAGGGCCATCTGTCGGCGGGGGGCGGGCCGATCGCAGAGTTGATGAAGCTGTCCGCCGAGCAACTGCGGAGCAAGTATGTCGCGACGGGACTGGTCACGGGCGGCGACATCGACGACTATTGCCGGCTGGCCGATGATACGGACGCTTGGTCCATTTATTACGCGACCGTGGCGGTGACGGGCTGGTGGCAGCCGCAATGTGCGGGAGAACGTAAGGAATAGCGCATGCGATACGTCGTGGGGGTCATGGGTCCCGCCAAGGCCAGAAAAAAGGATATCGACAATGCCCGCGTACTCGGCGAGTTGATCGCGCGGCGGGAGTGGGTGGTGCTGACAGGAGGCCGAGACGTGGGGGTGATGGATGCGGCCTGTCAGGGTGCTAAACGGGTTCCCGGCAGCTTGACGATCGGTGTGCTCCCCTCGGCTCGGGAACGTGTGTCCAAGTATGTCGATCTGGCCATCATCACCGAAATGGGCAATGCCAGAAACAACGTCAATGTGATGTCCAGCCATGTGGTGGTGGCCTGCGGCCTGACGGGAGCCGGCACCGTCTCGGAGGTGGCGCTCGCGCTGAAGGCCGGCAAGCCGGTCATTCTGGTCGGGGCCACGCCGGCCGAAGAAAAGTTTTTCAAGAAGCTGGGGCGTCGGTTGATCGCGGCCGTGGAAAACCCGGAAGAGGCCATTACGCTGATGATGAAGCAATTCGAACAGCAGCAACCTGAGTTGGTGCAGGGGGCGCGATCATGGGGCGGCGTGTAGCAAGCTGTTGAAAAAGGCCGCCGGCATTGCTTTCGCCTTGCTCACCGAGCCGTGACGCGTGAATCGTGAAGCGTATCTCGTCAGGGAAAGCAGCCTGCGTTGTGCGAGGGACGAACGACGCTTCACGAACGACGAATGGGGCCGGGATTGTTAGGGAGCGGCAGGAGAGCCGGAGAGTTGTCCCTTCTCCAGCAAGACGCCGGAGTTCTCGAAGGGAAGCCGACCCTCCTTGGTATAGAGCACACCTGTGACATGGTAGCTCAGTGGCTGGTCGTGTGAGAAGGAGAGGAACTGGCGGACGACCTGCAGGGTAGAGGTGCTTGTTTCGATGGAAGTCATCGCATCGTTCAAGCGGGGCACGACCAGCTCCTTGTTGCCCAGTCCACGTGCGAGCCGGTTTCCATTGAGATCGAGACCGCAATCGATGCCGGTGACGACGAGGTCGAAATCGTTGGGATTGCGGATACGAAGATCCACCCGAAGCCGTTGCTCGAAGGCGCTTGCCTCCCGGGGTGTGACATTGGTCACGAGCACCTCGGGCGGCTCACCCCTCATGAACCAGGACGCGCATCCGGGAAGGGCCAACGCCACCCACAGTCCTGCGAACGCAATCAGTCGTGTCACCCTGCCGATCATACACAAACATCCGGCCGATTGCGACGCTCGTAGTATGGAGAGAATATTCGGCTGACCGGACGGCGGAAGCGGACGTGTTTCCTGTAAGATCATCGCAGGGGATTCGACTTGGGCATAGGGAGGGCTCTTCCAATGGACATCGCGATAAGAATCAGGATGTGCCTGTTGTTTTTCTTGTCTATGGTGGCGGGAGGAACCCTCGTTTCATCAGGTCAGGCCGCGGACAATGCCGGTCTTGCCAAGGCCTACTTCGCCGGGGGCTGTTTCTGGTGCATGGAGGAGGTGTTCGAGAAGGTCGCGGGTGTCACCTCCGTGACCAGCGGATACATGGGAGGGAGGGCTGAGAACCCCAGCTACGAAGAGGTGTCGCGGGGCGGAACGGGCCATGCGGAATCGGTCGAAGTGGTCTACGATCAAGCCAAGGTGAGTTACGCGAAGCTACTCGATGCGTTCTGGCGCAATGTGGACCCTGTGACGCCCAACGCGCAGTTCTGTGACCACGGCAGCCAGTATCGCTCGGCGATTTTCTATCAGACCGATGAGGAGAAACGCTTGGCAGAAGAGTCGAAGCGTGCCATTGAGCAGTCCAAACGGTTGCCCCAACCTATCGTCACGGAACTCGTGATGGCGTCGCGTTTCTATCCGGCCGAAGAGTATCACCAGGACTTCTATAAAAAGAATCCGATCCGGTACAAATTCTACAAGTACAACTGCGGGCGAGCCCAGCGGTTGGAAGAGCTCTGGGGGCCGTCGTGACCGCCTGTTCCTCTCCCCGTCCGGTTTTTTTCATTTCCTTGTGGATTCCCCCTTCCAGTGAAATAGTGACGTGACGGTGCGTCAAGTCCGTCTGCACCGGTTTCATGACACCGGACACATGGAGATTCCGACCGAGGAGGCGTCCGGCTTCTGCCGGTCGAGCCAGTTCGACACCATGCTCTATCCCGATCGAAATCCGCGATGGATCCACGCGGCTCGCGCCTTCGGTCCCCTGTTGGTGGCAGGATGCCTGACAGTCCTGATGCCCTCAGTGAGTCAATTCCCACCTGATTCCGGACTGACGGACCAGAACGGTTCCCGTTCTCCTGAGCCGATCTCGTCCCTCGTTGCCACCCATGCCAAGCACTATGGGCTTGATCCGGCCCTCCTGCGGGCCGTGATCAAGGTCGAATCGAACTTCAATCCGCAGGCTGTGTCGTCAAAGGGCGCGATCGGACTCATGCAGCTCATGCCGTTGACTGCTGCGGCGTTCCATGTCCTGGACCCGTTCGATCCGAATGAGAATATTCGCGCCGGTGCGGCGTTGCTGCGCCGGCTCCTTGACCGATTCGGAGGCGACCTCTCGCTGGCCCTGGCCGCCTACCATGCCGGCGAAACAAGGGTCGGTCAGGCGGTCGGCCTCTCCTCACTTTCCGGAACGCAACTCTACGTCGAGCGAGTGCTCCGCCACTACGACCGTTTCGTTACCGCTGCCCATCGACCCCCTGCGCGGTCCCTCACGGTCCGTCGCGAGGGCTATTCGGTTGCGACCAGTATCCCAATTCCAGAGTGATGCCTTCCAATCAAACGTTCGTTCAGCAGGACATTCGCGATGTCTGTGCCTCTCGATCGGTGAAATTGGAGTTCCCTGCTCCTGCGATTTCGGTTCGGTAGGTTCCGGCAGGCGGGGTTTTCCGGTTGTGTCCCGGCCGGGAGTTCTTGTATACAGGCTCACAGCCGTCGATCAGGAAGGGAACAGCGAGAAGGGGCTATGATGCGGACCGGCAACCAACGAATGGAGCGGTTAGCCCAATCGGAAATCCGGGCCATGACGCAGGCCTGTGCAAGGGTCAACGGCATCAATATGGCTCAAGGGGTCTGCGATACCGGTGTGCCGCCGGTCGTGGCGCAGGGGGCTCAGCGAGCGATCGACCTCGGAGTGAACATCTATACAAGGTACGACGGGTTGCCGGAGTTGCGGCAAGCGATCGCCAAGAAGTTGGCCGCGGACAATCACCTCACGGTCGATCCTGAACAGGAGGTGACCGTCAGTGCCGGCGCGACCGGTTCCTTTCATTGTGCCTGTCTGGCGCTGCTCAACCCCGGCGACGAAGTCATTGTCTTCGAACCCTACTACGCCTACCACATCAGCGCCCTGGTGGCAGTCGAGGCGGTGCCGCTGGTGGTGCCTATGCATCCACCGGACTGGACCTTTTCGCCGGAGGACGTTCGGAACGCCGTAACCGATAGGACCAGGGCGATCGTCCTCAATACACCGGGCAATCCATCGGGAAAGGTCTTCAGTCGAGAGGAATTGGAATGGATCGCCGACCTCGCACGACGGCACGACCTGTTCGTCTTCACCGACGAAATTTACGAATACTTTCTGTTCGACGGGCGCCGCCACATCAGTATGGCGACCCTGCCGGAGATGGCCGAACGGACCATCACCATCGGCGGGTATTCGAAAACGTTCAGCATCACCGGCTGGCGCATCGGTTACAGTGCAGCGCAGGCGAAATGGGCGCAGTTGATCGGGGCCATGAACGATCTCTTGTATGTCTGCGCGCCGGCGCCGCTGCAATATGGAGTTGCAAAAGGGATTGAGGAATTGCCGCCGTCGTTTTATCGCCAACTCGCCCAGGAGTATCAGGAGAAGCGGGATCGGTTTTGTCTGGCACTGTCGCAGGCGGGACTTCCTCCGGCCGTTCCGCAAGGCGCCTACTATGTACTCGCGGATGTCTCGCGCTTGCCCGGTGCGACCGGCAAGGAACGCGCGATGTATCTGTTGGAACGCAGCGGCGTCGCGGGGGTACCGGGCGAGGCGTTTTTTTCAAGCCGGACCGGCCATCGCTTCGTGAGATTCTGCTTTGCCAAGACCGATGGTGACCTCGTCGAAGCTTGCGAGCGCCTATCCCGTCTTCCATAGTAAAGTAACCGACAATCCCGACCGATCCACAATTGAAGCAGCTGTTTCATGGTGGTACGGTCCTGCGATGTGAGCGCCCTCGTTCATTGGTTGATATGAGCAAAACGAGCAGGAAGACTTGTGAGAAGCCGGGACGCGTGTTATGTAATGTGGTCGTGGCGTCGGAGGGGTTGCTGCGTAAGGGTTTATAGAGGAAACACAACATGAAACATTCCGTTCTGTCCGGGATATCGATCTGCCTCGCAGTCATGGTTTTGCAAGCCTGTGGCCATGCACCCCTCTCACGCGAGATGTCATCGATCGACTCTGGATCGGCGAAAGGCTCTACGCAGGTGGGGGAGAATGCCGTCTTGGCCGGAGAATGGGAATATGAGGAAGACGGACTGGTCGTTCCCCTGAGACTGGATCGATTCGGCAACGGCACCTATGAATTCAAAGACGGACGATTTCGAACCGACATCCTTTCGGATCACCACTGGAAGGGGATGTGGGTTCAGCGGGAGAACGATCGGGAAGGGGGATTCGAAATCACGCTGTCGGCCGACTATTCGGAAGGCGAGGGTCGATGGTGGTACACGCGCATCGAACGGGATATGGCTCCCACCAAGGCCGGTGGTCGGTTCCACGTGATGAAGGTGCAATCCACCGTGAACAATCAAAGCCTCCCCGCCGAGCAATCTCCTCAGTAACCGTCATGGCCTGTGCCCTTTCCCAGGATCAATCCTTTCATAGAGGGCTGAGTAGTCGACCGCGCCCAATCCCAGGTCGATCGTGTCTTTGAGCAGAGACCGGATGCCCTGGAGCCCGCCGCTCGCCAGGTGTCTTGTCTCCGCCGCTTGGAGGATCAACTCGACGTCCTTGAGCAGGTGCTGCACGGAAAAGTTCGGCTGTTCGTAGTTTCTCTCCAACAATCGCGGCAGTTTCTTGTCGAACGTCGGCGCGTACAAGGCGCTCTTTCGCAACAGCGCCATAAATGTCTCCACCTCGATGCCTTCGTTGCGTATCAACCCCAGGCTGAGTGCGAAGGCCGCCGTTTCGGCTGCAATGAGCTGATTCAAGGCGAGTTTTAGCAGGGCGGCCGTTCCGACCGGACCGATCAGGCGCACGTCGGATCCCAAGCAGCGCAGGAACGGTTCCCATTCGGCAAAGTGCTCCGCATCCGCACCGACCATGATCAAGAGCGTGCCGGCCCTGGCCTCCGCCATGCTGCCGAGCACCGGCGCCTCCAAGTACCGAGCGCCCAAGTCTTCGACCTCTTGCTTTATCGAGCGACTCTCTGAAGGACCGATGGTACCCATCTGGATGATGGTGCGCCCCGTGACCACGCGCCTGGCGGCCTGATCGAACAGCAGGGCGCGGATCGCTGCAGCATCCGACAGCAGGAGCAGGACCGCCTTTGCGTGGGATATGGCATCTTCGGCAGTCGGGGCGATTCGGAGACCGAGTCGGTGCAGAGGGAGGGTCTTCTCCGCAGAACGGTTGTAGGCCGACAGGTTGTGGCCCGTGGCATGCAATCGCTCCGCCACCGCCTGTCCCAGCAATCCAGTACCCAACAGGGCGACGTCCATAAGGAACCCTCCGTGGTCTGTGTGAGGGGCATCCTACAGAGAAAATCGGGCGATGACCAGAGTCAGTGGTGAGAGGCGCCTATGCCGCTGCCTGCCATGCCGAGCTGGATGAGGCTGGTGCGTAACGGCGAGGCAAGCGTCAAACCAAGAGCCAGCGTGCCCTGCAGGCGAGGATCGCTGTGGTTGAAGGAAAGAGGACGGCCTGAGGCGGTCGTGGCGCGCCCGCCGCTTTCTTCGATCAACAGGACTCCGGCGGCGACATCCCATTCGTTGCCCCCTTCCAATGTGAGGGCTGCATCGGCCAGGCCTGCCGCTACCAATGCGAGGGCATAAGCGATCGATCCGATCGGCCGACAACAGAGGTACGGCTCGACGGTATGAAAGCGGCCGGCTCGGAGTTCCCAGGGGTTGACGAGCGCGAGCGGACGCTTGGTCGGCACGAAGGGAGGGTGAGCGGCCTCCGAGGCATGGTTGATGCGGACGCCTTGGCCGCGTATGGCCGAAAAGAACTCGCCTGTCGCCGGATTGAAAATAGCCGAGACCATCGGTGTGCCGTTTTCCACCAGGGCGGCCGACAAGCAAAATTCCGGCAGGCCCCGCACAAACGACCTGGTCCCGTCGATCGGATCGACGATCCAGACGCGTTTCTTACTCAGCCGGTCCGCGTTGTCCGGCGTTTCCTCCGAGAGCCAGCCGTCCTCGGGAAATGCCGCCGACAAGCGGTCTCGAAGCATCCGATTGACGGCCAGGTCAACGGATGTGACCGGTGAGCGATCCTGTTTGGTATGGGTCTCAAACCCGTTGGCCGCCAATCGAAGCGCCTCACGACCGGCGCCGGTCATGGCCTCCGACAAGACGGCGAATTCCCGTTCCATCGACATGCAGGCTCCAAGACAGAAAAGGCAGTACGGGCACCATTCATTCTACCGTACCAGGTCTTGGCTCAGGAACAAAGCGAAGAATCGGTTGCGTGACGCGAGCCTCTTGACCCTTGTCGAGGTTCCGCGTACAAGCTGAGGCCATGACGAAGTTGGTGCACAAACGTTCCCGCAAGGCGGGGTTGCCGCCAGGCACGTTGGTCCATATCGGAGAAAAGAAGTCGGAGTCGGTCAAGATCACGGTCTATGAATACGGTGAAGGACAGTTTCAAGAGCGGACCGTGGCAAGGCCGGACGAGGTGGTCACGACGGGGGAGCCGACCGTTCGATGGGTGGACGTCGGCGGCATCCACAAGCTGGAGGTGTTGGAGGCCTTCGGGAAAATGTTCGGGCTCCATCCGCTGCTCTTGGAAGATCTCGCGAATACCGACCAACGTCCGAAACTCGACGACTACGGAACCTACGGCTATGTGGTCCTCAAGATGTTGTACGAGGGACAACGCCAGGGAGATATCACGGTCGAGCAGGTCAGCCTGGTCTTCGGAGAAAATTTTCTCCTGTCCTTCCAGGAGAACGGCGGAGATGTGTTTCAGGGCGTAAAGGAGCGGCTGCGGAACGGCAAAGGCCGTCTACGCCACGCGGGAGCGGATTATCTATTGTATGCGTTGATGGATTCCATCGTCGATCGGTACTTCGTCGTCATGGAAACGTTGGGAGAAAAGATCGAAGCGTTGCAGGACCTCTGCGTCACCAATCCCGGTCCGGAAACGCTGCGGGACATCCATGCCCTCAAGCGGCAGCTCCTCTTCTTGCGTCGCTCGGTCTGGCCGTTGCGGGATGTGATGAACAATCTCTCGCGGTCGGACGGTCAGTTTTTGCAGGGGTCGACGAAGGTCTTCTTCCGTGATGTCTACGACCACATCATCCAGATCGGCGATACCATCGAGACCTTGCGGGAAATGGTTTCCTCGATGATGGAGGTATATTTGTCCAGCGTGAGCAACCGCTTGAACGCCGTTATGAAAGTGCTGACGATCATCACGACGATTTTCATGCCGCTCAGCTTCATCGCCAGCATCTACGGCATGAATTTCGAGCACATGCCGGAATTGAAATCCACCTGGGGGTACCCGGCCGTGCTCGGCGTGATGGCCGCGACCGGGGGAGCGATGCTCTATTTCTTCAAACAGAAGAAGTGGCTGTAAGGAACGGGCGAAACCGCGCGGTCAGTCCAGGACCTCGACCCGATCGACAAAGTAGGTCGTCTCGCCGAAGCAGGTCGTGGGGATGTAGCGGAACTCCTTGTAATGGAGGACGACGCGCTTTCCCATCTGGCCGTCGAGTTTCTTCCCCACGGTCTCGTCCCACACGCTGAAACTCCACAGGAGCGGGGCGACGCCCGGCACCGTCGTCATGGCGATCTCGCCTTCCTGAGTTTTACAGACCCAGCCTTTGCGGGAAAATTTCTGGAGATACCCCACCCGTTCCCCGTCGGAATAGCTCCAGTTGAAGACGATCAAGAGGTAGGCGGCGCCGCCGAAAAAGAGCAACGTGAACAGGAGTTTCGGCCTCCATAACCAGGCCACCGGGAACAGGAGGGTTTCCCACCATGTCATAGGACTCCTCTCGGTTAGGGCACATCCTGAAAGAGCCAGGGGGCTTGCATGCGTCGCCTCCGTTCGTAGTCCGCGATCTGTTCGGCCTGCTGCAGGGTGAGGCCGATCGCGTCCAGCCCGCGATAGAGACAATCCTTGCGAAACGGATCGATCTCGAAACGGTAGGAGGTCCCATCCGGCGTGGTCACGCGCTGGGCGGCCAAGTCCACCGTGAGTCGATACCCTTCCTGGGCCGCCACCGCCTCGAACAACGATTGGATCTCAGGTCCCTTCAGCACCACGGGCAAAATGCCGTTCTGAAAACAGTTGTTGTAAAAAATGTCCGCGAAGCTGGGGGCGAGCACACAGCGGAATCCCTGATCCAGCAGGGCCCAGGGGGCATGTTCACGCGATGACCCGCAGCCGAAGTTATCCCGCGCCAGGAGCAGGGTGGCTTGCTGATAGCGGGGTTGGTTCAAGAAGAAGGCGGGATCCGGTGACCCGTCCTTCCGGCGACGCCAATCGTAAAACAGTCCTTCCCGCAGACCGGTTCGTTTGATCGTTTTCAAGAATTGCTTCGGAATGATCTGGTCTGTATCGACATTGACCCGGTCCAGCGGAGCGACCAGGCCTGTGAGGGTCGTGAAGGGTTGCATCGTCATGTCACCATTGATAGATTGAGCCGGTTCCAATTGCTAGTTCCACTGGCGGATATCGACGAAATGTCCTTCGATGGCGGCCGCCACGGCCATCGCCGGAGAAACGAGATGGGTCCGTCCACCGGCTCCCTGGCGCCCTTCGAAGTTCCGGTTGCTGGTGGAGGCGCAACGTTCGCCCGGTTTCAGCACGTCGGCGTTCATCGCCAGGCACATGCTGCAGCCCGCTTCCCGCCATTCGAATCCCGACTCCTTGAAGATGCGATCGAGGCCCTCCTGTTCCGCCTGCTGTTTCACCAGGCCGGAACCGGGGACGACCATCGCATGCACGGTGCCGGCGACTTTCTTGCCCTTGGCGAAGGAGGCCGCGAGGCGAAGGTCTTCGATCCGTGAATTGGTACAGGATCCGATGAACACCTTGTCGATCTTGATGTCGCGGATCGGCATCCCTGGTTTCAGCGCCATGTACGCGAGGGCGTGCTCGGTGGCCTGACGAAGCTTTTCATCGTCCATGGTCCGAGGATCCGGAACGGTCCCATCCACCCCCGTGACCATGCCGGGGCTGGTGCCCCAGGTGACTTGCGGGGCGATTGTTTCGGCCCGCAAGTCGACGACGGCATCGTATCGCGCGCCCGCGTCGGTGGTGAGGTGCCGCCAGGCCGTCACGGCCTGATCCCAGAGGGTGCCCGTCGGCGCCATCGGACGGCCTTTGATGTAGGCGAAGGTGCTGTCGTCCGGCGCGACCATGCCTGCGCGGGCCCCGCCTTCGATCGACATGTTGCAGAGTGTCATGCGGCCTTCCATGCTGAGCGCGCGGATGGTGGAGCCGGTATATTCGACGACATAGCCAGTTCCGCCGGCCGTGCCGATTTTGCCGATGATGGCCAGGATCACGTCCTTGGCGGAACAGCGGGGGGACAGCTGCCCGTCCACACGGATCTCCATGGTCTTGGGGCGTTTCTGGACCAGGCATTGCGTCGCCAGGACATGCTCGACTTCGCTCGTGCCGATTCCGAACGCAAGCGCTCCGAAGGCCCCATGGGTCGAGGTATGCGAATCGCCGCAGACGATCGTCATGCCGGGCAGGGTGAAGCCCTGTTCCGGACCGATGACATGCACGATGCCCTGCCGGATGTCGTTCATGCCGAAGAGCTTGATGCCGAACGAGGCACAATTGTCTTCCAAGGTTTGGATTTGTTTGGCGCTGATCGGGTCGGCGATCGCGAGGCGGCGGTCCGTCGTCGGCACGTTATGGTCCGGGACCGCCAGGGCGGCGCCGGGCCGGCGCGGGGTTCGCCCCGCTGTTTTCAATCCTTCGAAGGCTTGCGGGGACGTCACTTCGTGTACCAGATGGCGATCGATGTAGAGCAACGTGGTGCCGTCCGGCTCGGCCCGCACCACGTGGTCGTCCCAGATTTTCTCGAACAATGTTTTCGCAGCCATGGTCAGACTCCTTGTAGGCCCGCCCCTTCAGATTGATGGAAGGCGCGATGTGCGCCCCATTATATATGCGAGCAGGCCTGTCGCATCAAGGGCAAAGGGCGCGCGACGTCACCCCTTCAGATTTTCCAACCGTCGACCGATAGAGTGCCCATGGAACAGGAACCGGACGGCGCCGAACAGATCACGATCCCCCGCTGGACCATCAAGCGCGATCCCAGGGCGCTGGGCTGTTCCATCTGCGGATCGGCCATCGTGAAAATTACGGCGGAATGGCGGCAGGTGTCCTTCTGCATCTGTCGGCTGATCGAATACCGTGTGTTGCCGCGAACCCCCAAAGCCTTGCCCCCTCCATCCTCGGCTGCAGACGTACGGAAAGACCCCTAATCTCACCGCTTTCCTCACAACGGACGATCCTCTGCTAGGCTTGTCATAACACATCGGGCAGGCTCAGGTTGGACCGCCCTGACAGGGAGGATCGTATGACACGTTGGTTATGGATGCTCATCGTTGTCGGATCGGCAAGCCTGGCGGCCTGGTGTCCTGTTGAGGCGAAAGATCGCTCGGTCGCCAAGTCGTTGACGAGAACCGGACCGGTCGTTCAAGGGAACCGGACCAGGACCTGTGCAGGGACCGATCTGTTCGGAAATTGGCTGCTGGTGACATTCGACTCCTCCTATCGATTCCGAAACCCGCAGGCCCCCTATCTGTTCCCCCATCAAGTCTTTCAGTATTCCCCGCAGGGCGGCATCAAATCGGCCCATTCGCTCCGACCCATCCTCAATAGGGCGGATCAGGTGTTGGATTCCGTCCCATCCGGCATGACCTATCGGGTCGAGCAGGGAGGACTCATAGTCCTCAAGGCGAACGGCCGGGATGAGGCCGTCGAAACCTGGGCCTGCAGGGTCGTTACGCAAGACCATGAGGAACCGGGACGCGGGACATCCATGCAACGCGGCGACCTGGTGATGACATTGTTGGGAACGGGCGGGCAGGCACTGTTCGTCCGTCATTTGAGGAAAGCCGCAGCGTAACCGGTTGCGTTGGTGTCAGCAGGCATGGTACCACCGGCAGGCGCGTGGACGAGGGTGCGATGGACGATCCGGATCAGGTGTGGAATCGGCCGTCGGTCGTTGAATGGTCTCAGCGGTTGTTGGACAGCTACCGCCATTGGGTCGGGCGAGACCTGTTTCAACGGGCCGGAGGGCCGGAGGAACAGGCCCACGCCTTGTATATGGCTCCCTTCGTCGTCGTCTCACACGGCACGGAGGAGGATCCGATTCTGAATTATGGCTCTCACCTCGCGCTCAACCTGTGGGAGATGACATGGGAGGAGCTGCTGCGCACACCCTCCCGGCTGACGGCGGAAGTCGTCAACCGCGCCGAACGGGAATGGATGCTCGAACAGGCCCGCACCAGAGGGTATGTGGAAAATTATCGGGGCGTCAGGATTTCCAACCGAGGCCGGCGGTTCCTCGTCGAAAACGCGATCGTGTGGAATGTGATCGACAAGACGGGGCGTCGTCTGGGCCAAGCCGCGACCTTTTCACACTGGACCTTCCTCTAGCAGCTGAAACCGGGGGACCACGGCCCCGCTGACCGACACCGATTCGAGGAACATGCCCATCGGTCTGATCCAGAGGCCGCCTTCTCCGTAGAGCTGGCGGTAGACGACGTACTCCTCTTCGGTCTCCGAGTGCCGAGCCACCCCGAGCACCTCATAGTCCTTCCCCTTGTAGTGACGATAGCGACCTGGTTTGATCATGGTGTATCCTATGACGCGTTTGCCTGCGCGTCAGTCTATCGGACCTTGCATGTCACCACAACAGCCTCACATGACCGGACGCCGACACGATGTCGTGGTAATCGGCGGCGGGTCGGCCGGTTATGCCGCTGCACGGACGGCTCGCGACGCCGGTGCCAACGTCGCCATTGTCGATCAGGGCCCGCTCGGAGGCCTCTGCATCCTGCGGGGCTGCATGCCGACGAAGACCATCCTACGGTCGTCCGAAATCATGGTGTTGATGAAACGGGCGCGCGAGTTCGGGTTGGCCCCGGTCACCGCCCAGGCGGACCTGTCGGCCATTGTCGATCGCAAGGAACGATTGGTGCGGGAGTTTGCGGCAGATCGCATCGCCGCCCTTCGCGATCCCCGGTTTACCCTCTATGAGTCGCGTGCCGAATTCATCTCGCCCCATGAAATCCTTGCAGGAGACATTCGGATTCATGGGCAGGCCTTCGTGATCGCGACGGGATCGTCACCCTGCGACGTGTCGATCCCCGGACTTGAAGAAGCCGGGTATTTCACCAGCGACACGATTCTCGACCTCCGTCGGCCGCCCGTCTCGCTCCTCGTGCTGGGCGGAGGGCCGGTCGCCGTCGAGATCGGGCAATTCTTCGCCCGCATCGGAACCAAGGTGACGATGCTGCAGCGGGGTGCGACCCTGCTGTCCGATATGGACGAAGACATCGGCCGGGCCCTGGAAGCGGCCTTCAAAGACGAAGGGATCGAGGTGCTGACGGATGTGTCGCTCGAACGCGTGACCGGGACTCCCGCGGAAAAAACGGTCGACCTGACGCAGGGTGGTTTCATGCAGACCCGTTCGGCAGAGACCATTTTCCAGGCCCTTGGTCGTCGTCCCAACCTCAAGGGATTGCGGCTTGAAGCGGCTGGAGTGCAGGTCGTGGACGGCCGGTTGATGGTGGGTCCGGATATGCGGACGTCGCAGTCGCATATCTTTGCCGTCGGCGACGTGAATGACCTGAACCCGATCGTGCATCTGGCGATTCAACAAGGCGAAACCGCCGCCTTCAACGCGACGCACCCCCACGAGCCAGCGCGGGTGATCGATCACCGGCTTGATGCGGAAGCGGTCTTTACCGAACCGCAGATTGCGGTTGCGGGCTTGAATGAACGGCAATGCCGGGAGCGGAGGATTCCCTACCTGACGGCCTCCTATCCGTTCGCCGACCATGGGAAAGCGATGTGCATGGGGGCGGCGCATGGATTCGTGAAGCTGCTCTGCCGCCCGGACAGCGGAGAACTGCTGGGTGCGCAGATCGTCGGGCCGGATGCGGCGGAACTGATCCATGAACTCATTGCCGTGATGTATTTTCATGGGACGGCACAAGACCTGCTGCGTATCCCGCATTATCATCCGACGCTGGCGGAAATCGTGACCTATCCGGCCGAAACCATCGTCGAACAGCTAAGCCGACCATGAGGCCGCCATCGTTCGTCGCCTTGTCAGCCCTCTTGGTCCTGGTGGCGGTGTCTTGCGGCCAACCGACGTGGGATGAAGCCATGCAGGCCGGTGAAACGGCGTTGCAGCGGGGGCACTATCGAGAAGCCGAGCAGATTTTTTCTGCGGCCGTTCACAAGGCGGAGGAGTTCGGTCGTCACGATCGGCGGGTCGCGGTCACGTTGGCCCATCTGGCCCAAACGTACAGTGCGCAAGGGAAATTCGTCGAGGCCGAGCCGGTCTATCTGGAGGCGCTCAAGATCTATCAGGAAGTGCACGGCGAGAACCATCTGGATGTGGCGGCGACTTTGAACAACCTCGGGGTGCTGCACCGCAAGCACGGACAATTTGCCGATGCACAGCGGCTCTTGATGCGGGCCCTCGCGATCAAGGAACGACTCCTTGGACCGGACCATCTGGAGGTGGCCCTGGCGATGAGCAACTTGGCGGCGCTGTACCTTGTCCAGGGTGATGCCGAGCAGGCGGGAGTGTTGTTTCAGCGGGCCTTGGCGGTGCGGGAGAAGCAATTGGGCCCCGACCATCCCGATGTGGCGAAGAGTCTCGACGACTATGCAGGCGCGCTTCGCAGGCTCAACCGGGCGGCGGAGGCGGCGGCGGTTGAAGCGAGGGCCAGTGCGATTCGAGCCAAGGTGAAGTCGTGAGGGCGGAAGGACGAAGGGTTGAACCGTTCCGATGCTCCGGTGTAGCGTAGTGGGTTGCAGGATGACCAATGCGTGATTTGCGGACCAATGCCTTGATTGCGCGCGGCATGGGCATTGTATTCATTGCCGTGGGATTTATGCTCGGCATTTACGGGCTGGACCATCCAGATACCTGGTGGTTGCGGACGGCATTGGGGCTCCTCCTCACCGGAATGATGGCCCAAGGGTATGCGATGTATTGTTCGATCCGATGGGTGCGGGAACAGCGTGAGTCGAAGCACTAAACGGTTCGGGCACGAGAAGAATATGGAGGCGATGCGTCCGATTCGATGGAGCACACCGGTGCTCCTGCTTTGCCTGGTGCTGTTGTCCGGCTGCGGAGGGCCGTGGCGCGACCGGTACCTCGACAAGGGAGTGAAGACGCTCACGCAAGACGACATTGCCGAAAAATTCGGTCCTCCCCACACATCCAAGACGCCCGTGCTCGGCGGCGACACCGTGTGGACCTATCGCGTGCCGATGGGTGATCGGGAAGTCCATCCCTGGGACCCCAGCACATTGGCCGCCGGCAGAAAAACGAAAGCCCCGCCGTCTCCCTCTCCCTTCGGAAAAAGTTTGGCCGGTGCTGAAGAGCCCTACCGCGAACCGCTGTACTGCTACCGCTACACCCTCTCGTTCGACGAGGCGAAGGTGCTCAAGGATTGGAAACGAGAAGAGTGCGTTCCACGCCTCAGCGAGGAAGAGAACGCGGCGCAGTAACAGGGACAATACGACACGATGCAAGATTTGTTACCGGTGATCGGCTCCAGTGTTTTTTTCGACTTCTTGAAGTCCCTCCTGCTGCTCTTGCTCCTGCTCACCCTGCGAACGGTCCTGGTGCGCTCGATTACTCATAATCAAACGCTGACGATCGAGGCGAAGCGGCGATGGATCGTCACGATTCGCAACAGCATCGTGCTCGGCCTGTTCATGGGCCTGATGGTGATTTGGGCGCACGAGTTGGAGGCCTTCGCCGTTTCCCTCGTCGCGCTGGCCGCTGCCGTCGTGCTGGCGACCAAAGAGTTGATTCTCTGTTGGAGCGGAGCCGCCCTGCGCGTCGGAGGAAGCGTCTATGCCGTGGGGGACCGTATTCAATTGGGAGCCTATCGCGGCGTGGTCCTCGACCACGATGTGTTTGCGACCAAATTGCTGGAGATCGGGCCGGGCCAGATGTCGCACCTCTATACCGGTCGCATCGTGGTCTTCCCCAATAGCCTCCTGTTCACCAATCCGTTGATCAAAGAGAATCACCCTCAGGAATATGGCCTCTACCTGCTGAACGTTCCGCTCAGGGGCGAGGAGAATTGGCAGGTGGCCGAACGGGCGCTCCTCGATGCGGCGAAGGCTGAATGTGCGCCGTTCATGGACGAAATGGGTCGTCAGATGAAACTGCTGGAGCAGCGGAACCTCCTGGAGGCTCCGTCTCCTGAGCCGCGAATCACCATCCAGATTCCCGAAGCCGGGCGCATCCATCTCGTGCTCCGATTTCCCGCACCGGATCGCGGCCGTTCGCGAGTGGAACAGGCCATTCTCAGACGCTATCTCGTCGCCGTTCAACGGTAACGTTCCTGACGTCTTCTTCCATTGAACAGCCGGTCTCCTTGGCCTCCGAATTCGCCGAACTGGCCCTGCTTGGGATACGGTTCCGGCAAAAATAAGCAAAAGAATTGGCAAACAAAACCCTTCAGGGTATTGATGGGTGCTGCATGCCGCTCGGTTCGGCCTGCGCCGGTTACATGTTCAACCAGAAGGAGGTTTGTCGATGAGAAGGTCTATTGCCGTGGTGGTCGCTGTTGCCTTTGTGGGGATGAGCTCGTTCTCCTTCGCAGACGAGATGGGAATCGGGAAGATGTCGGAGGAAATGAAGCAGGACATGGGTGGGTTGTCGGACGATTTCAAGGCCCAGAAAGACAGCATGGCCAGCGACCTCAAGGCTCAGAAAGAGTCGATGAAGAGCGAGATGAAGGCGAAACGGGACGAGGTACGAGCCAAGAAGAAACAAGCCAAGGCCGACGTGAAGGCGAAGAAGGAGCAGGTGAAGGCCAAGGCCAAGGCGAAGAAAGAAGCGGCTCAAGCGAAAGCGGCTAAAATGAAAGGTGCGGCAGAGGATATGGGGCATGAGGCCGACGGCATGAAGCGCGACCTGATGGATACGGTGCGGAACTAGACCGGATTGTTGAGCCGGCGAGCGGATCCTCGCCGGGGTGCTCCGGCGACGGCCTGCGGTGGAGATTTCCTCGATCGCAGGCCGTCGTGTTTTCTCTGCCTCAGTTGTTGCGGCGTGTGGGCTCTGCTAGAATCGCCCCGCCGTATGAAAATCGCCACCTTCAACGTCAATTCACTTCGCAAGCGCCTTCCTATCGTGTTGCAATGGCTGGAGCGTTATCAGCCCGATGTGTTGTGTTTGCAGGAAACCAAAGTCCAGGACAGTGAATTCCCTCTGGCCGCGCTCGCCGCCTCCGGCTATGAGATCACCTTCCGGGGCATGAAATCGTACAACGGCGTGGCGGTGCTCAGCCGCAAGAAGCCGGACGCGGTATTGTATGGATTCGATGACGGGGGCGAGGCGGAAGACGCGCGTCTCTTGAAGGTGGTGATTCAAGGTATTCCGATCATCAATACCTATATCCCACAAGGATTTGAGATCGACTCACCGAAATACCAATACAAACTGGCCTGGTATGAGCGGTTGCGGAAGCATTTCGATGCCCATCTCTCTCCAAAGGAGCCGGCGATCTGGTGTGGAGACATGAATGTGGCCCCAAGACCCATCGATGTCCACAGTCCGGAGAAACATCTCAACCACGTCTGCTATCACGAAGACGCGCGCAATGCCTATGGGAAGACGATTGCGTGGGGCTTCGAGGATGTGTTCTGCAAACTGTATCCAGATCGCCAGCAGTTCACGTTTTGGGACTACCGAGCCCCCAATTCACTCGCTTCCAATAAAGGATGGCGGATCGACCATATCCTTGTGACGGCTCCTCTCGCCCAGAAATGTCGGCAGGTCGACGTCGATCTTGAGCCGCGGCGCGCGACCGACCCTTCCGATCACACCGTTCTCTGGGCCGACTTCACCGTCTGATATATTTTCAACCGCAGGGCAACGGTGCGCTTCCCTCCCGCTCTGCGGCTGGTGCCTCAATGCACTGCTTCGACCGGTTCCAACAACAGTTGCTCGGCGAGACGCGTACGCCGGTTCTGCTCGATCAATGGATCGACGATTGATCCGCAATTGATGCAACGCCACACAAACGTTTCCGGAGAAAAATCCGGCCGCCACTCATCGACCATGAATCCTTTGCATCGTCCGCATGTCATGGCTTCCACCTCCTTAGGATTGTGCCCTCATCTCGAGAGGACCGTACCCACGTGTGAGAGAATAACAACGTGAGATTAGAGGGGTGTTAGTGAGACGTTAAAACAATCTAATCCTGATTTCTCCGCAATATCATGAAGTTCTTTGTGCGAACCTGGACAAATTCAGACGGCGGGAGGAGCGCTCTGTCTAAAAGCGGCAGCGACATGAGGTCCGTGGGTCGGTGCTGCAGCTGCACGAGATTGCATGAACTCGGTGAATGGAACCGGTGGGACGGCAATCGCAGAACCGTCGAGTTTCTTGACAGAACTTTCATCATCCTCTATCGATTGAAGGAGTGCTGATCGTCGGTGTTCTGGAACAGTTGGGGAGGCGAGGGTGATATTGCAGGTGCCGGAGAGAGTCGCGATGATCACCGTCGAACGTCACGTATGGCCCAGCCGCTGACCTGTCCGCAGTGCGGACAAGACAAGGTGTTTCGCTCCCGATGCCACACCCTTCTGGAGCGATTGCAGTCACTCGCCTGCATTTCCCCGTTTCACTGTCAGTCCTGTAGTTTTCGCTTTCCTGCCTCTCGCTTGGGGCGCAGCTTTCCCCCTCAAATGGTCGATCGGCGCGCGCATCTGCGGATTCCCGTCCGCCTATTCTTGTCCTTTTCAGGAGGGAAGGTGCGGGGAGAAGGAACGGTCCTGGATATCTCGATGGGCGGCTGCATCATCGAGAGCCAGGCACCGGTGCACGTCGACGACATCTTTTATCTGCAGATCGCCTTGGAGAACGACCAGGCGCCGCTCGAAGTCGCGGCAATGGTCCGCTCCGTGAGCGCTCGCGGCATCGCGTTCAAATTTCTGCGGGCAGCGCAGGAGAATAAGCGTCTCCTGGCGTTCGTCCATGCCAAGGCCGAATCCTTAAAGGTTCGTTCCGCCGTCCACGACACACCTATTCAGTGATTGCACCGGAAGGCAGCGGGATGCAAGGCGCGTGAAGCGGCGTATGGGGCCGCGAGCCGCGCAGCGATTGTCTCCGAGTTCTGCTACAGTGGTGTTTCCCAGGCGGAGGCCTGGGGGAAGTCCGTGGTGAGCCGTTCGTGTTCGACGTGGTCGAAGGCTTCGACGGTCAGGTCTGCGCGGTCCAGCGGCTCAGGACTGGTCGGGGAAGACAGAAAATCGACATAGGCCTGCGCCTTTGCCTCCGTGGCGAAGCGGCAGAGTCCATACTCCGGCATGTGAGAAGAGGGGTGCCAAAAGGCCAGCCCGATGGAACTGCCTTGAAACACCCCTAACGTGCGATGCCGGACCTGAAATCCTCCGGAGGTCGCGGTGGAACGGTCGAGTGCCATGGGTGCTCCGTCACTGAAACGATCCCTATCGAAACATTGTGAAGTATAGCAAGGTTCGATGATGATCGATATGACCCGCAACCTTGCAGGGTGCCGCGGTCATTGACTTCATCGTCGAAAGCCTTAGGTCTTCAATACGCGTCACCTATAGAAGAGGCCGGCGCGAAGGAGGAACGTATGGCCATGTCAGTCACAAGGTCGATCGGTACGGTTTTGCTGCTTGCCGGCGTGCTGGCCCTGCCCGGGTGCGGCTACAACGACTTGCAAGGTCTCGATGAGGATACTAAGGCCGCTTGGAGCGAAGTGATCAACCAGTATCAGCGACGGGCCGATCTGATTCCGAACCTGGTGAATACGGTGAAGGGATATGCAGCCCACGAGAAAGAGACGCTGGAGGGTGTGGTCCAAGCCAGGGCGAAGGCTACGAGCATCCAAGTGACCCCGGAGGTGTTGAGGGATGAAGCCTTGTTCAAGAAATTCCAGGAAGCGCAGCAGGGTCTCTCCAGCGCCTTGGGGCGGTTGCTGGCCGTTGCGGAGAACTATCCCAATTTGAAAGCCGATCAAAACTTCCGTGATCTCCAGAGCCAGCTCGAAGGCACTGAGAATCGCATCACCGTGGCGCGTAAGCGTTATATCGATAGGGTGGCGGAGTTCAACAAGATGGTCCGCTATTTCCCCACGAATCTGACCGCCAAGTTTCTCCTGCATATGGAAGAGAAGCCCAATTTCACGGTGGCGGATGAAAAGGCCGTGGCCAAGCCACCGGAAGTAAAATTTTAGCGTCAACGACGTTCTAGGCGGGAGCATGAGATGCGGCTGATGGGCCGAGCAGGGACTGCTGTCCTCGTCGGGTGGCTGTGGCTCATCGTTGTCGCCGGCCTTCCGGCCGACGCGCTCGACGTGCCGCCGCTCAGCGGCCGCGTCGTGGATCTGGCGCGCGTCCTGCCGTCCGCGGTGGCCGCCCAACTCTCGGCCGACCTGCAGACGCATGAGGCGAAGACGTCCAACCAGGTGGCGGTGCTCATCGTTCCGTCGTTGGAGGGAGAGCCGCTGTTTGATTTTTCCCATCGTGTGGCGACCACCTGGAAATTAGGTGTCAAGGGAACCGATAACGGAGCCCTGCTCCTCGTCGCGATCAAGGATCGAAAAATTCGTATCGAGGTCGGATACGGACTTGAAGGGGTGCTGACTGATGCACGGTCGGCGCAGATCATCCGAAACGAGATCGTGCCGCGGTTCAAGGCCGGCGATGTTCCGGCAGGTATCACGGCCGGTGTCCAAGCCATCTTAAAGACCATCGAAGGGACCTACAGCGCTCCGCAACGTCCATTGGCCTCCCGATCATTCGACGATTCGTTCTCGAGCGCCGTTTTTGCGGTGATGGTGGGAGTGATCATCGGCCTCTTCCTCTCTCGCGCGAACCGGCTGTTGGGGCCGGTCGTGGGGGGAGGCCTGTCGTTTCTTGCCGCACCCTGGCTGATTCCTGCCCTCATTGCCGGAGCCGTGAGTCTGGTGCTGGTCGGCCTGCTCGGTTCAATGGGGCAAAGTGCCGGGTCTGGCCGGCGCAGAAGCGGAAGCCCATATGATGGAACCTGGTTCAGTACCCAACAGGGTGGATGGGGGTCCGGCGGTGTCGGCGGATCGTTCGGAGGATCCGATAGTTTCTCGGGCGGTGGCGGAGGTTTCGGAGGGGGAGGCGCAAGTGGCGACTGGTAAACGGCCGGTTCTCACGAACGAGGAACGCGCGTTGGTCGAGGCGGCGGTGCAGGCGGCGGAGCAACGGACCAGTGCGGAAATCGTTCCCATGATCGTCGAGCGATCCGGTCTGTACCGCGAGGCTCAACATCGTGCAGGTCTTTTGTTCGCATTGCTGACCTTAACGGCGCTGTTGACGATCGAAAGCGCCTGGCTTCCTTGGGGGTGGCATGCGGCGAATGCAGCCTGGTTGTTGCTTGCGACCGTGGCGGCCTACGCCTTGGGAGCATGGAGCGGGACCTGGTCTCCGATTATCCGGCTCCTCACCTCCCGCGAGCGCATGCATCAGAAGGTACGGCTGCGGGCGGAACGGGCCTTCGTTCAACACGGTATTGCGCGGACTCGCGGACGTACCGGGCTGCTGTTGATGCTGTCGCTGCTTGAACGGCAGGTCTATGTGTTGGCCGACCAGTCTTTGCGTGAACGGATCTCGAGCGACCAGTGGCAAGACGTGATTGCGGTCGTCGTCGAACGGATGAAGGCGGGCGATCTCGCCGGAGGCCTGTGCCGAGGAATCGAAGCCAGCGGAGTCCTCCTCGCTCGCGCCTGTCCCTCGGATAGACGCGACAACCCGAACGAGCTGTCGAATGAGGTGATCCAGGACGCCTGATGCCACCTTCTCGGCGGACCATGGACGCCTTCTCGCGGTTTCGCTACAATCCGAATAATGTCCGATCCCGCCGCTTTCGTTGAACCATCTCGACCAGTTCCGGACGAAACCCAGTCCGTCGTCAAGGCGGCAGGTCTCATCGGCGTCGCCACCTTTTCCAGCCGTATTCTCGGTTTCGTCCGGGACATGGTGTTGGCGAGACTCTTCGGTGCGACCCCGGCGGCAGATGCGTTCTTTGTCGCCTATCGCATTCCCAATCTGTTGCGGGAACTGTTCGCCGAAGGGTCAATGTCCGCTGCCTTCATCCCGGTCTTCACCGAGTACCACACCCTCAAGACCAAACGTGACGCCTGGGGGTTGGCCAGCGCCACCTTCACGACGTTGTTGACCATCGTGACGGCCGTGACGATGTTCGGTATCCTTGCAGCGCCGGGAATCGTCTGGCTGCTCGCACCGGGTTTTCATGGCAATCCCGACAAGTTGGCGCTGACCACTCTGCTGACCCGCGTGATGTTTCCCTATCTGCTGTTCATCAGCCTGGCCGCCCTGGCGATGGGAATTTTGAACTCCCTGCGGGCCTTTGCGGCGCCGGCCTTCTCGCCGGTCTTTTTCAATATCTTCACCATCGGTTGTGCCTTGTTCCTCTCTCCCTTGTTGCCGGAGCCCATCATCGGCGTGGCGATCGGCATCGTGGTGGGCGGTGTCGCGCAGTTTGTGATGCAACTGCCTGGGTTGAAGGGGCGCGGCATGTTGTTCGGCCTGAGGTTCCAGCCGAGACATCCCGGAGTGAAGCGCATCGGCCTGCTGATGGTCCCTTCGTTGCTGGGGCTGTCGGTGACGCAGATCAACATCACCGTGAGCACGATTCTGGCGTCGTATTTCTCCGGCGGACCCACCTATTTGTTTTACGGCATGCGGCTCATCCAGTTTCCGCTCGGCATTTTTGGGGTGGCGTTGGCCACGGCCATTTTGCCGACGCTCTCCGCCCAGGCGGCTCGCGGGGCGCTCGATGAATTGCGGACGACGCTCGGCTTCGGCCTCCGGATGATTTTTTTCATTATCCTGCCGGCGATGCTGGGCCTGATCCTCTTGCGGCAACCGATCGTGCACCTGTTCTTCGAGCACGGCTCGTTTACCAGAGCCGATACGCTGGCGACGGCGACGGCGGTGCTCTGTTATGCAATCGGGTTGTGGGCCTTTGCCGGGGTGCGCATCATCGTCTCTGCATTTTATTCCATGCAGGATACGAAGACGCCGGCGGTGACGGCTGGGATTGCCGTCGGGGCGAATATTCTCTTGTCCATCTGGTTGATGACCCTGTTGGATGCAGCGGGATTGGCCTTGGCCACGGCCCTCGCGTCGATGCTCAATGGAAGCATCCTGGTTGCGGTGCTGCATCGGCGGCTGGGACGTGTCGATTGGGGATCCATCGGACGGTCGGCCCTCCGCGTCCTCGCGGCTTCTGTTCCGCTGGTGGTGGTCTGTTGGTGGGTGGCCGGTGCGTCCATTTGGACGCAGCAAGGTGAATGGCTGGTGAAGTCCGCCCTCTTGGGCGCCGGGATCGGACTCAGCGTCGTCGGGTATCTCGGTCTCCATATCCTGTTCGGGTCGGAGGAATTGGATGTGGTGTCCGGGATGGTGAAACGAAAACTGGGACGGGTGGCACGAAAGTTCGGAGCGGCATGACATGATACAAGCGATCACATTCAAGGCGCCTTGGGGCTGGATCGAGATTGCGGCCGGCGAGGAGGGCCTCACTTCCATCGACCTGTCCCCCTCGAATCGACGAACATTCCCTCGACAGGGGCAGGCCTTAGAGAAGGGCACGGTCGCGGCTCTGTTGGCAGAGGCACAGACGCAACTCTTGGACTATCTCGATGGCAGGCGTCGTGAATTTTCCCTGCCGGTGGACCTGTCCGCCGGTACCCCGTTTCAACGGAAAGTCTGGAAGGCGATCAGGCGGATTCCCTACGGCCGTGTCCGGTCCTATCAATGGGTGGCGACCAAGGTCGGGGGCAAACAGTACGCGAGGGCTGTGGGCATGGCGCTCGGCGCGAACCCTGTGCCGATCGTGGTACCCTGCCACCGGATCATCGCACATGACGGCTCGCTGGGCGGTTTTGGCTGCGGCCTGCCGATGAAGCGGCGCCTGTTGAAGGTGGAAGGGACGTTGGCCCAACTTACGCTGCCATGAAAGCCGTTCTTCAGCGTGTCACCAAAGCATCGGTCGAAGTGGATGGAACCATAGTCGGCCGGATCGGGGCCGGCCTCCTGGTCTTCTTGGGCGTGGCGAAGGGTGACGAAGAGCGCGACCTGCTCTATCTCATCGAGAAGATCAGGACGCTCCGTATCTTCGGCGACGATCAGGGCAAGATGAACCGCACCGTGACCGATGTCGGTGGGGCGCTGTTGCTGGTTTCGCAATTCACCCTGCTTGGTGATACCACGAAGGGCCGCCGGCCGGGGTTCGACCAGGCCGCTCCGCCGGACGAAGCCCGCGCTTGGTATGAACAGGCGGCGAGCCGATTACGGGCCGCCGGCTTGGCTGTGGAGACCGGCCGTTTCGGGGCGCACATGCAGGTGGAGTTGCTCAACGATGGCCCTATGACCTTTCTCTTGGACAGCCGGCATGGATCGTAAGCCGCGGTAGTCAAGTCTCCATCGCAGATGCCGATAGAGACAGAGGGAGAACGTTCGATGGTTCGCATGGAGTCTGCTATACTATTTTTCAAAGGGCAGGGATTGCCCGGGAGGTGGAGATGGGAAGTCCCGTTCCGCGCAGCCATCCACTCCGTCAATTGTTCGGCACGTTGACCGAGAAGAGCTTTACCGAACACCTCGGCTGGCCCGATCTCAACGTGACCGACTATGTCTCCAATCTGCTCGTCGAATTTTCCCACACCGACCAACTCTACAAGATCCACGACCGGCAGGACCGCCCCGTCGATTCGGTGGTCGAGATGCTGTTCGAATCCGAGGTGCTCTTGGAGGCGCAATCGTTCGACCGTGAACGTGAAGTCCATCGGCATATCGGCGACTTCACGCTCTTCATGACCGGGTTGTTTCCCGAATATCTCCGCCGCCTCAAGACGGCGGGCCTCATCTACCACAAGGATTTTCTGGTGGACTATGTGAAGACCGGCAAACGGTCTTATGGGCTGGTGGCCGAATATGGGGGCTACGATCCAGAGCAGGATTCTCCGTTGTTCCAGAAGCTGTCCGAAAATTTCGAACTCTGCGTGACCGGCTTGGGGTTTGTCCGTTGTGACTTGGACCGCATGCAAGATCCCGCCTACCGCCGCGTCAAGAATCTTCTGCTCAATTGAAACGATCGCGACCGATTCTGCTCATTCACGGTGGCGCGGGACGCCGCGCCATGACCGTCGCTCAAGCGGCCTGCATCGAGTCCGCACTGACCCACGGACATCGGTTGCTCATGGCCGGTGAACCGGCACTCTCCGCAGTCGAGGCAGCAATCAGCCTGTTGGAACGTTCGGGGCTCTTCAATGCGGGGCGAGGGTCGAACCGCCAGCTCGATGGGGTACGCCGGATGGATGCTTCGATCATGGAGGGGCGCGATCTGCGGGCAGGGGCAGTGGCTTCTATCGAGGGCATCGTCCATCCCATTACCGCGGCACGCCTTGTCATGGAGAATACCGCGCATGTGCTGTTGGTCGGGCGATCGGCTTCTCTGTTTGCACGACATTTCGGGCTGGAACGGATCCCGCGCGGCAGTGGGCCGCGAAGGAAACTGCCGCATCACGGCGTGCGGCGATCCGCATTGCGGGAGACGCTCGGGTTGCATCGGGCGATCATGCAGGCCGGGCGTATTCCTGCGCGGACTCTCGGCAAAGAAACGGTGGGGGCGGTGGCATTGGATCGCGAGGGGACGGTGGCGGCGGGAGCCTCGACCGGTGGGATCGATGTCATGTTGCCTGGTCGAGTCGGCGATACGCCCTTGATCGGTTGCGGCGTCTATGCGGACAACGAATCAGGGGCCGTTTCGATGACAGGCTTGGGCGAGAGCATCATACGGGTGGCCGTGGCCAAGGAGATCACCGATCTGCTGGCGAGCGGAGTGAGTCCGGTCTTGTCGGCCAAGCGAGTATTGCGGAAGGTCGTGGATCGCATCCAGGGCGCCGCCGGGGTGTTGGTTCTCTCTTCCGATGGTCGCTTCGCGATCAGACACAGCACGCCGCACATGGCGGCGGGATTTGTCGGCCAGGACGGGCGGCCTGTCGTGCAAGGCCGGTTTGCATAGGCGTAGGCGGAGTTGATACAGTGACGCGAGGCGCCACGTCATGCCGGCTCTTTTTCACCTTGCATTCCCTGTTCACGATCTTGCTGCCGCCAAGCGCTTTTATGTCGACGGCCTGGGTTGTGTACTGGGCAGGGAATCTTCCAAGGCCGTCACCCTCGGACTTGCCGGGCACCAACTGGTCGCCCACCTGGCCGCCGAACCGACCGTTCTTCAGAAAGGCATCTATCCCCGTCATTTCGGACTCGTGTTGACCCTGGAGGAAGAGTGGCAGGCCTTGGCCGATCGCGCGAAGGCCAAGGGGTTGACCTTCTATCAGCAGCCCCGGAGACGGTTCGCCGGCACGCCGATCGAGCACCTGACGTTCTTCCTGGAAGACCCCTCTCACAATCTTCTCGAATTCAAACATTACCTGCGCGAGTCGGCGATTTTCGGGGAACGAGACTTCACGGCAGTCGGGGATTCCGAATAGAAGCCGTCCGCCGATTTTCGCCTGGTCGTCGTGATGATCCCTGTTCAGTTCTCAGGAAGCGACGCGTTCCCTGCGTCTGAGACGTTCCGGTTGGTCGAGAGCGAAACGGAGCGTCGGCCGTTGCCTCGTTCAAGCCAGCGGATGATGTGGTGCTGCCGTCGATTCAGGTAGGCGGTGTGACGGATGGGATCATATCGGCGCGGTGAAGGCAGAATCGCCGCCAGCAGGGCCGCTTCGTCGATCGTCAGGTCCTTGGCCGATTTTCCGAAATGGTGCCGCGACGCCGCTTCGGCGCCGAACACCCCTTGCCCCCACTCGGCGACGTTGAGATATAATTCCAGGATCCGTTCCTTCGTCAAGTGGTGTTCCAGGGAGCGGGTGATCAAGGCTTCCCTGGCTTTTCGCAAGAGCGAACGCTCCGACGAGAGGTACAGATTCTTCGCGAGTTGCTGGGTGATGGTGCTTCCTCCTCGTTTGAACTCGCCGACCTCCAGGTTGTACAGTGCGGCATCCTTGATGCCTTCCCAATCGAATCCTTCGTGAGCGAAGAACGAGGCATCCTCTGCCGCCACGACCGCCCGTTGCAGCGCGGGAGCGATCCGTGTCAGCGGAACCCAGACGAATTGCGTACGCAGGTTGCGGCCCTGCTCCTTGGCCTGCGCCCGCCGCGCTTCCATCAGGGCCGTCTCCGTCGGGTGGTGTGTGGCGAGGTGCGCCACGTCGGGCAGCGTCGCCAGCCAATACAAGGCCAAGGCTGCCGCCGGCAGACCGATCAGTACGGTCAGCCAGAACAGCATCCGCCCGAACAGACTGCCGGTTGACTTGCGCATTCCCTACACTCTATCTATGAGCGAACAGGCTGTCCCGCCGAACCGGTGCCGATCACCGGCGGTGAGGGTACGCTCTGTACGGTGGTTCGGGATCCATCACGATGAAACTACTCAGCGCCGAGTTTATCAAAAGTTGCGGAGCTCCAGAACAGTTTCCTGCGGACCGGTTGCCGGAGATCGCCTTCGTCGGCCGATCGAACGTCGGGAAGTCGTCCCTGATCAATTCACTGCTCCATCGAAAGAAGCTGGCCAAAGTCAGCAAGACGCCGGGAAAAACGCGCGCCGTGAACTTCTTCACCGTCCGTACGTCGGACCCGCACCTCTCCATGCTGTCGCTGGTGGACCTGCCCGGCTACGGCTATGCCAAGGTCTCGAAAAGTACGCGGGCGCAATGGGGGCCGCTGATCGAGCGATATCTCACGCAACGTCAGACGCTCGGGGCGGTGATTCTGTTGATCGAAGCGCGCGTGTGGATGCCGCAGGACGTGACGACGGTGCAGTGGGTCCAGTCCCTCGGGTGCGGTCTCATCATCGTCCTCACCAAAGCGGACAAGTTGCGACAAAGCGAGCGGGAGGCCAGCCTCGCCGCCGTGCGGACCGCCTGCGGGTTGAGCCAGGAGGTGCCGATCCTGTTGTATTCGGCCGAAACGCACGAAGGACGGGACGCGCTCTGGGGCGAGATTCGCACGCAGTTTAACAGGCTGCGAAAAAACTAATGGGGCACGTGAGAACTTTGATAGCCCGCATGTGAGACACAACAGGATAACACTCCCGCAGGATGCTCAAAAAGGCCGTCCAGCAAGGCCGCAGCGAGGTCCACGGCGCGAAGAATAATGAGCGCCACGTCTGTGGACGCCGGCAAGACGGTGAGCCGGCAGTGTCTGGGGCCAAGGCATCACGTTCTTACCCACCCACCCCGACCCTCTCGGGACAGGCTTTTGTCCCATGGGCAGTACGTTGAAGGTCCGAGCAATGCGAGAACGCTGCTGGCGGAACTTTTTCAGCATCCTGTTAAAACTTGATCTCGATGTAAGCTTTGTTTTTGAGGTCGGCCATCCAGATCTGATACTGGTCCTCGGTCTTTTGCTGAAACACGAGCGACTGGATTTCGGCCTTCACCTGCTCGAAAGGGCGGAACTGGCGCGGTTTCTTATCGTCGACGCGCACGATGTGCAACCCTTCCGGCGTCTCCACGATTCCGGTGATCTCTCCGATTTTCAGGGAGGTCAGCGCCTGTTCCAACGCGGGAATCAACTCGCCCTGACGCACCAACCCCAATCGTCCGCCGCGCGCGGCATCCGCCCCATCGGAAAACCGCAAGGCCAGTTCCTCGAACGATTCGCCCTGTTTCAAGGTCGCCAGCAGGGCCTCGGCCCGCCCCTGGGCGACGGAGAGGTCGTCCGGGCTACGCGGCTTGATCAGAATCTGGCTCAGTTGATATTCCTCCGGGTAGGCGAAACGATCCTGGTGCTCCTGATAGTACCGTTTCATCTCCGAATCCGCCACCATGATCACGCCGCGGACCTCCCGGTCGACGACGCGCATCAAGGTCAGTTGCTCGCGGACGTTTCTGGCGGTGTTGGGATCGGCGCCGTCGATCTGTTCGCCCTGCTTCTTCATCTCCGCCACCGCCTGCACGACTTCCTGGTCGGACACATCCAGGCCCTTGTTCTTGGCGGCCTGAAGTTGCAGTTTGCGTTCGATCATCTTCGTCACGGCCATCGCTTCGGCGGCTTTCAGGCGCCGTTCCAGTTCCTCTCCCTTGTAGAGTTTGCGGAGTCGCTCTTGATCGGACAGGAGGTCGCGCTTCAGCTCCGACAGCATGATGAGGTCCTTGTTGACGACCGCCACGATGCGGTCTTCCAGCTTCGCGGCTTCCCCAGGGAGGGTCGGGACGAGGCTCAGCCACAACCACAGCAACAGCCAACCAAGTGCCGGTCTGCCGCTTGGTGTGTGGGGCGCCCGCCCTCGGAAGCAGGGGAAGAATCGTAGGGTGGCGCGGCCTGTTGTCGGGACGATGGATTGGGCCTTCATGGAGTTGGTGGAATTGTACACAATCGGGGGTGCAGAAAGGGAGCGCTCAAGAGGCGAAAAAGACCGCAGGGTTGAGCGGGAGGGGGCGCAGGAGCGGGATGGACGGACGATCAGGGGCGGCCGGATTCATCGGTCACATAGCGGGCTGCGTCCGCCATCCGGATCGTCGCGCCGGAGCGGAGTTCGGCGAAGATATCGTCCAGCCGTTTCCGGCGTTTCTCGGCCAGCAATTCCTGCCGGAGCCGTTCGCGGGTGGCCTGGTCCGCCTGGAGGATTTCCGGTTCCAGAGGACTCACCTTCAGCAGATAATAACCCTTGTCCGTTTTGATCGGGTCGCTGATGGCTCCCGGATGCAGGGTGGGGATCACCGCATCGAGCTCCGGTTCCAACAGGCCCTTGCGATAGGGGCCCAGGTCGCCGCCCTTGGCGCGGCTCCGTTCATCGACCGAATACCGAAGGGCGAATCGGGCGAAGTTGCCGCCGGCCTCCACCTGCCGCTTGAGATCTTTGGCCGCATAGATGTTCGGCAACAGCATGGTCGAGACCTGCACCTTGGGATTGGCCAGGAGCTGATTGGCATGTTTGCCGAGGTAGGCGTCCAACTCTTCTTTCGAGACCTCGACCTTCGTCTTGATCTTGTCCTTGAGCAACTCATCCAGAATCAATTGTTCACGGTACCGCTGCGTCTTTTCACGGATCTCGTCCGACTGATCCAACCCCTGTTTGCGCGCCTCCTGCATCAACAACTCGCGCATGATCAGTTCGTCGAGGAACCGGCGCTTTCCGCCTTCTTTCTCATAGCGGGCGCGCGTGGCTTCCGAGAGGTCTCCCCAACGCATGTCGAACTCGGACTGGGTGATGGAGCGGCCGTTGATCATGGCGACCACCGGCTCTTCCTGCGGAGGCTCGGTGCAGCCTGCCAGCGATCCCAAGGCGCAGAGCCCCAGTGCGGCCCAGGCCAGGCTTGCTCGCCAGTCGGAACTGTGCGGCTTAGGCGGTGACGTCATGCGGTCGGGAGGAACATCCTCTGCGAAAAGTCAGATCGAGCCGCTGTGTAGGCTCTATGTGTTGGTACCACAGACGTGGAGGGTTTGCAAGGTTGCGTTGAGTTCTTGAAAGACCAAACTCCAGTCTTCATGCGGCATCTGGAGTTCGAACGACAGGGGCGATAGAAAGCGTAGCCGTTTCTTGTACCGGTCCATCAAGGCCTGCACGGCGGCTTCAGACACCGTGGCCTTGGGGTCGAAGGTGATCACGACAGCCTGCGGTCGTTCGACGACGGAACTCAACCGGAGCTGTTTGGCCAGCAGCCGGATCTGCATCAGTTCGAACAGGCGCTCGACCGGTTCCGGTGGATGGCCGTAGCGGTCTTCAATTTCCCCGTGCATCATGGCCAGGTCGCCGAGTTGCCCGCAGGAAGACAGTCGCTTGTAGAGCGACAGCCGTTGATGGCTGTCCGCCACGTAGTCTTCCGGGATATAGGCGGAGACGCTCAGCCGCAATGTGGGGTCCGGCTCTTCCTCGACGACCTGTCCCCTGAGGCGCTGCACTGCCTGCTCCACCATTTGCAGGTAGAGATCCAGCCCCACCGCGGCGATGTGACCGGACTGCTGCTTGCCGAGCAGATTGCCCGCGCCTCGGATTTCCAGGTCCGCTGCGGCGATGCGGAAGCCCGATCCCAGCTCCGTAAACTGCTGGATGGCGGTCAGCCGCTTCTGTGCGTCGTCCGAGAGCGAGCCTTCGTCCGGCACCAGAAAGTAGGCATAGGCCTGTTCGCCTCCACGTCCCACACGACCGCGCAGTTGGTAGAGCTGTGCAAGTCCGAACGTATCGGCGCGATTGACGATGATCGTGTTGGCGGTCGGCACGTCCAGACCGGATTGAATGATGGCGGAGGCCACCAGAATATCGGCTTCCCGGTGAAAGAACTTCAGCATCACGGCTTCCAGCGGTTTAGAATCCATCTGGCCGTGCGCCATCACGATGCGGGCTTCCGGGACCAATTCCTGCAGCCAGGCGCCGGTCCGCTCCATGGTCTCCACGCGATTGTGGACATAGTACGTTTGGCCGCCGCGGCCGAGTTCGCGGAGAATCGCTTCGCGGATGGCCTTCTCGCTGAACCGCAGGACTTGCGTGCGGATCGCCAGGCGTCCCGACGGGGGCGTATCGATGATCGAGAGGTCCCGTACGGTCGCCATGGTCATTTGCAGGGTGCGCGGAATCGGCGTCGCCGTCAGGGTCAACACATCGACTTGCGTGCGCAATTGTTTCAACCGCTCTTTATGTTTCACGCCGAACCACTGTTCTTCGTCGATGATGACGAGGCCGAGGTTGCGGAACTGCACGTCTTTTTGCAGCAGGCGGTGGGTGCCGATGAGCACGTCCACCACCCCGGCCGCCGTGTCCTTCAGAATCGCCTTCGTGTCCTTGGGGGATTGGAAGCGGGACAACAGCGCGACGCGGGTGGGAAAGGGCGCAAACCGTTCGGCGAAATTATCGTAATGCTGATGGGCAAGCAGTGTGGTAGGCACGAGGACGGCGACCTGGCGGTTTTCTTCGACCGCCTTGAAGGCGGCGCGCATCGCCACCTCGGTCTTACCGTATCCCACGTCGCCGCAGACGAGGCGGTCCATTGGCTTGGTCGAAGCCATGTCGTTCGTAATGTCTTCGATCGCCCGTCGCTGATCGGGGGTTTCTTCATATTCAAAGGCCGCCTCGAACTCGTGGTAGAGCAGGCTGTCCTTACCGTAGGACGTGCGATGGACCAGTTCCCGATTGGCGTGGAGATCGACAAGGTCCTGCGCCATCTCTTCGATGTCTTTTTTCACCCGCGCGGTCGTCTTGGCCCAACTGGTGCCGCCCAGCCGATCCAGGCGGGGGACATGGGCGTCGGCCCCCGCATATCGTTGGACCTGATTCAGTCGATCCAGCGGCACATAGAGCTTGTCCGTCCCGGCGAATTCGAGGACGAGGAAGTCGCTGTCGAAGTCTTGAACAGAGAGGCGTCGCAACCCCTGATACTTGGCGATGCCGTATTGCACGTGCACGACAAAGTCGCCGATATTGAGATCCTCCAGCGAGGAGAGGAATGTGGCAGCCTTGCTCTTAGGAGGGGGTTTGTGGCGGGCACCCTTGGCGAACAGTTCTTCTTCGGTCAGGACCACCAGGCGGAAATCGGACGAGAGAAACCCGGCCGACACCTCGCCGTTCAACACCGAAAACGGAGCCTTCTGTGTCGTGGTGGACGAAAGCGCCGAGGGCTTCCATTCCGCGGCGGGCCGATCGTGTTCGCCGAAGAGGGCGAGCAGCCGGCCGACTTGGCCCTGGCTGCGGGCGATCAACACGACCGGTCCGCTTTCGCGCAGGCGGTCGAGGACTTCCAGCGTATGGCTGAACGCGGTGCCGCGCAGGCCGAGCCCCACACTGGCCGGGATTTGGGCCGGGCAGGCGACAACGGGGTTCCAACCAGGATCCGGCTCGGTCACAGGCTCAAGCGCGAGGACGGCATACCCTTGGGTGGCGGCAAGGATCTGATCCCAGGTGAGGTACAGTCGGTCCGGAGTCGGATAGGGATTCGGGTCCGAACGATCTTCGTGGCGGAGGTAGCCCTCTTCGACGGCCTGCCAACATTCCGCGTTGTGGGCCTTGAGGGCATTCGGTTGATCCAGGACGAGCACCGGCGGCTGAGGAAAATAGTCGAGCAGGCTGTCCATCGTTCCATAGACAGACGGGGCGTGCCATTCGGCGTCCGCAGCCAAGGGGGTGAGGGCATCGGGCGCATCGTCCGGACGAATGAGTTCGCGGGCCGGCAACACCACGGCCTGCTTGATCCTGTCGGTGGACTGTTGGGTGGAGGGGTCGAACAGCCGGAGTGATTCGATCGTGTCGCCGAGAAATTCCACCCGCAGGGGGTCGGGATAGGCGGTGGAATAGATATCGACGATCCCGCCGCGAATGCTGAACTCGCCGGGAATTTCCACCACGGAACTCTTGCGATAGCCCAAACGCAGCAGACCGGAGACCAGGGTCTCCCGTTCCAAGGTGCCGTTCGGCTGAAACTGCAAGATCGCGTCGGTGAACACCAGGGCCGGCAGGACTCGTTGCGTCAGCGCCGGGATGGAGGTGAACAGCACCGTACGAGCCGCCGTGCAGAGGCGATTGAGCGTCTGCATGCGGCGGGCCACCAGATCGATGTGCGGAGCGGTCGATTCGTAGGGCAGCGTCTCCCATTTCGGGAAGAGTGCCAGATCGTCGCCGGAGAGGCCGCAGAGGGTCCTATAAAACAACGTATCGCGATAGAGGCGTTCCGCATCGTCATCGGTCTTGGCGACGACCAGCCAGCTGCGTTCGGCAAGGGGGCGACTTGGTGTGTTCTGCGTGAGGAGGGCGAGGCTGAAGCCGGCCGTCGATCCATGCAGGCCCGTGAGGCAGGGCTTACTGGTTCCTGTACGAAGGGATTCGAGTACGGGTGTAAGCCACTGGCTCAGGTGTGCTGGCGTGACGGGAGGCACGATGTCCTTAGCAGGATGGTGAAAAAGTCCGCCAGCTCTGCGCTCGCTGCGGCCGCGCTGGACGGCCTTTTTGACCATCCTGCGCTTTCCGAGTGTTCAGAGGCATCGAATTTGGGAGTCATCATCTGGTCGTTAGCCTGTGGAGGTGCGGATCCGTTGCACCAACGTGGTCGTCGAAACGCCGGGAACGAGAGGGATCGTTTGCACCAGTCCGCCGCGGGCCTCGACCGTCTCCCGTCCCACGATCAGATCGAGGGACCAGTCTCCGCCCTTGACGAGAATATCCGGTTGAATGGTTGCGATCAGCGCACCAGGGTCCGGTTCCGGGAAGATCACCACATGGTCCACGCAGGCCAGCGCGGCCAGGACCTCGGCCCGCTGGGCCTCCGGCACGATCGGGCGGTCGGTGCCCTTGTTCAAGGCGCGCACGGAGTCGTCGGAATTCACGCCGACCACCAACAGGTCACCGAGGTTGCGGGCTGCCTGCAGATAGCGGGTGTGGCCGATGTGCATCAGGTCGAAACAGCCGTTCGTGAACACGATCCTGCGTCCCTGCCGACGCTGTTCCGCCAGCAAGGGCGCGAGCTGGTCCCGCCCGATGACTTTGTTGTTCATACAATCCGCCGTCGATCCGAAAAAATCTCATCTTAGGGGGAGGTCGCCCCGCGAATCAATGCCCCTCTTCCCGCGCGTCGGGCTTCACGCCTCCTGGCCGGCCTCTCCGTTTGGCAGGGTCGTCACGAACCTGGGGGAGACCCCCCAAGCGGACGACGCCCTTGCCGTGCCGTTCGATCAATCGATCGAGCACCGCCACCGCGTCTCGCTGTCGCCGGTCGAAGAGCGGCTCAGACGCCGGGGCGAGGTCCGACAGGCCCAGGCCCACGAGACGATATCGTGTTCGCGGCTGCAGCAGGCCTTTCAACGCCCGGCTGATGTCGGGCCACATGTCCGGATCGTAGTTCAAGGGCGTGGAGAATTTCCGCTGCCTCGTGGTGATGTGGAAATGCGCGTCCTTCAGCTTCACGGTGAACGAGCCGGCGGCCAAGCCCTCCCGTCGCAGGTCGTGCGTGAGCTGTTCGAGAAACCCATGGACGATCGGTTCCAGCAGGGCCGGGTCGTCGGTGTCCTGGTCGAAGGTCGTCTCATGGCTTACGCTCTTGGCTTCACGATCTGCGACCACCGGCTCGTTGTCGTGGCCTTGGGCAAGCGACTGAAGCGCCGTCAGGCCGGTACCGAACAGGCGGAGCAAGGAGGTTGTGAAGCGAGGTTCCAGCAGCTCGCCGATGGCACGGAGCCCGATTCGTTCGATTGCCTCGGCCGATTTGGGCCCGATGCCCGGTAACGAGCGGATCGGCAGCGGCGCGAGAAACGAAGCTTCGGAACCGGGCTCAATCACCGCCAGCCCGTCCGGCTTGTGCGTGTCGGCGGCGATTTTTGCGACGGTTTTGCCGGAGGCCAGGGCAATGGTGCAGGTCAGGCCGGTTGTCAGGTGAATGTCGGTTTTAAGGGCCAGCCCCAGCTCCTGCGGATCGGGATGGCGGGTCTGCAGCCTGGTCGTCTCCGCATAAAATTCATCGATACTCGTCCATTCGGTTTCCGGGAAAAATCGATCCGTGACTTCCTGTAATTGACGGTGCAATCGAGAGTAGAGCGGTCGATCGGGCGGCACGAGGATGAGGTCGGGACAGAGTCGCAGGGCCTGGATGGTCGGCATGGCGGACCGCACGCCATAACGACGGACTGCATAGCTGGCGGCGGCGATGATGCCGCGCGGCGGCGGACCGCCGACTGCGACCGGCTTACCCGCCAACGACGGGTCGGCCAGGACAGCGGCAGACGCAAACATGGCGTCGATATCACCGAAGAGAATTTGCCTTGCCCAGCGTGCGGACATGGAAGGCCTCTGCGAGCTTGAATGGGAGGACAAGCTGCGAGCCGGTGTCGGTCGTCTGTACCTGGTCCGGTCGCCCGTCGTCCTCTGCAATGACCACCTCACGCAGCGGTCCCCGGCAGGACCCGCAACGGTGCCGTTTCGGCTGGATGGTCCGGCGTTGCCGTCGATAGATGTCTCCGCACTGTTGGCAGCGCCAGGCATATTTGGCCAGAGAGGCCACCTCCTGGCCAAGAGAGTGGTAAACCGTGATGCCGAGGCCGTCCTGATTCATCCGCCCCATCATGCGGCGAAAATCGGCGCCATGGTTCGGGCGGCGCTTCAGGATATCGTACTGCCATTGATGGATCATTTCATGCGCGAATGTGGTCAGGGTCTCGCGGCTCTGGTGAGGGCCGTTCCCATGGAGGAGGACCGCCGAGAGTTTGATGCAACGTCTGGTCGCATCGCCCGTTCTCTGGGGGGGGACCTCTCTCGGTCCGACCCGGCAGACGAACATGCCGGCGGAGGAGGTCAGCCGCCGGCTCCATTCGATTCGAATCGCCGGCAAGGTACCGCGAAAATAGCGGGCATTGAGATCGGTCCAGAGGGTGAGTAACGGTTCAACGGCGGGCGACAGGGGACTCATGGCTGCTCCCGATTCCGAACGGCCGAAGTCGATGCCGAACGGGCCTGTTCAGCGGCCGGACAATTCCTCGAGCACCGCAGCGGCCAACAGCGGCACCATGATCTCGTGATGGCCTGTCAGGGCGTAACCCTTGCCGCCTTTCTGGGTCGGCCTGCGCACGACGTTGGTCATGGGGCGGTAGTGGGTGAGGAAATCCATGTTGACGGTGGTGATGTCGGTCAGCGGGTGACCGAGATTGCGCCCGAGCGACAAGGCCTTGAGAAACACCTCCGGCAAGATCACGGCCGATCCAAGATTGAGGTAGACTCCGCCTTCCATCCTTGAGACAACAGCCGCCAGGCGACGGAAGTCGAGGAGCGAGCCAGCGCCGATCGCAGCCCCGTCTGCGGACGGATGCATGTGGATGATGTCGGTGCCGACGGCCACATGCACGGTGACGGGGAGGCCCAGTCTGGCTCCTGTGGCGAGCAGGCTGGTGGCACGGTGTGGAAACTGCTGTTTATGCCGGTTAATGTAGTGGCCGAGGGATTCGCCGAACCCTTGGCCCTCTTTCATGCCCAGCGTGATGGCTTCATTCAAGAGGCGGCCGGTTTCCTCCGCCATGCCGAACCGGCCGGAGTCGATCTCCGCGTCCACTTCCTCGGACGTGTGTCCCATGAAGGCCAGTTCGAAGTCATGGATGATCACGGCCCCGTTCATGGCGAGGGCGGTGACGATGCCGCGCTCCATCAAGTCCACCAAGAGAGGGCCCAGTCCTACCTTCACCACATGGGCGCCCATGCCGACGATGACCGGTCGCCCGCGACGATGGGCTTGGGCGATGGCCTGGGCCACTTCGCGCAGCGTCTTGACCGCCAGGATATCGGGCAACGAGTCGAGAAACCGTTTGAACGATCCGCCGGTCCAGACCTTGGCGAAGTTCGAAAGTTGAACCTTGCTGTGGCGGCGTTGGAGCGGATAGGTTTTCAGGCGCGATACATCGATCGGCGGCACGGGCGCTCGGGGAACGGACGGTTTGGTGCTGCGCTTACGCCTGGTCGGCAAGGACCTGATCCTCGATGAGTTCGCAGAGCACGTGGCCTAAGGTGATGTGGCTTTCCTGAATGCGGGCGGTGACGGTGGAGGGAACGACGAATGCGTAGTCGGCCATTCCTGCCAGCTTGCCGCCCGTTCCGCCGGTCCAGGCGATGGTGGTGAGGCCGCAGTCGCGCGCCGCCTCGATCCCCCGCAACACGTTGGGTGAGTTGCCGCTGGTGCTGATGGCGATCGCGATGTCTCCCTTCTGCCCATGGGCGCGGACCTGGCGGGCGAAGAGTTCTTCGAAGCCGTAGTCGTTGGCGATGCAGGTGATCGCGGCAATGTCGGTGGCGAGGGCGAGGGCCGGCAGGGGAGCGCGCTCGCGTTTGTAGCGACCGACGAACTCGGCCGCAATATGCGCGGCATCGGTCGCGCTGCCGCCGTTGCCGAAGAGCAGGACTTTGCGACCTTCGCGGAAGGCGCGGCCCATCAGCTGCGCGACTTGGGCGATCTTGTCGGCATGCTCCCGCGCGAATCGCCGCTTGATCTCGGCGCTCTCGTCGAAGGCCTTGATGGCGAAATCGTTCATCAGGCCGGATTGTAGGGAAGGGACGAATCGCTGTCAAACGACAAGCGGCGAGCCTCACTTCGCCGGAGGCGTCGTGGAAGGCCGTTTCCCGATCATGTTCATCGCCAGCGCCAGCATCGAGCCGACATCCGACAGGTTGGCCGGCAGGACCAGCGTATTGCTGCCTTTGGCCAACTCGCCGAATTTGCCGATGTACTGTTCGGCGACGCGCAGTTGCACGGCCTCATAGCCGCCGGGGATCTGAGTGGATTCAGCAACCTTGCGTAGCCCCTCGGCGGTGGCGGAGGCGATGGCCATGATGGCTGCCGCCGCTCCTTCGGCCTCGTTGATCTGCTGTTGCTTCTTGGCCTCGGAGGCCTTGATGACCTGTTGCTTCTCGCCTTCCGCCTGGTTGATGGCGGCGTCTCGTTCGCCTTCGGAGGTCAGGATCACCGCCCGTTTTTCCCGCTCGGCGCGCATCTGTTTCTCCATCGCGGCCAGCACGTCCTTCGGCGGGGTGATGTTCTTGATCTCATAGCGGAGCACCTTCACGCCCCAGGGTTCGGTGGCCTTGTCCAGTTCATTGACGACCTGGCTGTTGATGTTGGTGCGCTCTTCGAACGTGCGGTCCAGTTCGATCTTCCCGATTTCGCTGCGGAGCGCGGTCTGGGCGAGCTGGGTGATGGCGAACCGGTAGTCGCTGATGCCGTAGGAGGCCCGTTGCGGGTCCAACACCTTCGAATACAAAATGCCGTCCACGCCGACCTGGACGTTGTCGCGCGTGATGCAGACCTGCTCCGGGATGTCGATGGCCGTTTCCTTCAACGAATGTTTGTATTGGACGCTGTCCAGGAACGGCAGCAGGATGTGAAAGCCCGCGCCGAGCGTCCGCGAATACCGGCCCAATCGTTCGACGACATAGGCGCTCTGTTGCGGCACCACGCGCGCTGTTTTTGAAATCACCAGCAGGACGAGACCTGCGAGAAAGATGAAAACCCAGAGTCCGCCCGGCATGCCGCTATCCTCCATGATGGTGTGACCTCATTCAGGTTTGATCCAGAGGGTAATTCCGTCCACACGTTCCACGCGACCGCGTCGTCCTTTGAGCAGCGGCCCGTCGCTCCCATTGCGCGCGTTCCAGATGCTGCCGCGGCATTCGGCCTTTCCCAGGGTCCCGGGAGGGAGGTCTTCCAGGACGAGGGCCGTTTCACCGACCATGGTATCCATAGGGGACAGGCCGCCTTGGTTGCCCGACATGAGGCGGCGCAAGGGCGGGCGAAGTACAAGGAGGGAGGCGACCGAAATGAGTGAAAATAACAGCCAGGAGATCCAGTCGGCTTCGACGACGCCCAAGCCGACCAGCGCGCCGACGACCAATGCGCCGATGCCGAAGAACAACATGTAGAACCCGCCTGGTGTGACGACCTCGCTGCCGAGCAGGAACAGTCCGAGAAAAGCCCACAGCCACCAGGTCATCGCACCTCCTCAGGCGTTGAGATCGGCCGGTTCACGTCGGGGTTCTGGCGAAAGTCTATGCGCCTTTCCCGAGAGCGTCAAGAATTGTCCGGGAAGGCTCGTGCGTTGAAGCGGCCCGACCGCGGTGGTATAGTCCGTCGGTCATGCCGCCGGATACGCCCGTCAAAGCCCTCGTCCTCGCGTTCACGGACGCGCCGTCGCTCGCCGCCTACGTGATCAACCGGCTGCAGCCGGAATTGCTCTGCTTTTTCGTGCCGGAATCGGCGAAGACGCTGGTCGAGGAAGCCGTGCAGCCGAAGGTGCAGCAGATGCCGAAGCGGTGGGACTGGATCGTCACGCCCGATCCGGCCGACGTCATCGCCTCCCACCAGGCCCTGTCGCGGACCATGCAAGATCTCTTTCGAACATGGGAGGTGCAGGTGGGGGAGGTGGTGGTCGATTTGACCGGCGCCACGCCGGCCATGGCCGCGGCGTTGGCCTCTGCGAGCCAGCCATGGACCTCGCGGGTCATCAGTCTGGTCGATGCGCAGAGTCAACGAGACGAGCAGGACATCGTCATCGACGGCCATGCCAAACATTGGATTCAAGGCAATCCTTGGGACGAGGCGGCGATCGTCGTGCGCCGGGAGGCCTGCGAGGCCTTCAATCATGGATCGTTCAAAAGCGCCGCCGCCACGTTCCATACCCTGGAGGCGCGCGTGAGCGGCGGACAGAAGCCGCTGTACCGAGCGCTGGGCGACCTCGCGTCGGGCTATGCACTCTGGGAACAGTTTCACTATCGGCAGGCCTGGGAGAAGCTCAAGGCTGCCCTCAAGGCGCTGGACATGGCGTCGCTCTGGGGCGGGCCGCCTGGGATGAAAACGCTCCTGCCGTTCGTCAAGGCCAACAGCGGCTTCCTGGAGAAGCTGGTGCTCGATCCGGCCGAAGTGAAAGAGGGCGTCGCCCTCGATCTCCTGGCCCATGCGCATCGGCGTGCCTACGTCGACCACGATCACGAACGGGCCATGGTCGCGCTCGTGCGCGCGTTGGAAGCCTGCGCCCAGCGACAACTGTTCAAACAATACAAGATCAAGACCTGGGATGTGCAGCCGGAGCAACTTCCGGAAGCCCTGCGCGGGACCTGCCGCACCTGTTATTTGGACGATGTGGACGGCAAGTACAAATTGCCGCTCCAGGCGCAGTTTCGCCTGCTGGCCGGTCTCGGCGATCAGATGGGGCAGACCTATCTCCGGGATTGGCCCAAGATGAAACCGCTGCTGGATGCCGCCAACCAGGCAGTCCTCGGCCACGGGTTCGAGGCGATCAAGGCCGAGCGGGTGCAGCAACTGTCCGACGTGGTGATGAAGCTTACCGGCGTGAGCGAGAGTTCGTTGCCCAAGTTTCCAGTTTTGAACTTGTGAGGAGCTGTCAGCTATCAGCCGTCAGGTTCGGAGCTGAAAGCTGTTGGCTGCTGGCATGGAGATCCGCATCTACTACGAGGATACCGACTGCGGCGGGGTGGTGTATTATGCGAACTATCTCAAATATTTCGAACGGGCAAGGACGCACTACCTCGAGGATCGGGGCCTGTCGGTGGCGGAGCTACGCGATCAGGGGACGCAGTTCATGGTCGTGCACGTGGAACTGGACTATCGCTCTCCTGCCAGGTATGGCGACCGGTTGATCGTCGACACGCAACTTGCGGCGGTGGGCCAGGCGTCCCTCACCTTCGCCCATGTTCTGCGCGAACGGACGAGCGGGCGCCTGGTGGTGGAAGGCTCGGCGAAGCTGGTGGCGGTGGACGATCAGTTGAAGGTGAGGCGGCTAGACAAACTCACTCTGGCCGCGTTACAAGGACCTCCACAGGCGAGGAGCTAATGGATAAACTCGGCACATGGCTGGCCGTCACTGGAGTTGCGATCGGCTTCGTCGTCCTCGCCTGGTTGCTTTTCTCGGACAATCCCGGCGACAAGAAAAAAAAGAAACCGTAAGGTGCGGGTTCGCCTGCCGCGTCGCTGCTCGCGGTGTGACAATGTGACCGACGATCCACGCATCGGGTGCGACTGGTGTTCGTGGGAGGTGCCCTGCGCCGGAGTCTGGTTCATGTGAGAGTTACCCGCAACAGCTGCCCTCATGGCGGGGTTCCGAATCGATGGCGGAGGCGGGCCGTGCGGCACCCACGACGGCCGGAAGCCCGTCCTGCGCATCGGAAGCCAGCACCAGCCTTTTCAATCGCGCCCAAGGAAACGTCTTTCCCGGATCACTTCGCCTTGTCGGGTCCAGCTTCGCGTGGGACACCACGTGTTTCAGGTTGGGGTACTTGGCCCAACAGTAGCGAATGATCTGCGCCGTCGCCAGGACCTGCCAGTCGGAAAACCCGTCCCGGACCGTTTGACTATTGACCACCTCGATGCCGACCGACCAGTGATTGACCTTGGTCGCGCCTGCATTGACGTCCGGATGGCTACAAGCGTTTCGGACATGCCAGGCCGCCCTGGCTTCCGGCGCGCAGGCCCACACCAATTGTCCATGCTGCGGCTCGTCTTCGTCGGGCAGCAGCCAATGGAATGACGCTTTGCCCTCCTTCATCACAGAAATGGCTCCCTCTGAGCCGGCCCCGGCGGTCGCGTGGACGACGACCGCCTTGACGCCCAGGATGGCATCGTAGATGCGACTGGACGTGCTGATCTCCCAATAGGCCTGGATGCCTGGGTACCAGACTTCGTTGAGCATCACGTCCGTCGGACGGCCCGTCTCGGGCAGATCGAATTGGTACCTGGTGGGATCAGCCATGGATCATTTCCCGATGCAGGTTGTATGTATTGGAAACAGCAAGGCCTGTGCCGCGAGCAACGAGGGGAGATCTTGCGCGTTTATCCGATAGATACGAATGGATAGCTGATTCGGGGCGCAATCAGGCTGGGGACCACTGTATCCTGGATCGCTATGCACTTATCGAAAGAGATACATCTCGCCGAACAAGATGTGAATTTTTTCCTGCGCAAGACGGTGAGGTTTGGATAGGCGCGAACGGCGGGGCGTCGCATTGGGGACTCCTCTTAGCCCGCATCATTCCCGAAAGGTTCTACTGCAACCGACGACACGCCGCTGCAACAAGCCGGCATGCGGCTTCGTGGCATGCCGGCGGGCGGGCTCGCCCCTCGTGGCCTCAACATACTGTTTCAAGTATGCCTCGGCCTCTTGGGGTTCCACGCGCCCGTTTCGCACGGCGTCTCACCGGTTTCGTCGCGAACCCTCGTGAATAATGCGGGTTAGGGCGGCGCCGTCAGGTCGGTATGGATCCAGGTGAGGTAAAAAAGCGCGGTGTATTGATCGTAGTAAGTACGTCCGATGATCGTGGCGGAGGAGCCTTTGTATTCGCCGGTGAGGTTGTCGAAGACATCCAGGTGGAACCGCGCATAGCCGCTCTGGGCCTGATGTTTATAGAGGGTCAGCTCCGGAAGTGCAAAGGGAATGATGATGCTTTGGACGGGCGGCATGCCGACGAAGGTCAACCCCTGCATCGTCCCCAACGCCTCGATGGAGATTTTCACCAGATACGGCGGTTGATCCTCACGGCGTCTGATGCGGTAGCCCATTTGCCCGAGGGTCACGGCCACGGTGTCCTTCACGAGCAGAAAATCCACGGTAGGGTCCTGCATGGTCCCAGCCGTCGGATCGCGCATCGTCAGCCGTGCACGGTCGATATAAAACCCGCTGACCTCGAGATGCAAGCCGGCCTGCGGCGGGAGCGTCAGGGTGAGGTTCGTCAAGGCCCGATCCACCGCCTTGGTCAGCAAGAGTTGTTCGACGGCCGTACGCGGTGTGCGAGAGATCTCCTGCTCGATCGCGCAGCCGGAAAAACATAACAGGACAACAGCCCATAACAGGGTCCAAACGGGGTGCGGAATGGTCGGCTCCTGGCTGGTAGTGTTTCTTGGAGGGTACTCGAACCGGACATCGTTCGCAAGGTGGCGTGGTTCGGAGCGGCCGCCGTCGCTCATATTGACGCCACGATTCACTGGTATATCGGAAGAGATACAGCCTTCGTTCCCCGCAAAGTCGGCTCCCCGATGTTTCAATGACTTCGTTGCAATGCAACCAATCAGGCACTGGCTCGCTCTTTGCTCATCTCCATAGCCAAGAGCGATCGAACTGGATTAAGAGCGCGGGATCATCATGCACATCGTATGAATCCTCGTGACGGACGTTCCGAGGGGAGGATCGGCCATGAAACATTTACTGACGACTCTTAGTTCCGTCGGCATCCTGGTTCTCTTCACCGGTTGTGTTGCGAGTCACACCTGCAGTAGCCAGGACATGATCACCATGAAGGAACGGGGGTTCGGCGTCGACGAAATCAGCAACCTTTGCACCAGTTACAAGATTTCGGAGGAAGCGGTCCAGGCCATGTCGCAGACCCTGCAAAGCCAACTCGTGAAAAATCGTCAGGGCGTGAGTCAGCCGACGCCTGCTGCTGCACCTGATTCGTACCAGCCTGCTTCCTATTGGAGCGTGCGGGGCCAGGGGAGTACCTGCGCAACTCAAGTCGGACAGTGTCGCCTGATGCAACCAGGCCCCAATGGAGCACCCTGCGTCTGCTACACGCCCTACGGACAAATTCCCGGAGTCGTGCGGTAGGCGGCAGAGCTGCAGATATCTTCGAGGAATTGCTGTTGACGGCGATGACAGGTCTCCAGGAATCGCATGGTACGCGCGACAGATGGAGGCGCTGGGAGTGGAGATCGTGCGTTAGGGCGCACCCTCCGTCAGTATTTTCCACACAAGTCCGCCCAGGCCCATATAAAGACCGCCCATGAACCACAATTTGATCACCGTTGCGCAACTCGCCGCTCGAATCCATGGGCGTTGCAGGTTGCCGTTACCTCTCGGCACATCCCGGTAGCGGGTAAGCTGGTTCAGTTGGATGAGATTTTCTGCACAGTCTGCGATCAGGGCGATCGCAAGCGGTGCCACGATCCATGTCAGGGGAAACGGTTTCTTCAACGTCAGCCACACCCACCACAGGCTCGCGGCGAGTGAACCTCCATAGAAAAAGGGGAACAGTAAATCCAAGCGGAGGAATTTTCGTTCTGCTCGACGCCCTTCGTCTTGGAGGGCGAACCAATAGCCCCATGCCGATTCAAGCCCGTAACCAAGCCACTGCATGTTCAATGGTTGGGGGATCGTGCGGCCTGCGCTTGTTAGTTGCTTGATCACGGATGCCCGCCCGCTGAGGCGATCCAACACCCAGCCGCCGCCGAGCAGCACTGCGACGGGAAATCCAAAGGCGATGATGACGTTCACTGAGAAAACCTCACTGGTCCAGCGGACGGCGATAAAACTCCAGCGGCGGGGCGCTGTCGCTTTCGAATGACAAGCTTTCACCGTCGAGGCGGTAACGCGTCGAGGTTTCAAACGCTTGAATGAACGAGGCTTCAAACTCCATGTGTCTGGGCTCGCAGGCCATGCGAGTGGTGATGCCTTTGGATATCTTCGTCTCGCCGGTGCGGGGACCAAATACAATGGCGGCACTATAACGATTGCAACCGGCATGGCCCGACACCCTCCCGTCCTTGAACGTGAGGATCACGGGCTCTCCATCGTCTCCGTGTGGAACCGGACGATTGCCCCAATGCGCAAGCTCCCATCGATTTTTCTCGGCCAGCCGGCGCATGTCCTCCGGCTGCGGCGGGGAGGCGCAGCCCGTCAACATCAGCACGGCACAGATCGTGAGGGGGAGATGAAGCAAGGGCATTCGCATGGGTGGTTCTCCTGACGGCGATTCCTGGTGACGATCCGGCTGAGAGCCGGTGCTGTGCGAAAACATTCGTGACGGTCGTCGCCGTTCCTCGCACAGGCAGCAGTTTAGTGCTGAGTGTTGCCGGCATGTGAAGAAACGTAACGGGTTGGCGTTCAACATATTTTTACGGAACGGTTCGCGACTGTTCGGAGGGAAATCGAATCCCTCTTTCCGCCAAGAATGCCGCAATGCGCTCGGCAACCGAGCGGTTCATTGCCGGGGCATAGTGGCCACCGGGCAGAAACAGGTTCTGCAGCTGGCTGGGCTGAAGCTGCAGCGTTTCCGTTGAAAGGTCCAAAACCTTGACGCCATTCTCTCTCGCACGTTTGACAAGGCTTGGAAGCCGGGCGTTGCTTCCAATGCGGCCATTTGTCGCCAAAGCGAGAGCGATGAATTGGCTCCTCCGGCCTTTTGCGAGACCGTCCAAACGAACGAGTAGGTCAACGCTGACATTTTCACCATCGTGATGGATCCGCTCAATGACTGGGAGATTTTGCCACCATTGATGGGCGATCCTGTCGAGAACGGCATCGGCGAGAAAACTGTAACCCAGAACACGACGCAAGGTTTGAAAGCCGCGAGAGCTGCGAGGAGCGGGTGCTTGTGGAACAGGGACATTCCGCAAAATGAGAGAACCGTCCCCATATTCGAAATAGGGTTTCCATCCTTGGCCGTATGGATAGTAGGAATATTCGGTTCGATTGATGTCGTCGGAAATGAACGACAGGATCACGACATCCGGATCGTATGTCTCCAAAAGAAGTTCGGCCCGAAGGAAGGCTTGGTCGATCCCGTACGCTCCAACGCCGGCGTTGACCACGCGCTTGTTCAGAATTTCCTCCAGATGCGCCGCCCACGTCTCACTGTCTTCCACCTCATCTCCAAAGGTGAATGAATCGCCAACTACGAGAATAGGCCGACTTGCAGTCGAGATCGATCGACCGTTGCTTCGGACACTGGATGCGTCGACATTCGAGGTCCAGTCACTGCTGAATCGACCGGGTCTCGGAATCCAGCCCAGCCGGGGATGGTAGGCCATGCGGCCGATTCTATTTTGGGGTTCAGCGGTCGAGGACTGAAACTGGAGCACCTTTCCATGATGGATTCGAACTGCGAGTTCCAGGCCCAGCAGGGTCAGGCACACGCTGATGGCCGTCAAAACGATGTTGTGTACGGTGGACGTTTTCATCGCGCGTATCGCCCGCGACATAATGTGTTGTTATCGTCGATAAATCAAATCCTCACGAACAAGCTCAGCCACGCCGCGATACCGCGTTGCCGCCGGCATATGGTTCGGCGCTTTTCCCAATTCGCCGCGCCGCAAGAGTTCAGTTTGCTCTCAAGACTTCCACCTGCGCGTAGCGGCCTAGCGCTCAGTGTCGACGGAGTTTGTGAACGTCAAACGGTTCCCGAACGGATCGTGCATCGACATGTCTTGACTGCCCCAGGGCGTTTCTACGATCTCGGGTCGGGCATATCGATACTGCTTCGCTATACGTTGCCGCTGCAACGCTCCCAGATCATTCGTTTCAATCCTCAGCGCCGTGCGGGGCTTCCATCGCCGTGGTGCTCGGACAGATGAAGGATGCAACCGTCTCTTGACACTTGCATGTAGAGCGGCAAGCCAGCCTCAAAGCGATGTTCCCAATCCAGTGTGAAGCCGAGAAAGTCGAGATGAAACTCCTTGGCCTTGGCTTCATCGAAGATGCGTAGGATGGGGATCGGGTTTCCGAGTCTCATGGCGGCGGCGTTTTCGATGCCTTCGCTCGTCGGGGCAACAGACAGGTGCTCGATGGTCCGGCGTTACGTGAGGATACACGAAATCACAGACGCCCCGTCCATTGAGAAGATCTGCCCTCTCACAGGGGAGAGTCCAGGCGATAGAGCACATGCCGACGTAGGCCGGACTCCATAGATACGTGCGGATGGTCGAACTCGCCGGCGAATGTCATTCCCAAGCGTTCCATGAGGGTACGTGACTTCGCGTTACCGATAGAAGTGAATGCAACCAGTTCGGTGAGTCCGAGCTGTTCAAAGCCGAACGTGATGGCGGCTCGTGCGGCTTCAGCGCCATAGCCTCGACCCCAAGAAGATATGGCCAGGCGCCAGCCGACTTCCACGCAGGGAGCGAAGGGGAGGTCGCTGGATGGCCTATGCAACCCAACGAAGCCGATGAATCGACCGGAAGCCCGTTCCTCAACCGCCCAGAACCCCCAGCCTCGTTCGTCTATTAGCTGCCTGACTCGTTTGGCAAACTCGTCGCTCTTTTCCCTGGACCAAATCGCCGGGTAGTAGCGCATGACATCCGCATCGGCATTCATCGCCGCGAAGGGCTCAAGGTCTGATTGCCGCCACTGTCGGAGCGTGAGGCGGGGAGTAATGAGTTCGGCGGGGCGGGGCATGGAGAAGCCTATGGGCATTCAAACGCTAAGCGGAGCGGCGAACCATCGCCTTTGAAAGACGTCCAGCCGAACGTTTTGCGAACCTTCGTTCGGCCTTCACGAGACGAAGCTCAACCTTGTAACCGAGCGCCTTGGCATATTTCTGTAACGTCGCGATGGAAGGCGAGTGTTTCGGTTCAGCGGACTCCAGTCGTGCAATGGCCGATTGAGTCGTCCCGATGCGCGCCGCAACTTCCGCCTGCGTAAGTCCGGACTCCGACCGTGCCTTAAGGACCTCGTCGAGAAATGCGAATTCCTCAGCCAAGTCATCGTAGGCCTTTTTCACGCCTGGGCGTGCGAGCGCGCGTGCCTTGAATCGTTTGAGCGAGCTAACCATGTTTCACCTCATTCATTCTCCGTCGGGCGATGTCGAGTTCCGTATGGGGAGTTTTCTCCGTCTTCTTGATAAACTGATGCAGGATGACAACCTGGCGATCCGACACCGTGCAATACAATACCCGCGCAATGCCCTCTGCCGCCTTGAGCCGAAGTTCGAACAAGCCTCCGCCCATGGCCCGAGTATGGGGCATGCCGAGATCCGGACCATAGATCTCCATTCTCTCGGCATACCGGAGGAACCTGGCCAGAAGGCCTGTCGGGAGAGCGAGAACATCATGTTCCACGAGCCTATTGTGGAAGGTAATGGTCCAGGTCACGGACGAATTATAGCACATCCGCTATATGCACGATAGCAGTTCTTCTCTGATCAGAGCCTGTCAGGAGGTTTCGGACGAGGCCATAAAACTTATCGATCATTGAAAAAGGGCCGGGAGTCTGTACGAGAACACCGTTTCGCGTATGAAGCACCTGCAGGGTTGAATCCTGGGCTGGCAGCTTCGCCGTTCACACGGCCAGGTTCTGAGCATCGCTCGGCAAACAATGACTCCCGCCCCCCTTTCTTTCCCTCAAGCGGAGGAGTGGGTCAGGAAGAAGCTTGTATTCGCAAATTCATATCCAGCAGGATCGGATTTCAGAGGTCCCCCCCATGTAACAATTCCTATTGCGGTGCAACCTTCTGGGCTTGTTTCGGATTGGTTGAATCATCAGTTGAAATCGCCATCGTTGTGAGGACCCTTGCCCACACGCTCGCGTGGGGCTCGACAAGTGTAGCGATGCTGCCGAACATGGTGCGAGCCAACCAGCAACGATCGTCAGCTGAGAGTTCCTCTTGCCTTTGGCCGATTCGTTCAAATCGGTGCTGACCCTCCGGACCAAGACTTGCCAGGAACTGCTCCGTAGCCTCTGCCACGGATTTTTCATCGAGAGGTGGAACCGTTGCGCCTTCTCCCCCCCGCCAGTATGGACGCTGTTCGGGGGAAAATAGGGGTCAGGGAACGGGGGAAAAGGGAAAAATAGGGGTCAGATCTTGTAATGTGCATTTTCAGATTCATGGACATTGACGATGCGACTGATGGTCGAATAGTGCAAGCCCACGGCTTGGCCGATCTCAGCCAGGCTATAGCCGTGTTCCAGGTGGGCACGACGAATGGTCGCATTGCGTCGTGCGCGCGTGGCAGGGGAACGGGTGGATAACAACTGGCTCAGCGTTGGTCGGCCCGCAAACCGCTGTTGTCTGGGAATCTCTTTCAGTGGACGCTTCTCCCGGAACGCAGACGCCAGGCGTGCCACGAATCGCTCGCTTCCGAGGAGCACCTGTCCCCGGACCTGGTCCCAGGGGGACCCCTGGCCGATCCCTTCGGCGACGAAGACTCGGTACTTCCGCTGCGCAGCCGCACGCTGTCGGCCAAACTGAGACAGCAGCCAGTCCACCGTCAGATAGGGTGGCGTAGGGGCGAGTCCCGCCGTGGCTTGGTAGCTCGACCACAGATAGGCATCGGGTTTGTGAATGGTCCTGGCGCGCACCGGATTAAGGACCACGTATCGGCAGAGCTCCAGCAGATAGCTGTCCCGGTCGACGACAATCGCTTTGAAACGGCCTTGCAACACGTGGCCGACCCGACCATGACGACGGTTAAAGGCTTGAGTATAGACCCCGTTGAGCTGGCGCATGGCCTTCGACAGATTGGCCTCGGGCGTTTCCACCACCAGATGAAAGTGGTTCTCCATCAAGCAATAGGCGTGCACCAGGAGATGAAAGCGGGAGACGACGCGTGCCAGTCCCTCGAGAAAGCGTTGCCGGTCCTCGTCGTCCAGGAAGATGTCCTGCCGGGCGTTGCCCCGGGCCGTGACGTGGTAGAGCGCCCCAGAAAACTCAAGACGCAGTGGGCGTGCCATGGCGCGTAGTGTAGCTCACAGAGAGGCATGAAGCAAGATCTGACCCCTTCTTTGACTTCTTTTGTCATGTTGCACCTCCTAAATATTCGTCTAAACATCAGCGTGCTCGGGCTAACGCTTGGCGCCAAGCACGGCTGGAAGCCGCAGCGACGCAGGAGCGGAAGCTGTAAGCCGTCGCCTGGACGCGTTTGTTAGGCCACGCGGATGAGCAGGTTCGATGTTCTTCAGTTTATCCGATCATTCCTGGCTAAGTTGAGGGTCATCCGCACTTTGTATCTTCTCGATCATCTTCTCCCGAACGAACCTCTGGACATCCTCCGACATCCACTCGTCCTCCGAGATTGACAACTCAACCTCTTTGTGCGGGTAAGTATAGTTGCCCAAAATTGGGATCCCGTCCTTTAGCACCCTCACTCTCATGACTTCCACCTCCTTCATTATTCGGTTAACGAGACCAAGCCGATAAGCGATCTTGTCAGCCTTGACAAACCGCTTAGCTCTCTCCGTAATCTCCCAGAACGGGATTTTTTTATGTGTCAGCTCGTTCTCACGACCTTTAAAGTCGCGGAGATAATTCGCGACTGCATAGATTTTCCTAGATGTTAACTCGTCTACTGTGCCGAGGTGGTGCCGCAGGGGGGCTAGTGTAGTGTCCAGCAAATAGATGGACATACCGCAGGGATTCAGGCACGCTAAGGCATGCCCCGAATGATTCCCGCCCTGACTTTGAGCGCCAGCGACCGGGAACAGATTCAGCAATGGCTAGCGGCGCACGGAACTCCACAACAAGTGGTGCTTCGAGGCCGGATCGTGTTGGCGGCCGCGCGTGGCCAGTCGGACAGTGAGATCGCCAGACTGTTGGAGACCAATCGGAAGACGGTGATCTTGTGGCGCGCCCGGTTCGCGGAGCAAGGCATGAAGAGTCTGTGGGAGGTAGCGCCCGGCCGCGGGCGCAAGCCCACCTATGGAACAAACAAGATCAAAGCCATCGTAGAGGCGACCCTACAAACCAAGCCGAAGGGGATGACGCACTGGAGTTGCCGACTCATGGCGGAGAGCCAAGGCGTGAGCAAATCCACGGTCAACAACATCTGGCGCCGTCACAATCTCAAGCCGCACCGGGTCAAGAGTTTCAAGCTGTCGCGCGATCCCAGGTTTCTGGAAAAGCTGACCGATGTGGTCGGCCTGTATCTGAATCCTCCACAGCAGGCCCTGGTGCTGTGCGTGGATGAGAAAAGCCAGATCCAAGCAGTGGACCGCACGCAACCGGGCCTGCCTTTGAAGAAGGGGCGCTGCGGCACGATGACGCACGATTACAAGCGCCATGGCATGACGACACTGTTTGCCGCCCTGGAAGTCTTGCAGGGCCGGGTCATCGGCCAGTGCTACGAGCGGCATCGGCACCAGGAGTTTTTGAAATTCCTGCGTCGACTGGACCAGGAGTTTCCGGGAGACACGCCCTTGCACTTGGTGCTGGACAACTACGGCACCCACAAGCATCCCAAGGTGCACGCCTGGCTCACACGGCATCCCCGCTTTCGCCCTCACTTCGTGCCGACCAGTTCCAGTTGGCTCAATCTCATCGAGCGCTGGTTCGGAGAACTGACTGCCAAACGGGTGCGCCGCGGTTCTTTCTCCAGTGTGGAAGACTTGCAAAACGCGATTACCGAGTTCCTGGCGGCGTGGAATGAGAATCCCAGCCCCTTCGTCTGGACGGCGACGGTCGAATCCATTCAGCAAAAGCTCGCTCGCTGCCGTCAACCCCTCGAACAGATCCAACCCGGTGGTACGCCACACCGCCACCGGAAGGAGAAGAAACAACTGTCCAGTTAATTCTTGGACACTACGCTAGGATGTTTTCAATAACGGACTCAACTCCGTCCGTAGAGAGACGGCTCGACTCAGGATCCTCGAACAGGGCTAAGTAAGCCTGCCGAAGCGCTTCGGCTTGCGCCGACGAGTACTCCTTTATCCCCGCGTAGTGCTCGCGGACGTAAGCCAGTTCGTCCGCAGCCGCCGTCAGCCCAGCCTTTCGTTCCTCGATAGCAATGGCATAGTCCTTCTTGGCGGCCTCCAGTTGTTGGATGTTTCTCCGGCGGAGATCTTCAAGTTCCGTTTGAAGCTGCGCCGAGTTGCTTCTTCTCAGCTCCTCAAGCTGTTCGGAGTTCCTGTGGCGCACCTCTTCTAGATCCCTGTGTACGACAGTGGTTAGGTAGGTTGTGAAGAACTGGCGGAAGAAGAATGCACCGATCAGAAGGAGTGCGACAGACGTCACTGGATAGCCAAGCTCCCTGAGGAGATGAATCCATGCTTCCATATCGGACTCCCTTTTTGGTTGGCCTAACTATGTATTATTTGGTTCCGTATAAGATGCCAATTGCCTTGTGACGTTGGATAAGACCCCTGCGGTTCCTGCCAGGATTGGGACCTAAGTCCAAGTGGTTTTTCGGAGGTTCTTCTCTGCATCTCATTTACGCCGGGTCTTATATGGTTCTGTATAAGACCCCGCGCCTTCCATAGGCTTCATGGTACACAGACTCCCGACCCCTTTCTTTCTACGATCAATCAGGATAGCGGATGTGTCGGCCGGGCAAGAACGCGCCAGGCCATGTGCGGCGACATGAGCGATGCCGGCGATGCCAGAAGGTTAAGGACGTCAAAGAACTTGCGGCAGACTTTCGGATCCTCGGCCGCTGCCGCGTGGACGCGCTCGAGGTACCGGCTCACCAGTTGAAAGCCGATCGGTCGCTTACCTTCAACTTGTGGAAAGCGCAGGTCCTCACCCGTTGCAATGAGCCAGGGGATCTCAACGATCTTCCGTACGCGACTATAGAAGCGCGAGGCCAGGCCGTGAAGACCCCCTGTCAGGCTTTCGTCGAGCGCGCTGGCTTCAAGTGCCGCAACGGACATGCCTTGACCGTATATGGGGTTGAAGCTGCATATGGCGTCGCCGGTGACAAGGTAGCCCTCGGGAAAACGTTTCATCTGCTCGTATAACCGACGCTGGTTCGCCGAGAACCTGTAACTGGTGATCTGTGTCAATGGTCGCGCCGTGCTTACGAGATCATGGACGGCCGATACCGGCAGGCTGGCGGCGAATTTCATCCATCCCGTCTCATCCGTCGGTGGATAGTCTCCCACAGTCCCCACAAGGGTAATCACCCAGCGGTCGCCTTCGGCCGCAAGAACGGCCGCGTACCTGGTATTGTCCGGCGGGGTACCGGATACGATACCGCCGGATGAGTTGAAAAAATCGCCGGGACGACGCTCAAAGATACAGGTTGCATACCCTACGTTGACTTTGACGGCTACCACCTCCGGTTGGCCGAATCCCCACTCCTCCAGCCATTTTGGCGATTGCGATCCTCTGCCCGTGGCGTCAACCACCAGATCCGCGGCGAATTGTTCTTCGACATTACGATTGTGCCGTCGTACGATGAGCCCCGTCGCCCGCCCGGCTTGCAAATCGAAAATCGGCCTTGCCCCCATGGCGCCCTCGAGGAAGGTTACGTTGGGAATATTTTTCACTCTGCGACGTATGGCTGCTTCCAGACAGGGTCGACTCACCGTGATCCCACGGAGACCGGACTTGTGGCGCAACTTCCAATGACCGTATTGAAACCAGAGGAAGTCTCCAATGACATCGGTGAGCGGAGCGCCGAGCGCGCTCAATTCTTCCATCATGCCCGGGAAATAACGATCCATCACGATGTAGCCGCTGGCCAGCAAGCCGTGTGCATGAGCGGATTGGGGGACGCCCTTGCGGGTTTCGGCGCCTTCAGGCAACAGATCGCGCTCGACGAGGGTCACGTGATCAAAATGATTGCTCAGAGCCCGGGCCGTGAGCAGTCCGCTGACGCTGGCCCCAAGCACTATGGCAGATGAACAACGGTTGAATCCTTTATCCACGCCGCCCATGCCCTTCCCCCGCCATCACCTCCGCTATGATAAAAAATGAGTCGGGAGTTTTAATGAGGCCATCGTTTTGCGGATCCGACGCCCGCAAGATTAAATCCTGGACCGTCGCACGTCATTCACACGGCCGAACTCTGAGAATCGCCACCCAAGCAATGACTTCCGACCCCGTTCTTTTTCCCAGTGGCTGCCGAAAAGCACAGCCTTTTGGGTGTCCACTGGAGCAAATGGTTGGACATCGGTTTCACGCAGCGAATCGAAATCTATTTAGATAGCCTTCAAGCTCCTTAAAGACTTGAATATCACTTGCAGAAGAAAATACTAGAAGGACAATGAAGACACGATCTTTGCTTGTGACGATAAAGCCAATATTGTTGACAATGGCATCAGATGGTTTTTCGTCTATCAAAATATCCTTCACGACGACTGTTCCATTAAATGATGCTACGCCTCTCCTCTGATCGACGAACATGTTCCCGAACGATCCATTCGCGAGTTGCCCGGACAAGCTTAGGTACAGCAGGGATTTGTCGAGTAGAGTGCTTGTCAGGCCGACTGCTGATGTGAAGATATTTTGATCTAGAAATTGTTTGCTCAGAGAGAGTACGTATATGCTATTGCAAACTTTCTTGTGAATGGGGATCTTGTTCTTTATTTGTAAGTCAAACGCTGATGCCAACCGTCCTCCTACCTCCTTGATGACCGATTCAGGAAGTTCCTTTACTGGCTTAGCCCCCAATTGCTGCATCATTCCTGCTTGTGCCTTTACGGCTGCACGTACGTACTCCTGATTTTCAAAGAAGTTCAGAGTTACAGGGACACCACTTATGAATGAATGTTCGGTTAATGTATATTGATGTTCTTCTTTTGATTGAATCGCTAATATTGTCGGTCCGCTAGAAATGAAAAACGCCTTGAACAAGTCTAGCGATATACCCAAGGCTGGCACATCGGAGAGGCCTAGCGAGTTGACTTGGGTTTGGCGGACCGTTGCCCAAAGATCACTTTTGGGCCGCGGAATGGCGACTCCAATGTCCTCGATAATTTCATATTCATTTCGGTCGAGACGCGCAAGTTCATCCTTGGATAACAGTTGGGCGGCCGGGCTAATCGACACCTCTGCAATTTGAGCTACTCCTGAAGCTGATTTTGTGCTTATAGGTTGGGCTGCCGCTTCACTTATAAACCCAACCCTGGTTTCAGGAAAATATTTATTCAGCAGCACAAACATGATGACAAACATTGCTGCCGCGCCTCCAAGTTGAACTCCCTTTTGTTTGATGGCGGCAGTACTCTTCAGTACCGTGAATACAATATATGAGCCGAGAAGGGATAGCGCGAAAAGGAAGGCCTGTAATAAAGCTGCCTGTACAGATGGAGAGTTCATGGAGACCTCCAAGCTATTGATCGCTCTCCTGATGTCTAGCGATGTTGTATAAGGGTCAGTCCTTTTCGGTAATGGCACAGGTGGTTTGCTGGACTCCGTATATCTCGCAAGTCGAGATTGAGTATATGGGTGTGGAGCATCATGGTCGGTAGGTCTTTATGACCAAGTATGTCTTGGACGATGCTGATGTTTAAACATAGGCTAGCTGTCTCAAGGCCTGGTCACTGGCCATAGTGATCAATAACGAGCGTGTTCTCTACAGATCATCCTCTCTTTCCAAACCCCTCCCCCGTCATGACCTCCGCCACGTTTTGCCCGTTCACGAAGACATCGGCCAGGGTACGGCCGTAGACGTCGTGGCCGTGGGGGATGATGCGGATCGTACCCTCATGCAGGAGCTGTTGGAGCCTTAGGGTCGCTTCGAGGCCTCCCGGTTCCGATCGTTCCGGGGCGTTGTATCCACGGATGCGAATACGGTCGGGGCCGTAGCGAAGCGTGTCTCCATCAATCGCGCGCACCAGTTGCCGTTCAATGCTGTGTCCCGGCCGCTCCTGCTCCAGATGGTAGTGGGGGAGCAGGCGGAAATGGCTGCCGCCTGAATGCGATTTCTTTGCGAACGGATTCTTGTGCGGGCGTGGACCCCGCTCATGATGTCCGCGGCGATATCGTTGTGCCTGATGTTGAGGCAGCGGCGTACGTTCATCCGGCTTCAGCGCCCAGCAATCGTTGCAGTGGAAGGGACTCGGATCGCTCGGGCCTGCCGGGGTATAGGTGTGCAATGTGGAGCGACTCTCTTCCACCGCACCGGCGGCTTGTGTGGTCGGTGAAGCGATCAGAAACAGCAGGGTCAACGGGCTCAGGAGGCGGGAACTCTGTAAGGCCGTCGGCAGCATGTGATCTGGTCCTCCGTGTCTCTGCTCATGGATGAAGCACGCTCCATGCCATAGCCACGAGGCAGACATCCTGAGGTTGACAAGCCGAAAAACCGCATGCTCAAATGCCCGACGAACATCGTGTCTTGTGAAGCGTGAAGCGGAGTTCGCCGGAGGCTCTCTCCGGACCGGCCGTTCCCCACGAGATATGAACGACGACTCACGGAGGTGTAACCCATGGATATGTTTGGAAAGGTAGGGTTGGTCGAGATTCCAGTCTTGATCGCTCCGGATCAGAAGGCCTGGATGGATCGCATGATCAAGGAAGGCAAGATTGCGATTCCTCCCGGGGGGACCTTGGAAAAAGGGTCGCTCTATTCGATGTTTGTCCGCATGCTCCTGCACAACGCGATGGAAGAACAGAAGCGGCAGGAAGCGTTGGAAATGGACGACGAGGACGACGACGAATAGACCAGGATGCTGAAAACGGTCCCCAGCATCGTTCTCGCATCGCTCGCACCCTCAACGTACCCCTCAAGTACGCCTCGGGGCCCTCGCTCGCTGCGGCCTTGCTGGGAAACCGTTTTGAGCATCCTGGAGTGAAGCGCTGAATCCGGTCCGGCTACCGGGGCTGTATCCGAATGGATGCGTTTCGTATCGGTTCAGATACGGAAGCGACGTTACGAATGGGGCTTCACGAGAGACGAAGGACGGTGCTAGAGGTTCTTGAAGGCCGCCTGGGCCGCCTTGATGGTCCGGTCGATGTCCTTCGGCTGATGGGCCAGCGACATGAACGCGGCCTCGAACTGTGACGGCGCCAGATAGATGCCCGCCTCCAGCATCTGGTGAAAGAACTTCGCATAGGCCTTCGTGTCTGACTTCTTCGCCGATGCCCAATCAGTCACCGGTCCCTGCGCAAAAAACCCACACATCATCGACCCGACGCGGGTTTGCGTGAGCGAAACTCCGGCCTTCCGCGCAGCCTTCCCGAATCCGTCGGCCAGCGCGGCGGACCGTTGTTCCAGTTGCTCATAGACCCCAGGTTTCTTGAGGCGTTTCAAGGTCTCGATGCCTGCCGTGACCGCCAGCGGATTGCCCGACAGGGTGCCGGCCTGATAGACCGGCCCCGACGGCGCGATCATCTTCATGATGTCCTTCGCTCCGCCGTACGCGCCCACCGGCAGTCCCCCGCCGATGATCTTGCCAAGGATCGTGAGGTCTGGCTTGATGCCGTAAAGCGTTTGCGCCCCTCCATAGTGCACGCGGAACCCCGTGATGACTTCGTCGAAGATCAGCAGCATGCCGTGGGCATCGGTCAGTTTGCGCAGGGTCTGTAGAAATTCCGGCGCGGGCGGGATCACGCCCATGTTGCCGGCGATGGGTTCGACGATGACGCAGGCCAGTTGCCGGTGATGTTTCGTGATGAGTTGCTCGACCGCTTGAAGGTTGTTATAGGGCGCGGTCACGGTATGCTTCGTGAAGTCTTCCGGCACGCCGGGGCAGTCGGGAATGCCCAGCGTGGTGAGGCCTGACCCGGCTTTCGCGAGCAGGTAGTCGCTGTGGCCGTGATAACAACCTTCAAACTTGAGGATGCCGTCGCGTTTCGTATAGGCTCGCGCAACGCGGACGGCACTCATGACCGCTTCCGTACCTGAACTCACCAGCCGCACCAACTCCATGGAGGGCAGGGCTTCGCGGATCATCGTCGCCAGCTGAATTTCCAACTCGGTCGGCGCACCGTAGCTCGTGCCGTTGGCGGCAGCCAGCTGAATGGCCTTGGTCACTGTGGCCGGTGCATGGCCGAGGATCATCGGTCCCCAAGACAGGACATAGTCGATATAGCTGTTGCCGTCGACGTCATAGAGGCGCGAGCCCTTGGCCTTTGCGATGAAACGAGGCTGCCCTCCTACCGAGCGGAAGGCCCGCACCGGGCTGTTCACGCCGCCGGGAATGATCTGTTGGGCAGTTGCGAAGAGCTGTTCCGATCGTTGTGTGTCCATAGGCCCCTTTCAGTGAGCCGGGAGTTGGGGCGCCAACCTACCATGGGAAATTCGAAACGGTCAATTGCGGCGGATGGTCGAGGCCTGTGCTGTCGATGGATCATCAATGAGCGTGCTGTTTGGGAATCGATTGTATCTGTTTCGATACGGCCGGACGGCCGAAGAGGATACAGCTCTGATGGTTTAAAGGGATATGCAGGTCGCTTTTATACAAAAAAATAGGGGGTTAGGCTGAATCGACGCGAATGGCGCAGGTCTTGCTGAGTGAGTACTGAGTGTCACTGCGTAGGAGGAAACAATGAAGGTCATCTGTTCCTGGTGTCAAGGCGAGGGACGTCCGGCGTTGGTACGAGAAAAGGCTCCGCTTGCCGACGCGCGTGAGACCCACGGTATCTGTCCCTTCCATCTCCAGCAAATGGGCGCCGGTCGGGACCCGTTGGTTCCCTGCCGCAACGACTCGATCCTGCCGCGCCGTGAGACGGTCCTGATCCGTCGAACGGCTCACGGTTCTGCTGCCTGTTATGAATGACGACTCACTTGTGAAACGAAGGATTTGGCGGATTGGACCGCGCGGAGGTTGAGCTGTCGTTCAAGGGAGAGCCAAAGCCAAAACGCGTCAATGAATGCAGGAATGTCATGCGTCCGAGAGCGGCTGAAGGCCGGTTCTTTCGATTCGAAAATGCTATCCTGCTGAAAATACTGTCGGCTTCTATTCGTGCACCAGATGGCGCGACTCTTGCGCCCATGCACGTGGATCGTCGAAGAAATTCGAAGGGAGGCCCCTCGTGAAAGTGCTCTGCGCCTGGTGTGTGCGCGACGGCAAGCCCGCGTTTCTGCGCGAGAAGGTGCCGTTGGATGATCCCGGTGAAACACATGGGCTCTGCAACGACCATTTCACGTCGCTCAGTGCGAAGGTGGGATGGGCTGGCGATTCACCTCTGCGACGACCCTCACGCTTGAGCCAACGCTCTTGGAACCTGATCCGGTGGGGACAACGAATGGTCGGTCGGTTCTTCCCCCCTTGTTAGACGTTGCTTACCCGAGCTTTCCTCGCAAGAGATTCAGTCCCTGCTCGATCAATGTCGTATCGGGGAGTTTGCCCTCCGGTGTGAGCTTATCGATCAAGCCGGGAAGGAGATTCGCCAGTTGGCCGCCTGCGGCTTCAGGACTCACGCCGGCTTGAGCCGCCAGTTGCTTCAGGAGATCACCGCCCAAACCCTGTTGAACCTGTTCCGCAGAGATCGGTAGGTTCTTGCCGGTCCCGACCCAGGAATTCACGATGTCCCCCAGGCCGTTCTTCCGAAAGGCGTGAACGAGGCCGCCGAGGCCGCCGACCGAACTGTTCTGCCCGAGCAGGCTGATCACGGCTTGCATCAAGGGATTCTGCTTGTCGTCTCCTCCCACCATGCCTGCTGCCGCCTGTCCGAGTTGATCCAAGAGACCCATGGTGACCTCCTTCGCGGTGGGAAGATGAACTAGCGAACCGACTTTTTCGACCCCTTGGGCCGTGATGTGTTCCCGCCCTTGTGTTCCATCGCCAGCGGCGGTGCGAACCAATTGTGGCGGGCGTGTTTATGGCGGTCGGACACGACCAGCACCGCGTGAAACGGCAGGCCGTTTCCCGTTGCTTCGTCGGATTCCTTGAGGCTCCAGGCTTCGCCGGCTTCGTTCAAAATTTCGACGAAGGTTTCGAAATCGTCCTCTTCATCCGGTTTCGTCAGGACCTGATCGGCGTCGGTCACCACCACGAGATAGCCCGTAGCAGGCAACCAGTCGAGGTCGGCTAAACATTCTTCGAGGGCGTCCCAGTTATGGCCGAAATACTCCGGGAAGGAGAAGACCCGGCTGAATTCCGCCAGCAGTCCCGCCTTGGTTTTGCATTTCTTGCCCGAGACGGTCTTGGTCAGAAAATGCGATGGGACCGACAGTAGTTGGTCCAATTTTTGTCCTTCGGCATGGACCAACAGATGCGCCCAGGGTTTTTTGATCGATTGGAGCGCGGTAATCGACATGGGTCCTCAATTCATCGGAACAAATGAGTGGTAGTGGTCGGCTGTGTAATAGGCCTTGCCGCTGCGCTGTTCGATGACGATCCGTTCGGTCCCGCGATTTTTCCCCGGCACCTTGGGATGCACGTCATATTCTCGGTAGCGGCCGCGCGGAAGTTTGTGCTCTCGATTCTGAAAGGGCCGCCCTCCGACGTACCCCGGCAACGGCTCGCCCTGCCTGGCCTCGATGGCTTGCAAGGTTTCCCGTGCGGCATCCGGAATTGTTTGTCCGGCGTCCGGCGCCTTCCGGTCCGGACCGGCGCGGACCGATCCGTTCTGCGGCTGGGGCGCTTGGCCTGGAACCGGTGCGAGCTGTGGGGCCGGCTGGTCGAGGAGCGCAGGGCCCGGTTCACTTGCGAACGAGACGCCCAGGTGAAGCAGGAGCGTGGCGCACAGCAACAGCAGGAGACGAGTGATATATCGAACGGGCATGGTGATCACAACCCACAGCCTCGACAGCGCAAAACCCTAACATGTCGCACGAGAGGGGTCAACGTGAGCCGGCCCGGAGGCTCGCTGATGGCGCGCTTGCGTCAGGATGGCTCGATCGCCAGCTCCGCTCCATGCATGCGGCTGAACAGTTCCCAGTCGAAGGGCTTGGGTGCCACGGCATGGAGGGGAATCGTGTCGAGCTGGTGGGGGTCGCGATAGGCCACCATGCAGCCGACGATGCTTTCCGGTTGTTCGACCAGGCGGCGGACCGTCTCATAGGCGAGATGTTGCGCGATCATCTTGTCTTCCGGCGTCGGCGGTGCGCCCCTGAGCGTATGTCCCAGGATCGTCGCCTTGGTGGCGGAGGCCAGCGAATACTGGCCGACTTTCTCGCGGCGCTGCGGCCATGTCGCAATCGTATTGGCTACATAGTCCACCAGGCCATGGACACCGCCTTCCCGGTGGTGCCGATGGGGGGTCCGCTCCGCCACCACAAAGATGTGGCTCTTGTTCGGCACACCCAACGTGCGTTTCAAGGTGCCGAGGATGATTTCTTCGATGTAGGCATCGGGGTCGGGATGCTCGTTCACCAGGATGCCTTCCGCCCTGGCCTGGTAGGCACAGGCCAGCGCGAGATGGCCGGACCCGGCGCCCATGACCTCGACGAAAAAGACACTACCCATGGCGGCGCTGGTGGCCTTGAGGGATTCGATCGACTGGTTCGCGAGCGTGACGGCGGAATGAAAGCCCAGCGAGGTCGTGCCGGCGATGTTGTTGTCGATCGTGCCGGGAATACCGACGACCTGCACGCCGAAGGTCTCATGGATGGCGCGGGCGCCGCGCAAACTGCCGTCGCCTCCCAAGACGACGAGGGCGGAGTCTTCAAGGTAGGGGGCCAGGGAACGCATGGCGGCTTGCTGCACCTGCTCGTCCTTGAAATCTTCGAAGCGGCTGCTGCCGATGGGGCTGCTGGCGTGACTGCTCATGCCGCGCGTGTCTTCTTCCGTCACGGCATCGATCCAATTGTTGGCGAGGCCCAGAAATCCGTGCCTGACGAACCGCACGTCGAGTCCGAACCGATTGCCGGTGACACGCAGCTCTTTCAAGGCGGCGCCGCCGCCCCCGAAGTCCCCGCCCGACACCAGCGCGATGAGCCGTTTGATGCGTCGCGGCTTGAGCGTCACGCGCTGGCTCCGTTCCCGTTCGACCGTAACCCAGGCCTCGCGGGCGATCCGTTCGCTTTCGATCAAGCCGACCGCGGTGGAATAGCCGGAGAGCTTGCCCTGTTCCAGCGTGAGGAGGACGACGTTGTCCTGCCCTTCTTTGTATTCGCCGAACTCGGAAAAGGCTTCACGAAACGGCCGTGGATCGAGATAGATGCGAAGCGCGCGCAGGGTCGAACTATGGGTATAGAGACAGAGCACCTGCCCGGGGTGAGAGCGGCCCAGCCGGTGCAGGCCGTCGATCACATCCACATAGAGATCAAAAAACGAGTGCCCGCCGGGATAACTGTAGAAGGGATGTTTGATGAGGCGCTTCGCGGTCTTTTCCTCGACCCCGAAGGCCTGTGCCGCCGCCTCGACCTCCGCCTGTTTTTCCATGCCGGTGACCCAACCGAAGTCTTGCGACTCCAAGGTCGGTTCGACGTGGGGATGGGCGGCATCGGCTCGGTCCGGCATCAGCGCTTTCGTGATCCGCCGGCACAACTGTTCTGTGTTCGGGCTGTGGCTGATGAGGTGCAGGAAGGCGCGGGGATCCAAATAGTTGTGGAGGTGCAGGTACCCCAACTGTTGGCCGACCACTCCGACCATGCGGGCCAGGGCCGCTCCGACCGCGTCCGCTCTGGGAACCCCACGCTCGGGATCCAGCACGTTCGCGAGCCGCCGCCCGACTCGATGGGTTTTACTCTCGACTTCCGATACGCCGTGACGCATGGTGAAAAACAAGGTGCGGTCGCCCAAGTCGCGGGGCAGCAGCCAGAAGCGGTCGTCGCCGAGATCGAGCACGATGCGGCCTTCAGCCAACTGAGGAGTCAGTTGAGCCCGCGGCACGATGGCGACCGGACGGCGATAGGTCGGTTTTTGCACCGCCCCGATCGGGGCGCGATACAAGGGTGCCAGTTCTCCGCGCGCCAACAGGAAGTTCCAGGCGGCATAGAAGACCAAGCCATCGCCTCTGCAGGCGTCCATGACCAGTTCATGGCGCGCGGTGCGATAGGCCTCGGCGCTGGGCAGGCCGGCCTGCAGGCGCTGGATGAAGGCCTTGATTCGGCCGGTCGCCTCCTCGGCCGGCCGCCGCCGGTCTGCTGCGGGCGAAGGCGGAGGCGGCAACACAAACCTCCCGCTCGATGACCGTCGTGCAAGGGCTTCTCCATAAGCCAACAATCGGTCGATCGTGACAAAATCCAATTGCTCGGTTGACTGTGCGCCGGATGAATTCATGGGATTCCTCGCTGGGCCCCGGTTCGTAAGAAAATTTTAATGGGATCGGTGCCGTTTTCTTCTGCCGGGAGGGGGATGTTCTTTTGCTGCATGGGAAGGTGTTTGTTAGAATGACGCCATTGCCGATCGGACGAAGTGGTCACCAAGCCTCACCTCTCAAAGAGAACAAGATGGTGTGCGGGGCTTGTCTTGTCAAGATGGAAGAACGGGACTATGCGAAAAGCGAAAATCGTCTGCACCATCGGTCCGGCAAGCGATAGCCCGGCCGTGCTGGAGCAGCTCATCCGCAGCGGTATGAATGCCGCGCGATTGAATTTTTCTCACGGCACACATGAATCGCATGGCCGGGCGATCAAGGCCATCCGCGAGGCCGCCGACCGGCGGGGAGTGGCGGTGGCGGTGATTCAGGACCTGCAGGGGCCGCGCATTCGTCTCGGGGAGATTCCGGGAGGCGGTCTGGAACTGGTTTCCGGCCAGGTCGTGCGGTTGCGGACGATGGCCTTGCGGTCCGGCGGGCAGCTCGGCGCGAGGACGGTCATCGGCGGAGACGCGCCGTGTGAGATTCCCGTCACCTACCATGCCCTGACCAGAGACGTTCGCCCGGGCGCCAGGATTCTCATCGACGACGGCCTGGTGGAGTTGCGGGCGGATCGGATCGTCGAGGGGGCGGTGGAATGTACGGTGACGGCGGGGGGGCGTCTGACGTCTCATAAGGGGATGAATTTACCCGACACGGCGGTGAGCGCCCCGACCCTGACGGACAAGGATCGCGACGATGTCCGGTTCGGTGTCGCGCAGGGCGTGGACTACATCGCCCTCTCGTTTGTCCGTGGAGCGGAGGACATTCTGGCCGCCAAGCAGTTGATCGCCGATTGCGGCGGAGATGTGCCGGTCATCGCCAAGATCGAGCGGCAAGAAGCGGTGACGGAACTGGAGGCGATCCTTACGCAGGCGGATGGGGTGATGGTTGCGCGCGGTGACTTGGGGGTGGAATTGGGACCGGAAGCGGTGCCGGTCTTACAGAAACGCATCATAGCGATGGCGAATCGCCGTCGGCGGCTGGTGATCACCGCGACACAGATGCTGGAGTCGATGACGCAGCACATGAGACCGACCAGGGCGGAAGCGTCGGATGTGGCCAATGCCGTGTTCGACGGCACCGATGCCGTCATGCTCTCTGCAGAGACGGCGATCGGGCGTTATCCCGTCGAGGCGGTGCTGGTCATGGATCGTATCGTACGCGCGGCCGAGGTTGAGACGGATCCGGGGTTCATCAGGCGGACACAAGCGGATCCTGGTCATGTGTCGTTTCCGGAGGCCATCTGCCTGTCGGCCTCATCTGCCGCAGCGGCGACCGGCGCCGGAGCCATCGTCGCCTTCAGCGAACGGGGAATGACCGCCAGGTTGGTGTCCAAGCAACGTCCTGCCGCGCCGATCATCGCCTTTACTCCCTTTGTTCCGATTCGTCGGCAGATGGCCCTCTATTGGGGTGTCCTTCCCCACACGATGCCGCAGATCCCGACGACCGACGAACGGGTGGATGAGGCGGAGCGCCGCTTGAAAGCCGAAGGGCTCGTGAAGGCCGGACAACGCATCGTGATCTTGTCCGGGACCAGGATCGGTGAGCCGGGTGGGACGAATCTCATGAAGTTGCACGAGGTGGGGTAACCTATGGAGCGGGGACGGCGCCTGTTCATGACGAAGGTCGCGGCGGGGATCCTGTGGCTGGCGGCCTCGGCTGCCACCGGGTTTGCACAGACCAATGCCGTGTCACATTCGCCGGCGGAGGTCGTGGAGAAATACTTCTCCCTCGACAACAAGGGGGTGCGGCTCGATGCGAGTTCCTTCGAGTCGGTGGCCGGTTATGTGGATTGGAAGGAGGAGCCGGCCTGGGGCAAGGTGATCGTCATCAACGGCTTCACGGTGCCGGACGATTTTCGCAAGTGGGAAATCGTGACTCCCCTGGAGGTCCTGGTTCCGGTGGAGTTTCGTGTGTTGGGCGTCATGTATCTGGATACCGCCGGCTTTGTGCCGGAACCGGGAACGGAACAGGTGCGCGTGCGTGTCAAGGTGAAGAATTCGCGATGGAAAATCATCGAGCCGATCCTCCCGCCCCATGTGGGGCAGAAACGGATGCTGAATGTCGTCCGTCAGGCCCTGTTGGAGGAGAAGGACGGTGCGAGACAGGCGTCGTTGGCGGCCCTGCAGGCCGAATTGCGAAAGGCGAAAGAATGACGAAGAAAGCCGATGTCGATTTGCTCATCTTCGATCTCGACGGTACGTTGATCGAATCGAAATGGGACATTGCCGACAGCGTCAATTTGACGTTGCGCGAGCTGGGTGTGCCGGAACGGTCGCAAGAGGAAATTTTCGGATTCGTCGGCGACGGCGTCAAGAAACTCCTGCGGTTGGCGGTCGGGGAGGGCAACAGGGATTTGTACGACGAAGCGTTACGGGTGTTCCGCGGCCACTACCTGGCCCATTGCCTCGATCGCACCAAATTTTATCCGGGGATCGAACAGGTGTTGGAACATTTTTCCGCCAAGCCGAAGGCCGTGGCCACCAATAAGGCCATCGAGTACACGAACGTGATTTTGAACGGCCTCGGCGCTCGGCATTTCGCCTACGTGGTCGGCGGCGACAACGGATTCGGGTTAAAACCGGAGCCGGGTATGTTGGAGCATGTGATGGAACGACTCGGGGTCGAGAAGGACCGCACGGTGTTGATCGGCGACAGTACCAACGACATCAACGGCGGTCACAATGCGGGCATCCGAGTCTGCGCGGTGGGGTACGGCATGGGTAATCGCCGGAAGATGGCTGCCTGCCGGCCCGATTGGTTCATTGAACGGCCGGAAGAATTGATGGAGCTTTTTCTATGATCAGCATCGAACGACTGCGAACGGCAGGGATCCTGATCCTTGTCGCGGTTCTGGCGGCGACTGCGCCGGCCCAAGCGGGTTCTCCCAGCCTGGCCGACCGGGTTATCGAACACAAACTGGCCAACGGCATGACGGTCTTGATGGTGGAGCGGCATCAAGCCCCGATCGTCAGCATCAACATGACGTTCGGAGTCGGCGGCGTCAACGAACAGGTCGGGCAGACCGGATTGGCTCACCTGTACGAACACATGGCCTTCAAGGGCACGAGGACGATCGGGACGAAAGATTATGAAAAGGAACAGGCGGTGCTCGCCGAGTTGGACAAGGTCGGAACCGAACTCGACCAGCGCGAGCGCGAAGAAGCGGCCCGCGCACAAACGGAGGGAAAGCAGGCGGCTCCGTCCGAGGCGGTTCAACAGCTGCAGCGACGATTCAAGGAACTGCAGGACAAGGCGGGCGAATATGTCGTGGGGAATGAGATGGCCTTGCTCTATCAGCGCCACGGCGGCGTCGGGCTCAACGCCTCGACTGGCAAGGACATCACCAGATACGTGATCAGTCTGCCGGCGAACCGGTTGCCGCTCTGGGCGGTGCTGGAGTCCGACCGGATGGCGCATCCCGTCCTGCGCGAGTTTTACAAGGAACGGGGCGTCGTGATGGAGGAGCGGCGGCTGCGGACCGACGACAGCCCGAACGGCCTGCTGTACGAAACCTTCACCTCCACTGCGTTCCTAGCCCATCAGTATGGCGTGCCGACCATCGGCTGGGGCTCCGACATCCTCTCCCTCACGCCGGCTGCGACCGAGGCCTTCTTCAAGACCTATTACGGGCCGAACAACGCCACGGTGGCCATCGTCGGCGACATCGATCCGAAAGAAGTCATCGCCCTGATCGAGCAGACGTTCGGGAAGATTCCCGCCGCGCCTCCGATCCCGGCGTTGGTGACGGAAGAGCCGCCGCAGCGCGGCGAACGGCGTGTCGAAATCGAATTCGATGCCGAACCGGCGTTGGCGATCGGCTATCACAAGCCGACCATCGGCCACCCGGACGACTTCGTGTTCGACGTGATCGACGAAGTGTTGACCGAAGGCGTGACCTCGCGCCTCTACAGCAAGCTCGTGCGCGACAAACGGCTGGCCGCCTCGGTGCTGTCCGATACGAACTATCCCGGCGTGCGCGCGCCGAACCTCTTCGTGATCGCCGCCACGCCGTTGGCGCCCCATACAGCTGCGGAGGTGGAAACGGCGATCTACGAGGAACTCGAACGGTTGAAGACCGAACCGATTTCGGCGAAGGAGTTCGAGCGGGTCCTGAACGGATTGGATGCGGACCTGGTGCGGTCGTTGCGTTCCAACAGCGGGCTCGCCTCGCAGTTGGCCTTCTATCAGACGGTGGCCGGGAGTTGGCGGTATGTGGTGAATGCGCGAGACCGGATCGCAGCCGTCACACCGGCCGATGTGCAACGGGTTGCGGCGCAGTATCTGGTCAAATCGAATCGAACCGTCGGGATCCTGGTCAAGAAGGCTCCGGATAAAAAGATGGCGGCGGCGGGTGAGGTGCAGCCATGACCTGTGGAAGCCGTGAGGGGTTAGGGGTGAGGGGTAAGGCGACCATGGGAAGGGAGAGAGGCATGCTGAAGAAGGTGAACGGAATCGCGCTGCTGACCATGCTGTTGTTGCTGGTCATGCAAGTGGCGCCTGGTCTGGCGGCGGACCTCGCACTGGACAATCCCCGCACCATGCGGTTTCCGACGGTGGAGTTCAACCCGCCGGATGCGGAACGGCTGGTGTTGGAGAACGGCATGGTCGTCTACCTGCTTGAGGATCATGAATTGCCGCTGGTCACGGTCAATGCCACGCTCAGGACCGGCAGCTGGCTGGATCCGGCGGACAAGGTCGGCTTGGCCGGCATGACCGGGGCCGTGATGCGGACGGGCGGGTCGGCGCGGATGTCCCCCGAAGAGATCGATGAGGAACTCGAGCAGTTGGCCGCGACTGTGTCCATCGGGTTCGCCAAGGAGTCCGGCTCCGCCTCCCTCGACGTGCTGAAGAAGGACCTGAAACGTGGCTTGCAGATCTTTGCCGATCTGTTGCGCCGGCCGGTGTTTGAGCGGAGCCGGGTCGAACTGGCGAAGTTGCAGGCGCTGGAAGGTATCAGGCGCCGCCAAGACAGCCCCGGCTCCATCGTCGGGCGGGAGTTCGCTAAGCTCCTCTATGGCGCCGAACACCCCAGCGCCCGGGAGACCACGATACGTTCGATCGGCTCGATCACCCGAGAGGACCTCGTGGCCTTTCATCAACAGACGGTTCACCCGAACGGCATCATTCTCGGCGTGACCGGCGATTTCGACAAGGTTGCCATGGTGGCCCTGCTGCGTGAGGTCTTCGGCGATTGGGCCAAGGGCACGGTGCCGGAGGTGAAGATTCCAGCCGTGCCGGAGACCGACTTCAAGACCGGCGCCGTGCGGTTCGTGAATAAGGATACGTCCCAGACCCATCTGCGGGTGGGGCACCTGACTATCAAGGAAACCGACCCGGATTATGTCGCGGTTGCGATCGCCAACGACATCCTGGGCGGCAGTTCCTTCCGCAGCCGGCTCTTCAACGATGTGCGCACGAAGCGCGGGCTGGCCTACTCCGTCGGCAGCGGCCTGCGGGCCAGCGTATATGATGAAGGGGTCTGGCTGATGCGGGCGGAGACCAAGTTGGCTTCCACTCAGGAGGTGGTGAATCGCTTCGTGGCGAACATGGAACGGATGAGGAATGAGCCGGTGACCGATGCCGAGCTGGCGGAGGCGAAGGAAGCCTATGTGAATTCATTTGTCTTCTCGTTCACCAGCGCGTCGAGCATTGTGAGCCGCCTGATGGACCTCGAATACGACGGGTTGCCGAAGGATTGGCTCCAGCAGATCCGCGACAAGGTGGTGAAGTTGACCAAGGAGGATATCCAGCGGGCCGCGAGGGCCCATTTCAATCCGGAGCGGTTGCGGATCCTGGCGGTCGGCTCCGGCGAGGCCCTGTCGAAGGTGCTGGCGAGTTTCGGAGAGGTGAAGGAGATTACGCTGGCGCCGGAAAGTTGAGGGAGGAGAGCCGGTAGGTCGAGTGGCTCTGTGCTCGCGCAACGCGCGGTCTCGGAAGACCCTCGTTGGACGCGCGCAGTGAGAGCCACATCGACCCACCGGCTCAAAGTAGAGGAATAAAGCGTTCGATCGATGCGCAGTCAGGTTTCGTTTCTACGGCAAAGTCCGCGCCGATGGCGGCCACGTCCGCCTGGATGATGTGAGATGGTTGTCCTGGAGGGATGTGGAAGAAGCCGGCATACCTAAACGATTTGCTAGCGGCCGACCTCTCCTCTTGGAGGAAATGAAATGCGATTTGATGAATGTAAGGGGTGGGCAAGAGGTTCTCATGACAATCGGATAAAGTGTCCTCCTAACATCGAATATCCATCGCCTCCTGCTAAGGTCAAACTTCTTTTCATCGGATGGAATCCACCTAGCTCAGCGCACTTCTGGAATAATCGAGAAGATAACCTTCTTAACGACATGACGTGGGTGTTCGAACAATTAGGATGGCTACACAAGCCAGACCTTTGGCAGGTTTTTGGGGAGAGAAGCTTTTATTTGGTTCACGCGGTCAAGTGTTGGCAGGAAGCAAAGTTTTTATGGGATGTCCCTGGTCTGGTCGAAACCTGTCCACGGAACCTGCTTTTCAAAAATATCGAGGAACTTAATCCTGAAACCATCTGTGCAATGGGAAAGCTGCCTCACAAAGCGCTAAGAGCGATCTGGCCATCCGCGGTTCCAGCAAAGATTAGTCTGGGGAAGGGCTGGTGCAAGAATGTTCAAGGAAGAAAAGTGATAGTCACCACCTTTCCGAACTGGCATTGGAATGCTTCGGAGAAACGAGCCAATCGCGAATGCACAGTGAGTGCACTAGGACGCTGGATGGAGGTGTCTCAAAATGGATCCGAATCTGGAGATTCGTTTGGAGAGGGCTAGATCTTGGATTCAGATTGCTGGTTCGATTCCTGCGCGTGAAACGAAGAACATTTCAGAGGATGTGGCGGTCGTCTCCGCGCGAGAACACGAGCGGTTCATTTTTTACTGGATCGCACTGAATTGTCTCTATGGCAGACATCCTAAGAATAACCAAGACAATCCAGATAAAGAGAAGGGCTCGGAGATCAAGGCGTTCCTAGATAAGGTTACAAAGATGTCTAGATGGGACCTGGACGAAGGCACACAGATTATTCAAACTACCATCGACCTCCCAGAAATGAAGAGACTCGGAGAAAAGTTGATTCGAGACTATTTCCTAGATCGACGTTATTGGGAGCAGCGATTTCATATTCTTGATTTGGAAAATATGATCGAGGAAGAATGGGTGCATGTTCATGCAAGTCTTGTGGCAGCTTCTTATCACCCGTTTCTAACATCCTCTTTTGAACGACTCAAGGTACTTCGAAATCAGATCATGCATGGCAGCGTCACTTACGGCAGAAGATCGAAGGGGTGGGAATCTCTTGAGACGGGGGTGCTCTTCATTTCGCGGATAGTTCCTGCCTTTGTCAGATTAGTTTCGATGTATGGCGAGCGTTTTAGCTGGGATCCTGCTCCTTATCCGCGTCTGGGTCATCCAGGTCATCCTAGACAATCCACCATGACGATAAGAAAGTAACGCGAGAACAAGAAAAGGTCTTCCTGTTATTGTCGTCCGCGATGAAATGGATGAGAGGAGGCCGCCATGGTCACCTATGTGATGCTCCTCAATTGGACGGATCAGGGAATCAAGAATGTGAAGGACTCTCCCAAGCGGTTGGACGCCGTGAAGAAGCTCGCCAAGGATCTGGGCGGCGAGGTCAAAGCGTTTTATTTGACGCTGGGGCCATATGATCTGGTGCTGGTGGTTGACATGCCCAATAACGATAAACTGGCCGGCTTCGCACTCAAGCTCGGCTCGTTGGGAAATGTGCGATCTACGACGCTCAAAACCTTTTCCGAAGACGACTATCGCCGGATCATCGCCGGTCTGAGTTAATATTGCGAGGAGCAGGACGATAGGACGGAGCGAACATTGTCCGTAGTCATCTCTGTGATCCAGGGCAGCATCCTTGAAGCCGAGGCGGACGTCATTGTGAATGCCGCCAACAGTCATGGCATCATGGGCGGAGGCGTGGCAGGGGTGATCAAGCAGGCAGCGGGGCAGGATGTCGAAGATCAGGCTCGAGCGCAGGCGCCGATTCCCGTTGGGCAGGCGGTGCTGACATCCGGCGGGAAGACGAAGTTCAAGGGGATCATCCACGCTCCGACGATGGCGGAGCCTGGCATACGGGTTCCTGCCCAGAACGTCGCGCTGGCGACCAAGGCAGCGCTGGAACTGGCCGATGAAAAAGCCTTCGCATCGATCGCGATCCCCGGGATGGGGACCGGGGTCGGTGGCGTGACGCCGCACGATGCGGCGGTGAAGATGGTCCAGGAGGTCAGGACATTCGGTCCGCGGTGGTTACGATCCGTGATCCTGGTTGATGTGGATCCTTCGATGGTGGCGGCCTGGAAGAAAGAACTGATAGTCCATGGTCTATAGCTGATGGCGCTAGCAGTTGTGCTGAAGGCAAAAGTTAAGATAAATGCCTCTCGAAGACGAACTATCTGACATTATTAAGAAGGCCCGCATGGGCCAGCGGCGAACGATTGCCGACGTGGCGCGCGCGAGCGGTGTGTCCGAATCTGAATGGACTGAGCTCGAACGGGGCCATGTCCCGCGTCGTCGCGAGCAGGTATCAGCCGTGGCCCAGGCGCTCGGCCTGAGGGCGGACCCCCTTGTGCAAGTCGCCGATGGTTGGACCCCTCAGGCGCTGCCCGCATCGGTCCCCCATCTCGAGACCGTGCTGGGTTCGATCGGCGGCTACGAGGTCAAGGGTTACGTCGTGCACGATCGTGGCGAAGCCATCGTGATTGATACTGCCTACAACCCCACTGCGATGTTGGACCTCCTCGCACGGCGGAATCTCCGGCTGCGTGCGATCTGTCTGACCCACGGCCATTCCGACCATGCCGAGGGCATCGAGAATATCTTGAAGGCCGTGCCTGTGCCTGTCTATCTCGGTCCGGACGATCTCGCTCTCCTCGGTTGGCGCCCGTCGCACGAGGTCCTGAAGGTGCCGGGGGATGGTAAGCTGCTGCAGGTCGGTGGCCTGACGGTGCGGTTCATGACGACGCCGGGCCATACGCCGGGCGGGATCTGTTATCGCGTGGAGCAGGCGGGCCGACCGATCTGTTTCGTGGGTGATACCCTGTTCGCCGGTTCGATCGGCCGTTCGAATCCGGCCGGGCTCTACCAGACTCATCTGGACTCGGTCCGCCGGCGGGTGCTGACGCTCCCCCATGACACGCTGCTCTATCCCGGACACGGGCCGGCGACAACCGTTGAGGAAGAATTGCTCCACAACCCGTTCGCGACGTAAAGTCAGAGGCGTTGCATGAGCCGTGACGAGTCGGATGAGAGCCGGTTTTCGGATGAGCCGACTCCTGCCTCGGTGGAGGACAGCGAAGAGGATGAGTGGGGCGAAGAAGAGCGGCCGCTCTTCTCCAGTGTGATCCTCCCGGGAATGCTGTTCCTCTTGACCGTCTTTACCGTGCTCTGGGCCGGCGCCTACCAAACCAACAGCAATCCGCTGGTCGGACCCTGGAATTTTCTCGTCGATGATCCGCGCGCCTTGTGGCGGGGAGTTCCGTTCGCCGCCACGCTCCTGGGCATCTTGGTGACCCATGAACTCGGCCATTATGTGCTCTCGCGCATCCACTCTGTGCCGGCGTCGCTTCCGCTGTTCATACCGGGGTTGCCGCATTTCGTCGGGACGTTCGGCGCCATCATCCGGATGAGGGCCCCGGTGACCGATCGCCGGGCGTTGTTCGATATCGGAGTCGCCGGACCGATCGCCGGCTTTGTGGTGGCGGTGATCGCGTTGGTGATCGGCCTTCGGCTCTCCACGGTGGTGCCGGTCCAAACCGGTTACGGCCTCCACCTCGGAGAACCGCTGCTCCTTCAATTCGTCTCGTGGCTCGTGATCGGTCCGCTTCCGCCCACCGCGGATGTGGTCCTCCATCCGATCGGGTTTGCCGCCTGGTTCGGGCTCTTCATCACCTCGCTCAACCTGCTTCCGATCGGGCAACTCGACGGCGGCCACGTCGCCTACGCCCTGTGGGGGTCCAGGCAACGCAATGTCGCCATCGCCCTCGTGCCGATCCTCATGCTGTTCGGTTGGCTGGGATGGAAGGGCTGGTTCTTGTGGGTGGGATTGGCCGGCATGATGGGGTTGGCCCATCCTCCCGTGCGAAACCCCGACCGTGAGTTGGGGGGCGCCCGTGTGCTCGTCGGATGGGCCGCTCTGGTTATTTTTGCGCTGACGTTCTCATGGGAACCGTTCGTGCTTCGTTGAGCGATGCATTGTCCGACATGCGGATGGGAGCAGGGCGAGGGTCGATCGCACTGTGAGCGGTGCGGCGTGATCTTCGCTAAGATTGCCGCAGCGCGACGACGCGCAAAGGCCGTGGTGCAACGTCCACCGGCTCAGGAATCGAACAAACTGTGGCCCGCCCGGGAATGGCTGCTCGCGGTGGAGGAGTCGGTCAATCCCTTCTATTTCGTGGGGCGGGTGCTGGTCTTTGTATTGCTGGCCCTATGGGGCTGGAGATTCGTCACCACGCCGCTCGACACGAACTACACGGGTGAATCGTTTTTGCACCTGATCAACCTGCCGTTTCACGAAGCGGGCCATCTGCTGTTCATGCCGTTCGGCCGGTTCATGACCATCCTCGGCGGCAGTCTCGGGCAGATCCTCATGCCGCTCGTCTGCCTGGCCGCGTTTCTCTTCAAGACCCGCGATCCATTCGGCGGCTCGGTCGCGCTTTGGTGGACGGCCGAAAATTTCATGGACATTGCGCCATACATCAACGATGCCCGCGCGATGGACCTCGTGCTGCTCGGCGGCTTTACCGGTCAAGAAGTCAATGCCCATGACTGGAACAATCTGCTCACCATGCTCGGTTGGTTGCAGCAGGATCACCGCTTGGCCCGGCTGTCCTACGGCATCGGCACCGTGCTGATGTTGCTCGCGCTGCTTTGGGGCGCGGTGCTGCTCAGGCGGCAATATCGGCGACTGGACTGGTGATGGTGCGCCCGGTCATCGCTCCTCCAAACCGGACCGCCGTTGCAAAGACGTTCGACATCGGGCACACTGCCGGCCTATGAACTTCATCATCCGGTGCTCGATCATTGCGGCGCTGTCAGCCATCCTCTGGTTGCCGGGTGGGGCTGCGGCCGAAGAAGGGGCGGGGCGCTTTACCCTGGTCCTCGATGGCGAGGCCGTCAAGGACAGTGTCACCGGCTTGGTCTGGGAACGGGAACCGGATTACATCTTCGATGTATGGGAGCGTTCTCTCGCCCGTTGCGCCACGAAAACCGTGGGCGGCCGGCAGGGTTGGCGCGCGCCGAGCATCGACGAAATTAAAACGTTGGTCGATCCCGAGCAACAGGATCCGTCGTTGCCGGCGGGCCATCCTTTCCGTAACATCAAGTCCGGCATCTACTGGACGGCCACTACCCATCCCACCGACGATATCGTGGCCTGGCAGCAAAGTTTCTTTTCCGGCCAGGCCGTCACCGATCAAAAGTCCGGCACGCGCCGCCTCTGGTGCGTGCTGGGAGACGCGCGCAAGTAACCCTCCATCGTCCCGGCTGTGACCATCTTCCCGCACCTGTCGCGTGATCCTGCGAGTGTGCTCTCAGGCTGTGGTGCGTGGCCGCCGTTCGATCCTTGCCGTCAAGTTGCGTAGAACGCAAGAAGGTGATACATGAAAAGGTAAGACGACCGGTTTCATCGTACTTTGACAAATGCAAGAGCTGGCGTGTCTCTTGATCCATCGGTGAGCATCGCGATGCTGAGCGTGAGGGCAGGGTAGCGTCGTGATGGCCACCCTTTTGACCGTTCTTCTAGTCTGTTACCTCCTCGGAGGGCTCGCGCCCTTGTGCATACCGGGGCGTCCCGACCTGCAGAATCTTCTGGCCCATGGTTGCGCCGCTGCAGGGGGAGTCGTCGGACTGGCCCTGGGCGTCATTGGACTCCTCGCAGCCGATCCCCTGACCGTTTCGCTTTCCTCCAACATTCCCTATCTGATCTTTGCGCTTCGCCTGGATCCGCTGGCGGCCTTCTTCGTCCTGACCATCTCGCTGGTCGGTCTGGCCGCTTCGATCTATGCGCTCGGTTACATGGCTGAGTTCACCGGCCGGTTGTCGCTCGCGGCGATCGGCTCCCTCCTGAACGGATTTTTGCTCTCCATGACCCTGGTGGTCCTTGCCGACAACGGATTCTTCTTTCTGATCCTGTGGGAGATGATGTCTCTGCTCTCCTATGCCTTGGTGGTGACGGAGTACGAACAGCCCGGCGTGCGCGAAGCGGGATTGTTTTATCTGATCATGACGCATGTCGGGACGGCGTTCATCATCCTGACGTTTTTGATCCTGTTCCAGGAAACCGGTTCCTTCTCCTTCGAGGGCTTCCGTCATCCTGGCCAACGGCTGCCCGAAGGCCTGCGATCGCTCGCCTTCTTCACGGCGTTGATTGGATTCGGGGCCAAGGCCGGTATCGTCCCCCTCCATGTGTGGCTGCCCTATGCGCACCCGGCCGCCCCGTCACACGTATCGGCCTTGATGTCGGGCGTCATGATCAAGACCGCGGTCTATGCGCTCATCCGGGTCTATTTTGATTTCCTCGGAGGGCAGTTCCCCTGGTGGTGGGGCTTCACGATTCTGGTGGTCGGGTCGGTGTCGGCGCTCCTGGGCGTCATGTACGCGCTCATGGAGCATGACTTGAAGAGCCTCCTCGCATTTCACAGCGTGGAAAACATCGGGATCATTCTCTTGGGGATCGGCGCTGGGATGATCTTCCACACCTACGGCCTGCACGAACTCGCCGCACTCGGATTGCTGGCCGGTCTTTACCACACCATCAATCACGCGGCGTTCAAGGCACTGCTCTTCATGGGAGCCGGGTCGATTCTCTTCGCCACCCACACGAGAAATATCGAGGAGTATGGAGGGTTGCTCCGGCGCATGCCCTGGACCGGTGCCTGTTTCCTGATCGGTGCCTGGTCCATCGCCGCGCTTCCGCCCACCAATGGATTCGTCAGCGAGTGGCTGGTGTTTCAAACTCTGTTTCTCAGCTTCCAGCTGCCCACCTTGCTTCTCAAGCTGATGTTGCCGATCGTCGCTGCGATGCTGGCACTCACGGGCGCGTTGGCGTTGGCCTGCTTTGCGAAGGCCTTCGGCATGTCGTTTCTGGCGCAGCCGCGCAGTACGCATGCCCGTCATGCGAGGGAAGTGCCGCTGTCGATGCGCATCGGGATGGGCCTCTTGGCGGGGACCTGTGTCCTGCTCGGTCTGGCTCCCATGCTGGTCGTCCCCTTGCTGGACCGGATCACCGGTCCACTGACGGGGGTGGCGATCGGCGCAAAGGTGCTGGCGCTCGACGGCTGGGTCGTCGCGCCGGTGACGGTGGAGTTCTCCAGTATTTCGATGCCGGTGCTGGCCGCGCTCTTGGTCGGATCGGGGGCCTTGGGATTGCTGTTGGCCAGGATGATCGGGAAGCCCCTGCGCATACGCTACTACAAGACGTGGGGTTGCGGGCTGAATCTCACGCCTCGCATGGAATATACCGCCACCGGCTTCGTCCAACCGATCAAGCGGGTTTTCGGGACCATCTATCGGCCAACAGTGAAACTGGAGACGGAGTTTCTGGAACAGTCGAAGTATTTCATCAAGCACCAGCGGTTCGAATTCCACATCGAGCCGCTCTTCGAGAAATATCTGTACAAGCCGGTCGTGGCCTTTCTGCTGGCGATGGCGGACCGGTTGCGCATCATCCAGGCCGGCAGCCTCCATCTTTACCTTGCCTATATTTTTGTGACGCTGGTCCTGTTGTTGCTGTGGGCCGTCTAGGGACAAGGGTGAAGCGAAGCGCAAGATGAGGGAATGGGTTGCGCCGGGTTGTCCGGCGATTGAGTGACGAGGGGAATTCCGTTCGATGCTGCAGGTGCTGCTGGTCGCCGTTCAATTGATCCTGTTGTTGGCCCTCTCTCCGTTCATCGTCGGGCTGATTCGAAAGGTCAAGGCGCGACTGCAATGCCGTCGCGGAGCCGGCGTACTCCAGCCCTATGCCGACTTGGCCAAGTTGTTCAGAAAAGAGCCGGTGATCTCCTCGACCACGTCCTGGATTTTTACCGCCGCCCCCTACATCGTGTTCGCCTCCACGGTCGCGGCGGGCCTGTTGATGCCGGTGTTTGTCTCTCGCAGCCCGTTCAATTTCGCCGGCAATATCATCGCACTTGTCTATCTGCTGGCACTGGGGACGTTCTTCATGATTCTGGCCGGACTGGATGCCGGATCGGCGTTCGGAGGAATGGGCAGCAGCCGTGAAGCCATCGTCGCGACGCTGGCCGAGCCGGCCATGATGCTGTCCATCCTGGCCATCGCGCTCACGGCCGGGTCCACGAATTTGAGCACCATCGTCCACAAGTCCGCATTGCTGGAAGGAGTCGTGCTGGCCCCGCCTGCACATTTGATGGCGCTGGCGGCGCTGTTCATCGTGACCCTTGCGGAGACCGGCCGCGTGCCGGTGGACAATCCCGCGACGCACCTCGAGCTGACGATGATCCACGAAGCCATGGTCCTCGAATATTCCGGACGGTACCTGGCGCTGATGGAATGGGCGGCGGGGATCAAACTGCTCGTGTTCCTGACCTTGATCGTGAATGTTTTCGCGCCTTGGGGGATTGCGACGAGCCTGACGCCGTCGTCGGTTGCACTGGGCGTCGTGGTGTATCTGCTGAAGGTATCCGGCCTCGCCGTCGTGATCGGCGTGATCGAATCGATGTTCGCCAAGTTGCGGCTGTTTCGAGTGCCGGAATTGTTGGGCGCGGCGTTCATTCTGTCGCTGCTCGCGCTGGTGTTCTTCTATACGTTGAGAGGGTGATGCGGTGCCGGTCTCGACTCATCTCGGTTCGCAACTCGTAGACCTCTGCTCGGTGCTCCTGCTGCTCTGTTGTTTTGCCATCGTGGCGCAACGCCGTCTTTCCGCCTGCGTGGATCTGTTCGCGCTTCAGTCGGTCTTCCTCGCGGCGACCGCGGCGCTCGTCGCGTTTCTGACCGGCCATCGGCACATTTATTTCGCGGCGGCTCTTACGATCGTCATCAAAGTCATCGTGCTCCCCCGCATTCTGCGGAAGGTCATCGAACGGCTCAATGTGTCGCGGGAGCTGGTGATGAACGTCAACGTTCCCGCGGGCCTGTTGATCTGCGGAGCGCTGGTGATCGTCGCGTTCTTCATCACACAGCCCATCATTCCCTTGGGATATCTCCTGACGCGGGACTCCCTGGCCATTGCCTTGGCCATCGTCTTGATCGGATTTTTTACCATGATCGCGCGCAAGAAAGCGGTCACGCAAATGGTCGGATTCCTGGTCATGGAGAACGGGGTATTTCTGGGGGCGACCGCGGCTGCCTATGGGATGCCGCTGATCGTCGAACTGGGTGTCTTCTTCGATGTCCTGGTGGCGGGTTTGATCGTCGGGATCTACACGCACCGGCTCCAGGACGCCTTCGACAGCGTCGATACCGGCGCCTTGACGGTGCTGAAGGAATGAGAGGATTCATGGCCAAGCTGCCGGGAGTGGTTGATACATGTGGCCGGTGATCGTGTTGTTGGCCGGGCCGGTGGTCGCCGGGCTGCTCAGCCTGGTGATCCATCGTGCGCGCCTGCTGCATGTCGTGAATTTTTCGACCATGCTGGCGCTGGCCGTCGCCGAGACGGCCCTGACCGGGCTGGTGTTGGCGGACGGGTCGGTCACGACGCTGGGAACCTTGGTCTATGTGGACGCGCTGTCGGATTTTATTCTGGCCATCATCACCGCCATCGGATTGTCCTGCTCACTTTACATGTGGTCCTACATGGACGACCAGGTCGCTCGCGGAATCATCGCGCCGAAACGCCTGAGCCTCTTCTTTTTCCTCTTCCACATGTTCCTCTTCGCGATGGTGGGGGCGACGATGGCGAACAGCCTGGGTGTGCAGTGGGTGGCGTTGGAGGGCACGACGCTGGCGACGACGTTCTTGATCGCCTTCTTCCGGAAGCGCGAATCCCTGGAGGCGGGCTGGAAATATTTGATTCTCTGTTCAGTGGGCATCGCCCTCGCCCTGTTCGGTGTCGTCCTGACCTACTACTCCTCCGTGCGAGTCCTGAGTGATGTGAGTGCGGCGCTCAACATCACGGCGTTGACCGCTGTGGCGAATCAGTTGGATCCCAATGTGCTCAAGCTGGCGTTTATTTTCGTCCTCGTCGGGTACGGCACGAAGGTGGGCCTGGTTCCCATGCATACCTGGTTGCCGGACGCCTATGCGGAGGCGCCCGCGCCGATTGCAGCGATGTTGGCCGGGGTGTTGGAGACCGTGGCGGTCTATACCCTGCTGCGCAGCAAGGTCCTTGTGGACCAGGCGCTTTCCCCCACGTTCAGCGGCAACTTGCTCATCACGTTCGGGCTCCTCTCGTTTGTCGTGGCGGCCCTGTTCGTGCTCATCCAGCACAACTACAAACGGCTCTTCGCCTATTCGAGCATCGAACATATGGGATTGGCCATGATCGGCTTCGGGGTCGGCGGATTTGTCGGCACGTTCGGCGGGCTCTTCCACTTGCTCAACCACGCCTTGGCCAAGGCGCTGGCATTTTTCGTCGCCGGCAATATTCACCGGCGCTTCGACACGTTGGAAATCGACGGCGTGCGGGGGCTGGCGCGATCGCAGCCGATTACTGCCGCGGCGATTCTGGTGGCCGGATGCGCGCTGGCCGGCCTGCCGCCGTTCTCGCCCTTCGTCAGCGAGTTGCTGGTTGTGTCGGCGGTGGCTGCGCAGGACTTCGCGTCCGATACGGTGCAGGTCGGACGATTCGTGACGCTGTCGATCTCCGACGAGATGCGGAGCCTCGGCATCGTGGCGTTGTTTCTGTTGTTCGGCGTCGTCCTGTTCGGAGGGTTCATGTATCGCATCGGCACGATGGTTTGGGGCGCTCCACCGCCAGGCAGCCTACAGGGCGAACCCTGGACGGTCGGCCATGTGCCGGTGATGGTAATTGTCGGGGCCCTGATCGGATTGGGATTCATGCTTCCTGAGCCGATCCGGACCCTGCTGACCAGGGCCGTCAACGTTATAGTGGTGAGGTGAACCGGTGGGCGATGTACGTCAGGCGGTCGAGCAACTGAGGGCGGCCTTCGCGCAAGCCATCACCGAGGTGGGCTCCCTGCACGGCATCCCGATGCTGAGGCTGGATAAGCGAGACGTGCCGACAGTCGCCCATTTCATCCATACGCATCCCGGTCTGCGCGGGTCGCTCTCACTGCTCTGGGCGGTCGATCATCGCCCTCGCGAGGCGCGCGACGAACTCTGCTATCTCTTCACCCTGGCGGAGTGCAAAGACTGGCTGTTGCTCGCCACGGATCTTCCGGGCGGTGAACGGGAATTTTCGTCGATCACGCCGGCCCTCCATGCGGCGAAATGGTACGAACGCGAGGTCCGCGACCTGTTCGGCCTGATTCCCGTCGGGCATCCGGACATGCGGCGGCTTGTCCGCCATGAGCATTGGCCGAAAGGCACCCATCCGCTCAAGAAGGACTTTCCCTGGAACAGGGTGTTGGAACGGGTCCAAGGGCAGTACGCGTTCCGGAAGATTCAAGGCGAGGGTGTCTTCGAGGTTCCCGTCGGTCCGATCCATGCGGGCATCATCGAGCCGGGCCATTTCCGGTTCTCGGTCGCCGGTGAGCCGATCATGCAACTCGAACTGCGTCATTTCTGGAAACATCGAGGGGTTGAAAAATTGTTCGAGCAACAGCAGCTGACGGCGGCGGTACCGTTGTCCGAACGAGTCTCCGGCGATACGACCGTCGGCCACAGTCTGGCCTATTGTCAGGCGGTCGAGACATTGCTTGGAATGGAAGTGCCGCAGCGTGCCCGCTACCTGCGCAGTCTCTTTCTTGAACTCGAGCGGTTGCACAACCACATCGGCGATGTCGGGGCCATCTGCAACGATACAGCCTATGTCCTCGCCCATGCCCACTGCGGGCGGATGAAAGAGCGACTCATGCAGCTCAATGATCGCCTGGCCGGTTCGCGCTTTCTCCGCGGCGTCAATTGCGTTGGAGGAGTCGCCGTCGACGTGACCGACGCGCAGGCCGCTCAGGTGGTGACGGAGTTGGACGCCATCGAGGGGGACTTTGCCGCGATCGAGAAGATTCTGTTTGCGAATGCCTCTCTCACGGAACGGCTGGAGAACACGGGGGTCCTCACGGAACGTATTGCCTGGGACCATGCGGTGGTGGGAATCGTCGGCCGTGCATCCGGCATGGACAGGGATATTCGGCGCGATCGACCCTTCGCCGCCTACGACGAACTTCAACCGAAGGTGGCTCTTTATCGGTATGGCGACGTTCGTGCCAGGATGCGGGTGCGATTGGATGAGGTGCATGAGTCGATCCGCCTGGTTCGTGAGATCCGCCGGCGTCTGCCGCAGGGGCCGTTGACCGTCCGGCCGAGGCGGGAGCCGGTGTCTGGCGAATGGGCGATCTCGGCCGTCGAAGGCTGGCGAGGCGAGATTCTTTATGTGGTCATGGCAGGAGAGCTGGGACGAATTCATCGGTGCAAAGTGCGCGACCCGTCTTTCGTCAATTGGCCGGCGATTCAATGGGCGGCGCTCGGCAATATCGTGCCGGATTTCCCGTTGATCAATAAGAGCTTCAACCTGTCCTATGCGGGGAACGATTTGTGAGGGACAAGCCATGACCCGTCAGCCCTCAGCTTCGAGCTGAGAACTGATCGCTGAAGGCTGACAGTCGAGGAGGTCGCATGTTTCGCATCATCAAGAAAAGCCTCAAGACCGGCGTCGTCACGGGGCGTCATCCCGACGGCAGTGCGGCCCACGAGCCGGTCAGCCGTGAGGCCATCGAAAAGGCCAGGCCCTTCAGGCGCTCGCTGACCATCCGCGAGGTGGACACCGGTTCCTGCAACGCCTGTGAGATGGAAATGAATGCGCTGGCCAATCCCGTCTATGACGTGGAGCGATTTGGAGTCCACATCGCGGCGTCACCACGCCATGCCGACGCCCTGGTCGTTACCGGCCCTGTGACCGTGAACATGGAACGGGCGCTGAAGGATGTGTACAAGGCGACGCCAGACCCGAAGGTCGTCATCGCCTTGGGAGACTGTGCCATTCACTGCGGCATGTTCAAGGGAAGTTATGCGGTGACCGGGCCGGTGGAACGGCACATTCCCGTCGATGTCCGTATCCCCGGCTGTCCTCCGCGCCCGGCGGAAATCCTCTCGGTTCTGGATGAGCTTCGAAAGGATCGCCCTGCATCAGATAAGTAACGGTTTAGGGTCAGTTTCTCTCATCAGACGTTCAATCGAGAAGAGCTCTCCGATGGTCGAATCGGAGAAACCTGAAGGAGATCATGCCGCGATAGGTGATCAGTTATGCGAAGTGACGAATTGAGCGGAAGGAGCGCCGCACCAGTATTGACAAGGTTATGATCTTAATCGATGCCGAGCAACAGGATCCGTCGCTTCCGGCGGGGCATCCGTTTCGGAATATCAAATCCGGCATCTATTGGACGGCCACGGCCCATCCCACCGACGACATCGTGGCCTGGCAGCTGAGTTTCTTCTCCGGTCAAGCCGTCACCGATCAAAAATCTGGCACGCGCCGAATGTGGTGCGTATTAGTGCCAACGAAGAAGTCGCTGCGGTAATGCAAGCCTGACAGGCAGGACGTCGCTATGCATGAACTACTGATGCCCCGTGGACTGCGATGCTTAATGTGGTCTTGTATCCTGGCCGCGTTCAGTTTTCCAGATGTTCACAAACGCCGCGAGTTTGCCTCTTGACGACCGCCGCTCGTCGGCCAATATCTCCAGGAAATCCGCGAGACGCCTGGACTTCAGCACCGTGTAAAGGGTGATGGCCGTGCTTGGAATAAAGACGAGCAGGAAGTACACAACCTTCGTCAGGATGGGGCTTTCAGCCGCAGCAAGGAGGTTCATTCACAGAAAACTCATCGTCGTCACTCCGATTAATCCGAACGTAGTCACCACGGTCAGGCGTACCATCGTCTCCCCCTGCCGGCGCAGCGTATCGCTGTCAAGATACTGATTCATGTCCTCGATGGCAGTTCTCACCTCGGCATACAGCCTGGCTGTGCCCAGGTGTTCGCTGATCATGCGAAATAGTTCCTTGGCTTGTGTGTGGTCTGAGACTTCATGGAACCAATAGCGTTGGGTGAACCGAAGGAAGACGCCGAGTGTCTGGCGAATGACTCGTCTGAACTGACGCACGGATTCCGGCTTGCTGATATCCAGCCGGTTCATCGCATCGACCAGACGGTCTTCCAACATGAGCAATGCCGCCCGGTGAAAATGGGGAATGAGGAACAGCAGAAAGTATTCATGCCGGAATTGCTCGAGGTCCGTTTTACGATCGACGAATACGCGGGGACTGCGGTCACTTACCATGGTGAATGTGCGGCCATTGCACATGAACCGGGTTTCTGGCCGCTCTCGATCCTGCCCGTTCCAGTAGCGGTCGTAACAATAACGCTCTTCGAAATCTTCCAGATGGCGCTCCGAATAGGGCAAAGAATCAGGAGTGCCGGGCGAGGTAGCCAGCCCAAGGCGGATAAACTCAGCCCGGGTGAGCGCCCCAGGATCGTCCACCACCACATACGCCATCTGCGGCAAGAGGTGGGATTCGAGCTGCCGGTAGCGAATCAAGCCTTTTTTGTTTGAGTGGTGAAGCACCAGCGGCTCTAATAGCCATTCCCAATGCGAGGCGAAGCACTGAACCCGGTGCCGGCAGACGAACGAAAGATATTTCTCCCGGTTCTCATAGTCGGACACCGCCAGGACCGTGCCCTCAGCTGATAGCCATTCCACATACTTCGGGCAGTGGCCGCCTCGCCCTTCCGGTTCCCAATAGGTCGGATAGCCTCGGCCGAAACGAAAAAGCGTGTCTTGTGCCCGTGCAAGAGGCACATCATCGGCGTAGATCTCGACCGTGAGGATCACCACATCGATGTCGTAGAAAAAATACAGATCCGCGTGCGCCACATCAAAGGTAACCGGTGCGGCGAGCGGTTCCGGATAGGTGAGCCGCATTCGGGCGACATCGCTGCGACGAAATACGCGGAAGGACGACGCGTGAACGATGTCAGGGCTGTGACCCGTTCCTTCGCCGTAGAGAAAGCGCTGAACGTACGGCAGAAATGTGACGAACTCGCTGTAGTGCCGCTCTTGAAATAAGGCGGGGTCTCCCGTGAACTCATCCAACACTTCGCGCCAGGGATTATCGACGCCGGGCGTTTCCAAATGTTCCCAATGCTTTTGAATGTGCGTGCCTTCCAGGATGGGCATGAGCTGAAGGGGCCAGAGCAGAATCTGCCTGAAGTGTCGGACTAACTTATCGTCCTGAGGAGAAGTTGACTCTGACATAGGTCTTAACGTGGGAAGTGCTCACTAAGCTAGGCGGGAGGGAGCTGAAAAGCAAGATGGAGATCCCCATTGTGGTACCCCTTGCAGCTGGAGGCACCTTCAGTGGCCAGCCGCTCGCCGATCAAAAGTCCGACCTGCGCCGTCTCACGAAGAAAACTCCCTCTATTCCCTGATTGGTCTAAGCGCCTTTATACGATGCTTTCCTGCATCTATTAGTCATCCCTGGGGCGACTTGCTTACCGGCGTGCGATTCCCTCGTTTTCTTCCGATCTCCGGCCGTCAATTTTTATACCGTCTTAACGCGCGACCGGCCCGGTTTAACGCCGTTCTGACGTCGTGCTTGGTACGCTTCCACCATACGAAGTAACGCTCATCATTAGGATTGCGTACATACGGCAACAGAAGAGCGAAGGAGTCATTGATGACGTTGGTTGTACTGGGCCTGCTGTTGGGGATGGCCGGGTTGCTGTGGATGCTGGTCATCGCAATCATGCAGGCGGATCACCGAACCAATAGGAAGAGTCCGCGAGAGGCGAATCAGCCGGTCGTGGTGCCGGCGCATTGCAGGTCCAAGACCGCGTAACGCAGACGAAGGTGAAGAGGAAGGGAAGGAAGGGCAGCAATCATGACGTCGAGAGTGTGGTGGATCAGTAGGGTAGTGTTACTCGCGGTGGGGATGACGACGACTCCGGTGCTTGGTCAAGATCTCATCGGGCCTTCTGATGGCGTTCCGTCGCAACCGAGTGCATCTTCTGAACCGCCAGAGCAGGAGAAGACTCAGCAGTCGGACTGGCACTATGGCGGATTTGTGGACCTGGGATACTCGTTGAATTTCAACTTTCCCGAGAACCATCTGTTTCGGAACCGTGGCACAACGCCGCGCGTCAATGAATTGGATCTGAACATGGCGGGCATCTATGGCCGAAAGGATCCGACGGAGCAATCACGATGGGGAGCGGAGTTGCTCGTCCATGGCGGACAGGACGCCCTCGCGTTTGGGTTTGGGACCAATTCGCCGCACGTCCAGGGTTCCGATGCCTTGCGGCATTTCGGTCGTGCGAATGTGTCCTATCTCGCCCCGGTCGGGAACGGCCTGACTGTTCAAGCGGGATTGTTCAACAGCTTGATCGGGTACGAATCACTCTATGCTAAGGACAATGCCAACTACACGCGCGCCTGGATCGCCGACTACTCTCCCTATCTGATGTTCGGGGCCAATGCAGTCTATCCGTTTAACGATCAATGGACCGGGACGGTGTTCGTGGTCAATGAGTATTTCCATCTGCAAAACTCGAACAATCTTCCGAGTTACGGCGCGCAGGTCGCGTATAAACCCAGCGGCTCATGGACCTTTAAAGAAACGGTCTATTACGGCCCCGATCAATCGAACACCTCACTGGAGTTCTGGCGGTCCTTCTCGGACTCCATCGTGGAATGGAAGGTCAACGACGACGTGACCATCGCAGGTGACTATCAAATCGGCACGCAGAAGAATGCCACGGCTCCGGGCAACCCCCGTCAGTTTTACATGGGGGCGGCCTTTCCCGTGCGGTGGCATATCGGTGGACCTTGGGCTGTAGCGTTGAGGCCGGAGTTTTACTGGGATCGGAACGGCCTCATGACCGGTGCGGAACAGTTGGTCAAGGCGGTCACGACGACCACCGAGTACAAGGTGCCCTACAAATGGACCAACATGATCATGCGTCTGGAATATCGGTACGACGAGTCCACAGGAGCGGGCGGAGGATTTTTCAAGGGCAACGAGATAGCGCCCGGCGTCATCGGCCTGACGCCGGCACAGCACATGCTGATCTTTGGCCTGATCTGGACGCTGGATTCGCCGTAGGCAGCAGTTTTTACACCGTTTTTACTTTCTACGCGTTACCTTGAGCATGGAGTGAAAGGGAAGGAGCGTGAAGAGATGTGGGACGGTTGGCGACCGCTCGGATATGTGTTTCGGGCGAAGCGCGCCACGCTAAATTCTATGTCCCGGCAAGGAGCACTCACATGGATCTCATCTATCTGACGATCGCCGCCATATTTTTTCTGCTGTCTGGCTGGCTCATCTCTGCGTTGGACCGACTCTAAGGGGGTGTGGTCATGAATGCGATGTACGTGCTCGGTGCAGTGTTGTCACTGGGGTTGTTGGTGTACCTCATGATCGCGCTGCTGAAAGCGGAGTGGTTCTAATGACGATCAACGGGTTGGCTCAAATCGGACTCTTCTTTTTCGTCCTGGTGGCGTTGGTCAAGCCGCTGGGTTGGTACATGGCACGTGTCTACAGGGGCCAGGCCTGCGGAATGGATCGGGTAATGGGACCCTTCGAACGCCTGATCTATCGTGTCTGCGGCGTGCGTGCAACCGAGGACATGAATTGGAAGACCTATGCCGTGGCCATGTTGTTCTTCAATGTCACGGGGTTGGTCGCACTCTATGCGTTGCAGCGACTGCAGGGATTTCTGCCGCTCAACCCGTCGGCTTTCGGGGCGGTGGCGCCCGACCTGGCGTTCAACACCGCCTCGAGCTTCATCACCAATACGAACTGGCAGGCCTATGCCGGAGAGTCGACGCTCAGTTATCTCACGCAAATGCTCGGCCTGACGGTCCAGAACTTCGTCTCTGCCGCGACAGGCATGGCCATGCTGGTCGCGCTCATCCGCGGGTTAACGGCTCGAACGGCTGCGACCATCGGCAATTTCTGGGTCGATCTGACCCGCAGCACCCTGTACATCTTACTACCGCTGGCAGCCATTCTCGCGCTGGTCCTCGTCTCACAGGGAACGGTTCAGACCTTCGGGTCTTTTCACCAGACCGCTCTCCTTCAGCCCGTGACCTATGACAGACCGGTAGTCGATGCCGCAGGGCAGCCGGTCTTGGACGAGAAGGGGGTCGCCAAGACCGAATCAACAATAGGGACTGAACAAGCCTTGGCCGTCGGTCCGGCTGCGTCACAAGTGGCCATCAAGCACCTCGGAACCAACGGCGGCGGATTTTTTAATGCCAATGCCGCCCATCCCTATGAAAGCCCGACGCCGCTGACCGATTTCATTCTGATCCTAGCTGAAACCCTAATCGCCGCTTCTTTCACCTACACATTCGGAACAATGGTCGGAGACACCAGGCAGGGCTGGGCCATCCTCGCTGCGATGCTGAGTGTGCTGGCCCTCTTCGTTCTGGGAGCCTATTGGGCCGAGTCCGCAGGAAATCCACGCCTGACTGCGTGGGGTGTCGAGCAGACAGCCGGGAGTACGCAGCCGGGCGGCAACATGGAAGGAAAGGAAGTTCGTTTCGGGGTCTCCCGTTCGGCGCTCTTTGCCACCGCGACGACGGCCACATCCACCGGAGCGGTGAATTCCATGCACGATTCATTCACACCACTCGGCGGTTTGGTCCCGCTGTTCATGATGCAATTCGGCGAGGTGATTGTGGGCGGGGTCGGCTCGGGCCTCTACGGGATGCTCGTTTTCGCGATCATCGCGGTGTTCATCGCGGGCCTCATGGTAGGCCGGACCCCGGAATACCTGGGGAAAAAGATCGAGCCCTACGACATGAAGATGGCGGCGCTGTTGATCCTCATCATGCCCATCATCGTCCTTGGGTTCACGGCAGTGGCGGTTGTGACTGAGTCCGGCACGTCGTCCATTCTCAATCCGGGCGCGCATGGTTTCAGCGAAATTCTGTATGCCTACACCTCCCAGGGCAACAACAACGGCAGCGCCTTCGGGGGATTGAATGCCAATACTCCGTTCTACAACCTGACCGGTGCTCTGACGATGCTGGTCTCCAGATTCTGGTTGGCGATTCCGACATTGGCGCTAGCCGGATCACTGGCGCGAAAAAAGATCGTGCCGCCTGGCCTGGGTACGCTCCCGACTCATACGCCGCTTTTTGTGGGGTTGCTGGTCGGGGTGGTGATCATGGTAGGCGCACTGACCTTCGTTCCGGCCCTGGCATTGGGGCCTGTGGTGGAACATTTGCTGATGGTCGCTCGGTAGCCTGCAGAATGCTGAAAAAGTCCGCCAGCGGCGTTCTCGCTAGACACTGCCGCCTCACCGTCTCGGCGGCGTTCACAAGCGTGGTGCGGCCTTGCTGAACGGCGCTTTTGGGGCATCCTGTGTGATGTTTTCTATAGTCTGAACGAGAAGAGGATTCACATGACGACATCGACGAAAGCCAGACCGCTCTTCGATCCGCCGCTTGTTCGACAGGCCATGCTGGATTCGCTGCGAAAGCTCGATCCTCGCATTCAGGTCCGCAACCCGGTCATGTTCGTCGTCTTCGTGGGGAGCATCTTCACGTCGCTGCTGTTCCTCCAGGCGTTGTTCGGGACAGGCGAGGCGCCGACCTGGTTCATCCTCGCCATCTCGCTGTGGCTCTGGTTCACCGTGCTCTTCGCGAACTTTTCCGAAGCGATTGCCGAAGGGAGAGGAAAGGCCCAAGCCGATTCTCTTCGGAGGGCTCGGACTGAATTGACTGCCAAGCGGTTCGGAAAACCGGCCTCCGGGGGAGACTATCTGGCGGCGCCTGCTGCCCTCGGCAAACCTGGCGAGGTCTATAGTCTGGTTCCGGCAAGTCTGCTGAAGAAAGGCGACATCGTGCTGGTCGAGGCCGGCGATTATATTCCCAGCGATGGCGATGTGATCGAGGGGATCGCGTCCGTCAATGAGAGTGCGGTTACGGGCGAGAGCGCGCCGGTGATCAGGGAGTCCGGTGACCGGAGCGCCGTGACCGGCGGCACGCGGGTGTTGTCCGATTGGCTCGTGGTGCGGATCACCGCCAGCGCCGGTGAGACGTTTCTCGACCGCATGATCGCCATGGTTGAGGGCGCGAAGCGGCAGAAGACGCCGAATGAAATCGCCCTCAATATTCTGTTGGCGGCCCTCACCGTCGTCTTTTTGCTGGCGACCGTAACCTTGCTCCCCTTTTCCCTCTACTCCGTGCATGCCACGGGGCAGGGTGCGCCCATTACGGTGACGGTTCTGGTGGCCCTGCTGGTCTGCCTCATACCGACCACGATCGGCGCGCTCTTGTCCGCCATTGGTATCGCGGGCATGGACCGCATGGTCCAGGCGAACGTCATCGCCATGTCGGGGAAAGCCGTCGAAGCGGCGGGCGATGTGGACGTGTTGCTTCTAGACAAGACGGGAACGATCACGCTGGGCAACCGGCAGGCCACGGCATTTATTCCAGCCGAAGGAGTGCAGGAAGCATCTGTGGCCGATGCGGCTCAGCTGGCCTCGCTTGCCGATGAGACACCCGAAGGCCGCAGCATCGTGATTCTGGCAAAGGAGCGCTATGGACTCAGAGGGCGCGACATCCATGCGATGGGCGCCACCTTTCTGCCGTTCACGGCACAAACGCGAATGAGCGGTGTCGATTTCGATGGCCGACAGATCAGGAAGGGCGCGGCGGAAGCCATCGAAGACTACGTAACCCAACAAGGCGGGTCATTTCCTCCGACCGTACGAAATGCGGTCGAGACGATTGCCACGCAAGGCGGCACGCCTCTGGTCGTGGCCGAAGGCAAGTCGGTGCTCGGTGTCATTCATTTGAAGGATGTGGTCAAGGGAGGCATCAAGGAACGGTTTGCCGAGTTGCGCCGCATGGGCATCAGAACGATGATGATCACCGGCGACAATCAGAAAACGGCGGCCGCGATCGCCGCAGAGGCCGGCGTGGATGATTTTCTCGCGCAAGCGACTCCCGAAGCCAAATTGAAACTCATCCGTGATCTTCAATCAGGCGGCCGCCTCGTGGCCATGACGGGAGACGGCACCAATGATGCGCCGGCGCTGGCGCAGGCCGATGTCGCGGTCGCGATGAACACCGGTACCCAAGCCGCTAAGGAGGCGGGCAATCTCGTCGATCTGGATTCCAATCCCACGAAATTGATCGAGATTGTGGAAATAGGCAAGCAGCTCCTCATGACACGCGGCGCGCTCACGACCTTCAGTATCGCCAACGATGTCGCCAAGTATTTTGCGATCATTCCGGCCGCGTTTGCCACCACCTATCCAGTGCTTGGGGCCTTGAACGTCATGGGACTGGCGACGCCCGAAAGCGCTGTGTTGTCGGCAGTGATTTTCAATGCTTTAATCATCGTCGCATTGATCCCCCTCGCGCTCCGAGGGGTCAAGTTCCGGCCGATCGAGGCCTCCTTACTGCTGCGCCACAATGTGCTGGTGTACGGACTGGGAGGCATTATTGTTCCTTTCATCGGAATCAAATTGATAGACCTGCTCCTGGTCGCCCTGGGATTGGTCTGAGGAGATCACGATGGCCGCTCAACTTCGATCCGCGCTGATGGTGTTTTTCATTCTGACGGTTCTGACCGGCGTGGCCTATCCGCTGGCCGTGACAGGAATCGCGCAGCTGCTGTTCCCCCATCAGGCCAATGGAAGTCTGATCTATAAAGACGGCAAGCCGGTCGGATCCACGCTGATCGGCCAACCCTTCGACGATCCCAAGTATTTTTGGGGGCGCCCTTCCGCGACCGCTCCGTTCCCCTATAATGCCGCCGCCTCGTCCGGGTCGAATCTCGGCCCCACCAATCCCGCGCTGACGGAAGCCGTCAAAACGAGGGTGGCTGCTCTGAAGGCGGCGGATCCCGGCAACGACGCACCGGTTCCAGTCGATCTGGTGACCGCCTCAGGGAGCGGTCTCGATCCGCACATCAGCCCTGCCGCGGCTGAGTATCAGGTGCACCGGGTCGCGCGGGCGCGTGGGTTGGACGAGGCCGCGGTGCGACAGCTCGTTACCAGCCATACGGAAGAGCGGCAGTTCGGGCTTCTTGGCGAACGACGAGTCACTGTGCTGGAGTTGAACCACGCCCTCGACCGGATACCGTGAACGGCGGGGCAGCACATTGACGGGTTTTGAGCGCTTCCCTAAAATTATGCTGGCCTGATCACCGATACCTTCCCACCATCCGGAGACAGATGGACTCCATAAGACCGGACCCCGACGTCCTGTTGCGACGCATCCGCGAAGACGAAGATAGGCAGGCGCGGGGCAAACTGAAGATTTTTTTCGGGGCGACCGCCGGCGTGGGAAAAACCTACGCCATGCTGCAGGCGGCGCATGAACAACAAGAAGACGGCATCGACGTGATGATCGGCTGGGTTGAGACTCACGGCCGGGCGGACACGGATGCCCTCGTTACGGGACTGCCAGCGCTTCCTCCCCGCGCGGTGGCGTATGGAGGAACCACGCTCCGTGATTTCGACTTGGACGCGGCGCTCACGCGCCGTCCTCGGCTCCTGTTGATGGATGAACTGGCCCATACGAATGCCCCGGGATCCAGACATCCCAAACGATGGCAGGATGTGAGGGAACTGCTGCAGGCGGGCATCAACGTCTATACGACCGTCAACGTGCAGCACATCGAAGGGCTCAATGACGCCGTGGCTCAGATCACCGGCGTGCGGGTGAGCGAGACCGTGCCGGATTCCATCCTCGAACAGGCCGATGACGTCGAATTGGTGGATCTTCCGCCGGATGATCTCCTGCAACGGCTCAAGGACGGCAAGGTCTATCTGCCGGACCAGGCGCAGCACGCCCTCAAACATTTTTTCCGGAAAGGCAATCTGATCGCCTTGCGGGAGATGGCTTTGCGCCGGACGGCTGAACGTGTCGATCAACAGATGGAGGTCTACCGCCGAGACCATGCGGTGGTCGCCACTTGGCCGGCGGCGGAAACCATCCTGGTCTGCGTGAATCTGAAATCGCGCGGGCCGATGCTGATCCGTGCGGCCAGGAAGATGGCCATCGGGCTGCATGCCAAATGGATCGCGGTCTATGTTCAGACTTCGCAGCATCTGCGCCTGTCGGATCTCGAGCGAAGCCGAGGCGTGGAGACCTTGCGGTTGGCGGAACAAATGGGCGCGGAGACGGTCACGTTGACCGGGGACGACGTGAGTCAGCAACTGCTGGCCTATGCTCGGGGCCGCAACGTCACGAAAATCATCGTCGGGAAGCCGCTCCGGTCTCGCTGGAAGGAGTGGCTCTTCGGTTCGGTCGTAGACGATCTCGTTCGCGGCAGCGGTGACATCGATATCTATGTGATGACCGGTGAGGCCGGCGTCGGGAAGCCCCTGATGACCGGACTTCTTCAACGGACCAGTGATCGTCGGAACTACGGCTACGCCTCCGTCGCGGTGATCGCCTGCACGGCATTGAGTTGGGGCATGTTCCCTTACTTCGGTCCGGCCAACCTCATCATGGTGTATCTGTGCGGAGTGGTGGTCGTCGCCACGCGTTGGGGGCGAGGGCCTTCTGCACTCGCCTCGTTGATGAGCGTCGCGGCCTTCGATTTCTTTTTCATTCCTCCCTATTATTCGTTCGCCGTTTCCGATGTGCAGTATCTGCTGACCTTTGCGGTCATGCTTGTCGTGGCGCTGCTGATCAGCAGGTTGGCGTCTCACAAGAGCCAGCAGGCCGAGGCGGCGCGGGTTCGTGAACAACGAACCGCCGCGCTCTACGCGATGAGCCGAGACCTGGTCACTCAACGCGGGTTGGACAGGCTGGCCTCCGTCGCATCCCGGCATATTCACGATGTCTTTCATTGTCAGGTGGCGGTCTTCCTTCCGGATCGGGACGGGCGGGTCCATCTTCATCGTGGTGATGCGCTTCATTTCGAGCTGGATCCCAAGGAAGCCGGCATCTCACAATGGGTCTTCGATCACAAGGAGTCCTCCGGCCATGGCACCAATACACTGTCGGGGTCGGATTCGCTCTATCTGCCGTTGGTGGGGGCGCACGGCGCGGTGGGTGTCTTGGCGGTCCGGTCGTCTCGCCCCAAGGATCTGCTTGATCCGGAACAACTTCATCTTCTCGAGACCTTCGCGAATCAAATGGCATTGGCGTTAGAAGGTGCGCGATTGGCGGAAGCAACACAAGAAGCCCACGTACAGACGGAAACAGAACGGATGCGCAATGCCGTCCTGAGTTCGGTCTCGCATGACCTCCGGACGCCGCTCGCGACGATCGTGGGCGCGAGCAGCGCGCTGTTGAACAACGATCGCTCACTGGAAACAACGAGCCGGCAGGAATTGATCCGATCCATCAGCGACGAGGCCGGACGATTGGATCGGTTGCTGAAGAATCTGCTCGATATGACCAGATTGGAAGCGGGCGCCATGCAGCTGCGCAAGGAATGGCACGCGCTGGAGGAAGTGGTCGACACGGCGTTGGCGCGAGTGGAATCGCGACTCGTCGGTCACCCGGTCTCGACGACCTTTCCGGATAATCTCCCTCTGGTGCTGGTCGATGGCGTCTTGATCGAGCAAGTGTTGATCAACTTGCTGGAAAATGCCGCCAAATATTCCCCTCCGGCCACGCCCATCGACGTGGCGGCGGCGGTGACCGATGGGGTGATCGTGACGGAGGTGGCGGATCGAGGTCCCGGCATTCCGCAAGGAGAAGAACGGCGGATTTTCGACAAGTTCCATCAGCTTCACCCCGATCGGGAAGGTGGCGTCGGACTGGGATTGACGATCTGTCGGGGGATTGTCGAATCCCATGGCGGACGTATTTGGGCTGAGCCCCGATCCGGTGGCGGGGCGGTCTTTCGCTTCACGCTCCCGATCGAGAAGAATCAGCCGACCGTCGAGCCGGAACCGACGGAGCGTAGTCAAGTGACGACATAGGACCTGCGCAGCATGCCATCAACGACCCATGACGTGACCGTCCTGCTCATCGAGGATGAAGCGGAAATCCGGCGGTTCCTTCGCGCGACCTTGCCTTCCCACGGTTATCGGCTGTACGAGGCGCCGACCGGGGCGGAAGGACTGGTGCAAGCCGCTTCCAGAAATCCCGACATCATCCTACTCGATCTTGGTCTCCCCGATATGGACGGCGCCGAGGTGATCAGGCAGGTCCGGGCCTGGACGGCGATTCCGATTCTCGTCCTGTCCGCCAGAGATCAGGAACAGGTGAAGGTGGCGGCGCTCGATCTCGGCGCCGACGATTATGTGACGAAGCCGTTCGGGGTGGACGAGTTGCTGGCCCGGATGCGTGCTGCGCTGCGCCATGCGGCTCGACCACCCGGCGACGGCGAATCGTTGTTCGCCTTCGGGGACTTGACGATGGACCTCGGGAAACGACAGGTCGTCGTGGCGGGGAAGGAGGTGCACCTCACGCCGATCGAATATAAATTGCTCATGACCCTCGTCCTGCATGCGGGAAAGGTCATGACACACCGCCAATTGCTCAAGGAGGTGTGGGGCCCGCTGCACGTGGAAGAGGGCCATTATTTGCGCGTCTACATGCGTCAGCTGAGGAATAAGGTGGAGGCCAATCCCGCTCACCCCCGCTATCTGGTGACGGAACTGGGCGTCGGTTATCGCCTCCGGACCGAATGAGCCCGCTCGCCGATCTTTACAAGTCTTTGATACCGCCCGATCCTGTTTTAATCCCATCCTGATTTCCAACGAGGTAAAGTGGGGATGGAAAGAACTGCGTATCTTGTCTGGCTTGTGAACAGGAACGGAAATCCGGCGTACAGCCCGGTGAAGGGGACCGCATGGCCATGAAGACCGTCCTGCGTGGGTGGGCCAACCGGCTCGGTCGGGCGGTGCTCCTCTGGGCGTTGCTTGCACCGGCCCATGCCGCTGAGCCCACCACGGTGCCGGAGTCCGAGCCGGTGACAGGAGGCGAAGCAAGCCTCTGGCACTACGGCGCCTATCTCGATCTCGGCTACGTGGTCAACTTCAACTTTCCCGAGAACCATCTCTGGCGCAGTCGCTCGACGGCGGCGCGGCATAACGAGTTCGCGCCGAACATGGCCTTGGCCTACGTCCGCAAGGATATGACCGAAGCGTCTCGTTGGGGCATGGAGTTCGGCGTGCAAGGCGGTTACGATTCCGAGCACTTTGCCTTCCTGCAGGGGGAGCGGGAGGTCGGCGGGGCGGACACGCTGCGACACCTCCATCGCGCGAATGTGTCGTACCTGGCTCCGGTCGGGAAGGGTCTCACGATCACCGCAGGATTGTTCAACAGCCTGATCGGCTACGAATCGCTCTATGCCAAGGACAATGCGAACTACACCCGTTCGTGGATTGCGGACAATACCCCCTACATGATGTTCGGCGTGAATGCGAAGTATCCCGTCACCGACAACCTGACGCTCACCGCCTTCATTATAAACGGGTACTACCACCTGTCGAATCCGAACGATCAGCCGAGCTACGGCGGGCAATGGGCGTACAGAGCCACTCCGCGGCTGAGCCTGACTCAAACGTTGTACGGGGGGCCGGATCAGGCCAACAGCGCACTGGAGTTCTGGCGCTTCTACGCCAACCATATCGTCGAGTGGAAAGGCGACGACTTGACGCTGGCCCTGTCCTACGATATCGGGACCGAGAATATTGCCGGGCGTCCTGGCAATCCAAGGGCGTTCGTCACGGGCGGCAACCTCGTCGCGCGGTGGCATGTGACGGGGCCTTGGACCTTGGCGGTCCGGCCGGAGTTCTATTGGGACCGGAACGGCCGCTGGACGGGAGCGGAGCAATTCGTCAAGGCGGTCACGTCCACGGTCGAATACAGGATTCCTTACAAATGGACCAACACGATGGTGAGGCTTGAGCACCGATGGGACGAATCCACCGGGGCGGGCGGGGGGTTTTTTACCAGAAGGGAGATCCAACCAGGCGTGATCGGCTTGACGCCGAACCAGCATCTGCTGTTGCTCGGGATCTTGTGGACCTTCGATAGTCCGTGACCCGGATGCTGAAAATGACCTCTGGCGTCGTTCTCAGTTCGCTCAAGACCTCGACGTACGACAAACAGTACGCCTCAGTCTCTCGCTCCTTGCGGCCTTGCCGGAGGTCATTTTGAGCATCCGGGGCAATGACAGGATCAATTCTGGGTACGCGACTTCTCCCGCACCAGCCGCAGCATGTCGGCGACTTCTTTCCCGAATCGCTCCAATGCCACATCCTTCGCTTCGGCGATCGCGTCCCGATCCTCCAGCGACGTGGCGGGGCCGATGAGCGTTGTCTCCCCCTCCGCCGTTTGTGTGCCGTAGAGATAGCCGGTCCGGACATCCCACAAGGTGCCCTCCATCATGAAGAGCGCATGGCTTTCCGTGCCGTGGGCGAAGTAGGTGCCGATGCCGGTGGCATACCACCAGGCGTGGCCATTGTTGTACCGTTCGACCGCGGAAGCCCCATCGATGACGAGGATCGCGTCGGCATTGTAGCGGGCTGCCGCCAGGCGGATGTCGCGAAAAGTCGTGCCTTGTACCGTGGAATTGGCGAGGAGGAAACTCTGCCGGAGAATCCCCTCCTCCTGCACCGGAGCGAGCGCCCGTTGCAGGCGATCGGCGTCCGCACTGACCCAGTCCACTTTCCGCAGCGCCGGGCTGGCGGGGAAATCCTTGTGTTTGAAATAGATGGCCAGGCGATAGGCTGTCGGCAGGCGCGCCTGCAGCGCCATGGTGGTCGCGATGTCTTGAGCGGTAACGACCTCGGGGTTCTCATGAAACGATTCCTGCAGGGCTTGGCGGTTGAGACCGCGACTGCCGCCGCAGGCGGAAAGGCTCAGCAGGACGAGGGACATCAGCAGAATGGGCATCATGGCCGTTCTCATGCGACTCCTCTGGTTATGACGACGCGCGAAGATCGGGGAGGTCGTTTTGGGAGACATCTTCGAGTGCCAGCATGAGGGCATGGGTGCCCGATCGACCATGTCCGAGCGCGTGAACCTTCTCATACAGGCGGCGGGCGAGGGTGAGCCCCGGCAGGGTGAGTTGCCGCCTGCGCGCTTCTTCCAACGCAATCCCCATGTCCTTGATGAAATGTTCGACGAAAAACCCGGGGGCGAAATCGCGGGCGAGTACACGCGGCGCCAGATTCTCCAATGTCCAGCAGGCGGCGGCCCCGCCGCTGATGGACTCCAGCATCCGATCCAACTGAAGCCCCATCTTGGTGCCATAGAGCAGGCTCTCGCAGACGCCGATCATGGTGCCCGCAATCACGATTTGATTGCTCAGTTTGGCATGTTGTCCCGCGCCGGGGTCGCCTTGATGCACGATCTTCTTTCCCAGACATTCGAGCAGCGGCATGACGGCCTGGACGGCTTTCGTCGCGCCACCGACCATGATGGAGAGGGTGGCATGGTGCGCGCCCACATCCCCGCCGGAAACCGGCGCATCGACGGCAAAGGCTCCGCGCGTCCGGGCCGCCTGGGCGATCTCCTGCGCGAGGGCCGGCTCGGTGGTGGTCATGTCGATCAAGACCATACCAGGTCGTGCGACAGTCAGTACGCCATGGTCGCCGAAGTAGACCTCGCGGACATCAGCGGGAAACCCCACCATCGTCACGACCACGTCGGTCTGTTCGGCCACCGCAGCGGGAGAATCGGCCCAGGTTCCTCCGTTGGCAAGAATCGGGGAGGCCTTGCTTCGGTGACGCGTATAGAGGGTCAGGCGATATTTGGCGTTCTGAAGATGGCGACACAGGGGCACTCCCATGACGCCGGTGCCGATCCAGCCCACACGGGTGTCGGAGGGGGCGACGAGACGGGGAATGGACTCTGAGAACAGATGGGGCATGGTCTATTCGGCCAACGGTGTGATGCGGGTCGCAATCGCCTGCACGATTCCTTCTTGATCCACCGCGATCTTTCCTCCTTTGAAACTCAGCGCATACCCTCCGTGGCTGGGGGCCTGCACGGTGGCATCCACCGAGACGCGCGCTCCATCTTCGACATCGGGGTCCTTCACCATCGGCACCCCGCAGAGCCCCGGCACCGCGACGGACAGCGTGGCCGTGTCGTCCTCCAAACCGAAGAGATAACCGCCGTAACAGGTGGACCCGGCCGGGATTTCGTAGGGGTCGAGCGGCTGGACGTTGCGCACGGTTCCGCGGATTGTGACCTGCCGCAGGTGAAAGACCGAAGGATCGGCCAGGATCTCCTGCACGGTCGTGGTTTCTTGAGCCGAGAGGAACGAGCTGCTCATGCCGAGCGTCGTGCCGGTCAGACAGCAGAGCAACCATGCCCGTACGCCGTGCGCGTTCTGTGAGGAGTCGGCCCCCATCGGGCGCATTCTACCATTCTTTGTGTCGACCATCATCGTCGCCCTGCGCTTTCTCTCATGGGAACCACTGGGTATAATCGCCGAACGAAGCGCGTGCTGAATTATGAATTCTGAGTTCTGAATTGCAGGACCTCAGTCGGACTCGGAGACAATGATCGGAGAGGAGCGGAGATGAACGAAGAGGACCTGTTGGACTCGTATATCAGTGACGTCCGTCTACGGTATGAAGATATGCTGGGGCAGGCGGTGGAGATTCCGTCGATCAGCATGGACCCCCGACATGCCCAGGACATCCGGCGCATGGCCGAGCTGGCGGCGCAGTATCTGCGGCATGCCGGCGCGGAGGCGCAGGTCGTGGAGACGCCGGGATATCCGGTGGTCTCCGGGGGGTGGATGAACAATCCGAAATATCCGACCGTGACCATCTACAACCATATGGATGTGCAGCCGGCCCAGGAGCCGGAGTGGAAACAGGCGCCGTTTGCCTTTCAGAAGGATCACGGCATCTACCGCGGACGCGGCGCCACGGACGACAAGGGTCCGGCCCTTGCGGCCCTGTTCGGCGCGCGTTATGCGGTCGAACAGGAGGTGCCGATCAACGTGCGGTTTGTATGGGAGTTGGAGGAAGAAAACGGCAGTCCGAGTTTCGCGGCGGCCATCAAGAACCGTACGGCGATTCCGCGGCCGGATTCGGTGGTGATTTCGGATACGATTTGGATTTCCAAGGACCGGCCTGCCATGCCCTATGGGTTGCGGGGTCTGCTCGGCGCGCGACTTGTCCTGCGCACCGGCGACAAGGATGCTCACTCCGGCGTGACCGGCGGGGCGGCGCGCAATCCGCTGGCCGAACTGATGGACATCGTCCATGCCTGTGTGGATGCGAAGACCGGCAAGGTGAAGATTCCAGGGTTCTACCAGGATGTGGTCGAGCCGACGAAGGCGGAGATCAAGAGTTTCCTGAAGTCGGGTTTCCAGGTGAATCGCTTCAAGCAGGCCTATGGATTCAAGACGCTTCGGACGCAGGATCCGGCCGAGGTCATGCGCCGCATTTGGGCTGCGCCGACCTTCGAAGTGCACGGCCTCGTCGGCGGCTATCACGGGCCTGGGGTGAAGACGGTGGTACCGGGACATGGGGAACTCAAAGTCAGCATGAGGCTCGTGCCGAACCAAACTCCGGAGAAGGCCTTCGCATTGCTCAAGAAACATGTCGCCAAGCTGAATCCTGCCGTGAAGGTCGAACGTGAGGGGATGCTCCAGCCGTTCCGCGGAACCTTCGATGGTCCCTATGTCGAGGCGGTGAAGCGGGCGGTGAAGGCGGGGTTCGGCAAGGAGCCGGCGTTCATCCGTGAAGGCGGCTCGATCGGCGCCGTGGTGACGATGCAGAAAGCTTGGATGGTGCCGATTCTTTTCATGGGACTGAGTTTGCCGGAACACGGCTACCATGCGCCGAATGAGTACTTCGACTGGGGGCAAGCCTCCGGCGGCATGAAGGCCTTCGTGCATTATTTGGGGGAGGTGGCAAAGATAGGAAAGAGATAGGGCGGCCTGATGGTCTCCCTTGCTCGCGCAACGCGCGGCCTCAGAAGACCCTCGTTGGACGCGCGCAGTAGGAGACCAAACAGGCCACCCTGACAGACAGATGAGGAGTGCTCACTGGTGTGCGCGAACGTGACGCTCGTTTTTCCTCACGTCGCACAACTCGCAGAACGCGCACGATCAGAATGTGCTCGTTCGATGCGCGCAGTGAAGAGTCGCCTGATTCCGCTCTTTGCCGTGGATTTGAGATGAGTGGGGAGAATCAGAGCCAGACGATTTTAGTCTCGTGTTCTACCGACCGAAACTCCGGATCACCCGTGTACACTTCGACTTTTCTCTGTATGGCCAGGGCTGCGGCAAAACAATCCGCCAGCGACATTTTCTTCGTTGCCTTGATCTCACCCGCCGCTTCGGCCAGGTCCTCGTCTGCCGGAACGATCTCGATCGGCAGTCCCAAGAGCTTCGCTCGCACTTCACGCCACCGGGCCGCTCCCGCCTTTCGTTCGATCATGTACCGGACTTCCGCCCAATTTGGGGCTGCAATCAGCAATACCTTGTCGGATTCTGCGGCTCTCTCAAGGAGGCTCCCTACTTTGTCGTGGCCTGCCTCCCCGAAGAGAAAGGCGAGAACGGCATAACTATCGAGCACTGCGCTTTTCAAGCGATCCCTCCTCGCGCTCTCGGTCCTTCTTTCGCTCGTCCAGCAATTCATCAGTCACGGACGTGGGGCTCTTGAGTATTCCGGCCATGCTGCGGATATATTCCTTGGTCACCGGTTGAAACAGAATGTCGTTCCCCCGTTCGACAAAACACACTTTCGTGCCTGGTCTGATGCCGAGCTTACGGCGAATTCGTGCCGGAATGACGAGTTGGCCTTTGGTGGTCACGTATGCGGCATCCATAGAGTGCTCCTCCCATCATCGTCAGTAGCTTACAAATTCTTGTGAAGTAAGTCAATATTACATATGTAAGACATATAACTATTAGGGGGAATCATGCATTTTAAGCGCGAAGTGGGCGGCGAATCCAAGAGGGAAGGTGTCGTCGAAAAGAACAACATCCCGGTTGCCGGTTCGGCTTGTCGATGCTTCGCCGCGGCAGGTAAACGAGAAATCGGCAGATGGGTTATCTTTTCGTCACGGGCCGGTCGGATTCACGCGGATTCCCCGTGACGGCTGTTTCATCATAGGGATGAACATGGGTCGGAAGGGCTTTCAGATGAATGTGCGCGGCGATCTGTTCGGCGAGAAAGCGATTGAAGGGAGGACTGTAGTGCAGTTCGTCGATGATCGCCTTTCGATCGGTTCCCCAGGTCTGAAAGAGGTTGCTGAGATCGAGGAGCCCGGGATCTGAAGATAGGGTCCGATACACTCCTTGTGTTTTGCTCCGCCAACTGAAGAACTCGTCTGGTAAAGGCCTGCGATAGAGCTCGACCGGATAGTTGTACAGGGCATGGGGCTGCAGGATGAACAGGGGTTTGATCGAGTAGCTCTTGCAGATGGCCTCGGAGACCATCCGGTTCTGCCGGAAGCCGTTCACGACGTGCGGAACCAGGGAGGGGCCCTCATCGCTCGCGCGCTGCGCCACCGTCGGTTGAGTCACGCCGAAGAACCTCTGACTGATCGATTTGGCAAGCCGGACCATCGGGACCGTTCCCCATGTGTTGGCCCACGTCCGGCCCTGGGCCGACTGATCGTCAAATTGCAAGTTTTGGAATCGCCGCCTTGCCTGTTCATAAAATTGGGGAACATCCTGGGGACCGCTCCAATTCACCCCATCCAAGAAAAGGACGAGCGAGGGGCGGTACCCGTTTTTCAGCAGATCGAAAAGCAGGAGAGTTTCTTGACTGGGATGGTAAAATCCCTTCCCGTAATTCAGCACCTCCACGTGGATGTTCAGGTTCTCTTCTCGCGCCCGTCGATTGAGAATCTCCGACAGGTAGGTGGGCCAGGTGTGTTCGTCCGAGACGTTGTAGCCGAACGTCGTGCTACCCCCCAATGCCAAGATTTGGACGACTGGTATGCCCTGCTTGTATTCGGGGTTCACGGTCTTTCGCCTCGGAAAGCCGCGGGGATCGATTTCCACCGTCACCCGTTTGCCTTGAAAGGGCGGTTCCGAAAAGAGCACCCACGGCTGAAACGTCATGCCTAAATTACTTAGTTCATAAAAATCATCCAATACGTCCGAGACGTAGGCCGGTTCGAGATTGCCATAGGCATTGAAATCGATCCATGCCGATTGATATTCGTTTCGCTTCCCGTTGTCCAACGGAGACCCGTCCGGATTGAAGAATCGACCGGAAGCGAGTGCCGCGCTGACGGCGCTCCGTTGGGCGGCGATCGCCTTGTTCTCGGCGAAATCTCTGATCCAAAACAGGCCGGCCAGCAAGAGATTGCCGATGAGCAGGGCCGCCAACGTGTTCAGGAGCAGCAATGCCGCCGAAAGGTAGATGTTTCTCAGACGGAGAATGATGGGGAAAGAAAGTTCTGTGGCGGTACTCTGACTGTTGTGGAGCTCTTCTTCTCGGATAGGCGAGAGCGTCCGCGCTGGATCCATACCTTGTTCCTCAGTGGACAATAGGAGTGCCGTACAGGTCAAGTGTATCGTCCGAGGTATGTTCTGGCAATAGTTTGTCACGAGACCGGCAGACCACGTCAGGTCATCCCATGAGGAACGGTTCGGGGGGTGGGCCGGCCGCCGAGGTTCCCGGTCCTTCGTGCGCTAAGACAGCGACGCGAGGTCGATCACGAATCGATACCGCACGTCGCCGCGGACGAGGCGGTCGTAGGCGTCATTGACTTGCTGGATGGGTATGACTTCGACGTCCGCTCCGATCTTGTGTTTGGCGCAGAAGTCGAGCATCTCCTGCGTCTCCTGGATGCCGCCGATCAACGAGCCCACGAGGCGTCGTCGCCTGAGAATCAAGGGAAAGGCTTCCAGTTGAGCGGGGCTGTCCGGCGCGCCCACGAGGATCATCGTGCCGTCGGTCTTGAGCAATGCCAGATAAACATTCAAGTCATGGGGCGCCGAGACGGTGTCCAGAATACAATCGAATCGCTTGTCTAATTGGGTAAAGGTTTCCGGCTTCGCGGTTGAATAGAAGGCCTGCGCGCCCAGTCGTTTCGCATCGGCTGCTTTCTTGTCGGAGTGGCTGAGGACCGTCACATGGGCGCCGAGGGCCCTCCCGATCTTCACGGCCATGTGCCCCAGGCCTCCTAGTCCAACCACCGCCAACCGATGGTTCTTTCCCACGCGCCAATGCCGCAGGGGGGAGTAGGTCGTAATGCCGGCGCAGAGGAGCGGTGCGGCTTCCTCCGGGCGCAACCGTTTGGGAATCCGGACAACGTAGCGTTGATCCACGACGATTTTGGTGGAATAGCCGCCATAGGTGGGCGTCTCGCCGTCTTTTTCTTTCCCGTTGTAGGTGAAGGCAATGTGGCCTTCGCAATATTGTTCCAGGCCCTTCTTACATTGTGAACACGTCCGGCAGGAGTCGACGAAGCAGCCCACTCCCACCATTTGACCGATCGTGAATCGCTTGACGGAGGAGCCGACCTTCTCGACCGTCCCGACGATTTCATGCCCCGGCACCATGGGAAACAGCGAGCCGCCCCATTCGTCCCGCGCCTGGTGGACATCCGAATGGCAAATGCCGCAGTAGCGGATGTCGATGAGCACATCCTGCCGGCCCACCTCGCGGCGCGAAAAGGTGAACGGCACCAGCGGGGTCGTCGCGCTCATCGCTGCATAACCTCGGACGTCGATCATAAGACAGGTCCTTCTTATAACGCTCTTCTGATAGCGCTTACCGGGCCTGCCTGTCAGCCCCTCTATCTTTCATGGTCAAGCGCGGGGCTCCGAGGTGGAGGCCAGGATCGGTTGGAACATCGGGTCGGCGTCGAGCACGGCCTTGAGCAATTCCGTGTGCATGAAGTAGCGCCAGACCTCATCCGTCTTGCCGGGCACTTCATCGAACCAGCGTTTGGCTTCGGTGAGGTGATGGAGCATCTTCGCCTTGTCCCCGTAGTTCGGCAAAAAGATCATGCTGTAGGCCATCGTGTATTCGGCCAAGAACTTGTCGAGCGGCAGTTCGGCCTGCGCCAACGACGCTTCGGCATCGGCATAGGCACGAGGGGTCTCTGGGTCGTGCAGAATCCGGTTCCAGGACACTTTGTTGATGCGGGACCAAGCCAACTGAAGCAGCGCTTCCGCCTTCGGGGTCTTCCGGTTGTCGGGAATATCCTTCACCAAGGCCTCGAAGGTCTCGACCATCGGGATTTGGTCGTTGTTCCAGCGGTACGCGACGCCGAGCCGAAAACGGTTGTCGAGCTGTTCCGGCCTGACCGTGACCAGGGTTTGCAGGGCCGGGATCAATCGATAGAGGAAGTCGGCTGGCGTGGGCTGAGAGAGGCCTCCCATCTCCATCCCGTTCGAGAGGTCCATGCGGGCCCCTTGCGCATAGATGTTCCAATAGAACTCATCGACCACGATGCCCAGCGCCGGGTCCTTCACGTTCAGTTGATGGTTATTCCGACCCTCACGCAAGAGCACGCTGTAGAGGTGGCGCGTCAGGACCGTGAGGGCGTCGGGCTGTTTCGGATCGATGAGCAGCACCCGATTGAGCAAAGCCACCCGGTCGCGCAGGTCGGGAAAGCTTGCGGCGCGGGCTGCGGCTGCGGTCAAGGTGCCTGGTTGGTCGTCCGGCCCCCACCACACCAAGGATTCCGGGAGGGCGCGGCTGGTTTCCGTGGCGAACGGAATTTTGTCCGCCGCCATACCCGGTGCTTCCGGTTGTGAGGAAACGGGCAGGTTGAACACGGCGGCGTCGCCGGGGAATCCATGTTGTTTCAGCCCGGTGAACACGACCCACTGGGTTGTGACGGACTTCAACGCGCGGCGCGGGCGTTTGATCGTATTGGTCCATTTGACGTTCCCGGCGGCGTAGGTGACCGGCGACAAGAGTGGGTCATGGTATTGCACGGATAGCTGGACCAGCGTCGCCGGAACGCCCAGGACCTTGCCGGTGGTCGTGAGGCGGAACGAACCGGCTGGAATGGGCCGGCTGTTGAGCACCGTCACCTGAAGGCCGCCTCCTGGAGGCGAAACCCCCAGCAGATCCATGACGAACGCAGAGGCCGGAGCGCTCGGCAGGTCGTCTCCGAAGAAGACCAACGGCCCGGTGCTCGGCCATATGACGTCCATCGCGATGTCCGACCGTTTCAGCATCGGCGCATGGGCTGCATTCAGGGTTTGCCAACAGGATTCATAGGAGGGGTCGGTGGCCGGTGCGAATTGTTTGACCTTCGTCGGTGAGGCCGTGACGAAACGGTACTGGCAGGCAAAGTCCAATTGTCCGGTGGTGACGCGATCACCGTGAGCGATCGCTTCGGCATACCGCAGGGCGGTCTGCACGGCCGGCGGATGCTTGGGGGCGGCGGCCGGTTTGTGTCCCTTCCCGCCGGCGGCCAGTGCCGACGCCGCGGTTCCGCTCCAGATACCCGCAGAAAGCACAAGGGTCATGATGGCAATCATCTGTCGTCGATGGAAAAGGTTCCAGCGGATCATGCGAACGACCTCCGGTAACGGTAAAAAACCCCACTGTACCATGCGGCTCTTTTCAGACGAAAGGGGGACAGCCGGTGCCGGGGCGAGTTTATGGCGTCGTAGGCGACGGCGCTGCGGGGCGGGTAAAGCGGACCAACGACCGAATGTATCGGAGTACGGCCTGTTGGTCCTCGTTCGACAGCCGGTCTTGCCATGCCAGCATGGCGGTGTGGGGCTTACCCTGCGCGATGGTGCGCAGCAGTTCTTTATCCGTCTTGGCGGAGGTCGCGGCGGAGACGAGGTTGCCCGGCCGAGGTGAGAGAAACGGGGCCTTGACGCCGTCGCCCTTGCCGGCCGCACCGTGGCAATCCATGCAATGTTCGAGATAGATGGCCTGGCCGCGATCGAGCCCTTCGGAGGTCTGGGCCAGCAACAACCCGGCCCCGCTGCAGACCGACAGCAGGCCGAGAAACAGACTGTCTGGTAGGCGGGCGATTCGCCGACCAGCCGGTGTCATGGGCCGGCGGAGAACAGGGCCTCGCTCATCGGGTGGTTCCGGGTTCTTGGCGGTCGGCGCCATCATCCGAGGGCTCGTGACCGGTCACGCCGATGCCGCGGCCTTCAAAATCTGGCTGCGGAGCGCTGCACGGTCCTTGGCAGAGAGGGAGGGGGACGGCCGGTGTTGGCAGAGTTGGACGGTTTGGCGCAAGGAATCGAGAAAGATTTCGCAATTCGGGCAATCGCCGAGGTGGGCGCGGATCTCTCTGCAGATGTCGCCGGACAGTTCGTCGTCCAAATAGGCAGACAACCGTTCGAGAATCTTCACGCAATGTCGTTTGCCGTGCTGTTGGTGAGGGATCGGCTTACGGGTGCCGGGATATGTTCGTACTCGATCGGCCATAGGGATCCTTCTGCTTGACTATACCAAACTCTTGGAGCTTCGTGGGGTATCTCGGTTGAATTCTCCCGCGATGCCCTTGGCGCTGAGTTCTTTTCTGACAAAGAGTCGGGCTCGATGCAGCCGGGATTTCACCGCGCGCTCGTTCAACCCCACGATGCTCCCCACTTCTTTGGCGCTCAACCCTTCCATATCGCGGAGGACCAGGACCATGCGGTATTTGCGCGGCAACTTTGCGATGGCGCGATCCAGAATCTGGCGCAGCTCCTTGTTCTCCAGGGCTTCCTGAGGACTGAGGCCCTCCATCGGAATTTGCAGCGTGAATTCGCCTTCCGAGGTCGGCACGAATTCCTCAAGGGACAACTCGCGTTCCGGTTCCCCTTTTCGCTTTCGGCGCATCCGCAGGCAGGCATGGGAGGCGATGGCATAGAGCCAGGTCGAGACCTGCGCGTCCCCGCGAAACCGGTCGTACGCCCGATAGGCATTGAGAAACGTTTCCTGGACCAGGTCCTTGGCCGCTTCGGCCTCGCCGCACAGGCGGTAGGCGAATCGGTACATGACGTCCACATGGTCGCGGTAGAGTTGGTCGAATGGACCGGCGAGGGAGGAGGAACGAGCGGAAGCGTTGCCGTATTCAGGCGTGATTTTCTTCCGTGATGCCATATGCGGGGGCGAGTCTACGGGGGGCGTTCCACCCTGTCAAGCGAATGGTGCTGCGACGCCGCCGAGGCGGACGGTCAGTTGACGCGCCGGATATCGATGAGGGCGCCCTGCTGATCGAGTTCGACCGTGATCGGCATACCCTCCTTCAGAGCGGCAAGGGAAGCGGGCCGTGGCCTGAGGGGAACGGACTGTTCGCCTTCCGGCGTCTGCAGGGTGAGCCGGTCGTGCTCGGCCGAGGCATAGGTGAGGGGGCCGGATAAGAACCGGCGCGAGGGGGTCGTGAGGCCGTCTTGATACAGATCGATGGCTACGTACCGCTCTTGTATCCAGACCGACATTTCCTGCCCCACCTTGGCGTTCCGCACCCCGGTTTTTCCACTGACGGTCACGATGCCGAGGGGTGTTTTCAGGAAGACATAATTCGACTTCAGTTTTGAGACCGTTCCATTCACCAACATGCGCACCTGTGCAGGCGTCCGTGGAATTTGATTCACCTGAAGATCGAATTGCACGTCATGGAGACCACGGACTGCGCCGGATCCATCGACTTCGACGGTGAAGGGAAGGTGGTCCGGGCGTCCGGCAATTTTGGTTTCGAACGCCCCGAGCGTAAACGATTGTTCGCCGTCCGGAGTCCAGAGGGTCACCGCCTTCTTCTCGGGGGAAGAGAAGTTGGGCATGCCGGTCACATAGCGATGGACCAAGGTTCCGGCTCCCTTCTCGCGAATATCGATGACCGTCGTCGATCCATGGATCCAGAGCGTGATTTTTTGCGAACCGCGGATGTCGCGGAGGGTGGTCTTGGAACTGAGCGACAGGGGGCCGATCGGGGTTTGCAGGAAGACGATACCGGGTTTAGATCTCCAGATCGAACCGGAAAGTTGTACGGAAGGAGAAATGGGGGCATCGGCTGGTTCTACTGCTTCCGCTGCGGCCGACTCACCCTGTTCGGCAGCCGGAGCCGGTTCGACGTCAGAAACGATTGTCTCCGCCCAGGTGGGTGGGACGGAAGAAGCCGTCCACAGCAGGACGCTCAAACTTATCAACCGGAAGAGGCGGGACGATACGACAAGGGTGGCCATGTTGTTCACAGCACCATCATGATCGAAATTGCGTTACGCCGATTGAATTGGGTGGAAAGAAAACCTGTTCGTCTATGACGCCGCATCGTGCATGGCATATCACGTCTCCTGTGCGAATAACATGCTGATCCGGATGAGTCAAGTTGAAAGGCCCTCGGAGTCTGAGAAAGCGGAGTCGAGAAGAAAAATAGAACAGACAGGCGTTACGACGGCGAGGCTCCCGAGCGTGGTTGGAGCACCAGGATGATGCGCGACTGTTGGCGTCTTGTTCGGTCGGGCATTCCGAACCCGCGGAGCAATACCATGCCGTCCATCGACCTGACCGGTCGGGTGACCTCGAATTGGCTCCAGTCTTCAGCGGCGATGTGTTTCTCCAGATCGGCCAGGACATCATGAAACAGGTCCATGAGCGGTGGAGGCAATGCCGACGGAGCCTGGTGCTGAAGTTGGGGAGGTCTTTCCGCGAACCTGCGCACCAAGTCGAGCGCCGAGTCATCGATGTGCAAAATGCGGCAGGCCATCGAGAGGACGATCACGCCGGTGCCGGTCGAGGGGGCGGAAATGGTTTGGGCGGCAAGTTGTGGTTGGCTGCTGAACATGAGGTCTCTTTCCCCTTGCTGAGGGTTCGGTGCGGAATGGCATGTGCCGGTCTGAGTCACCATTTCATGGATCGAACGGCCGGTGCCGTGAGCACCTACGAAGAACAAAGCAAGATGCGAGCCACCGCTTGGTGGGAGGACTGAAGAAGAATTCTAAGAAATTTTCACTGAATGGAGGAAGGGGTGCCGACAGGGGCGAGGGAAAATGTATCCGATTGTGTCGAACGCGTATCTCTTCGGCAAAGGCGCCTCACTTTTTTCGCACCATCAGACGAAGGGGCGTCCCTGAAAAACGATATTCCTTCCTGATTTGGTTTTCGAGATAACGGAGATAGACCGGTGTCATGTCTTCGGGATGCCCTACAAAGAGGGCAAAGGCTGGGGGGCGTGTCGCAACTTGCGTCACAAAGGCCGACTTGCTCGCTTTGGTCGGCTTGCCTTTTCGGACCGGCAGGGGGTGCTCTTCAAGCAGTGCTTGGAAGAACTGATTCAGCGTGCCGGTCGGAATCCGTTTGCAGAACGAGAAATAGACCTGGTCGATCAATGCAAAGAAGCCGCGGAGAAAATCCTGCTCCAGCGCCGAGATGAACAGGACCGGCGCCCAGGCCAAGAAGGGAAAGCGGCGCTCCAGGTCTTCCTTATAGGCCTCACGTGCCCGCACATCATCGGCCTTGAGGTCCCATTTGTTCACGACGAGGATACAGGCGCGTCCCTGCTTGAGGATGAGGCCTGCGATCTTGGTGTCCTGCTCGGTGACGCCCTCCACCGCATCGAGGAGGAGGACCGCCACGTCCGAACGGCCGATGGCGCGCAGCGATCGGGCCACGCTGTAGCCCTCGATACCACGTTCGACACGGCCCCTGCGGCGGATTCCGGCCGTATCGGTCAACACATAGCGCCGGTCCTTGAAGGTGGCCATCGAGTCCACCGGATCGCGGGTCGTTCCTGGCATATCGCTCACGACGACGCGCGTTTCGCCGAGGACCGAGTTGACCAGGGTGGATTTGCCGACATTTGGACGGCCTACAATGGCGATACGTGGGATGTCCGCCGGTTGCTCAGACTCGGGAACGTCCGCCATGTGGGAGAATAGATCGTCCAGCAACTCGGCGACCCCGATGCCATGTTCGGCCGACAGGGGGTAGAGTTGTTCCCGCCCTAGGCGGTAGAAATCGGCGATGAGGGGATCGGCTTTCGGCGTATCGATCTTGTTGATGACATAGAAAACGGGTTTATCGGTCCCGCGCAACGTTTGGACGACCTCTTCGTCCGGCGGCGTGAGCCCCGCCCGGCCGTCGAGGACGAGGATCAGAATATCCGCTTCGGCGATGGCGAGTTGGGACTGTTGCCGGATCAAGGCGAGCATGCCTTCGTGGGCCGTCGGGTCGAGCCCCCCTGTATCGACCAGGCGGAAGTGCCTGTTGCGGTAGGCCGTATCGGCATAATTACGGTCCCTGGTCACTCCCGGCACATCGTCTACGATCGCAGCCCTGGTGCCGAGAATCCGGTTGAACAGGGTGGACTTGCCGACATTGGGCCGCCCGATAATGGCGACGATCGGCAGCCGGGCGCCTTCAGGGGTGAATAGCGGGGTGATCGGCCCCTGTATGGGTTTTGTACGTGGCATGGTAGAACTCGTCTCGGACCGTAACATAGAGATTTCACGGAACACAACGCCTCGTCATGGCAGCCGATCTCCGGTATACTGCCGTCATGAACGAGAGCCACTCTGGAAATGGGTCGCACCGGGTCGATTGGAGCAGGATCGACGACGTGTTGCTCGATATGGACGGCACGTTGCTTGATCGCCACTTCGATAACTTCTTTTTCGAAGAGGAACTGCCCAGACGGTATGCGGTGAAACATGCGCTGCCCGTCGATGAGGCCCGTGATCGGCTGATGACCATGTACCGTTCGGTGGAAGGGGAATTGGCCTGGACCGATTTGCATTATTGGGCGCAGCGGGTGGAGATCGATGTGGTGGCGCTGCATCGTGAATTCGACCATATGATCGGCTTTCTTCCCGATGCGGAAGAGTTCCTGTCGTCTTTGCGCCGGTTGGGCAAGCGGGTGACGATCCTGACGAACGCCCATCGGGCCGGGGTCGAGGTCAAAACGGCGAAGACCGGCCTGGACAGGCAGGTCGATCGTATTGTGGACGCGTTTGAAGTGGGGTGGCTCAAGATGCGTGCGGAGTATTGGCCGAGCTGCCGGCGGTTGGTCGGATTCGACCCGGCGCGGGCGCTCTACATCGACGACGATGAGCAATGCCTGGCGGCTGCCGAACAGTTCGGGATCGGCAGAATCTTTCATCGTTCCAAGTCGAGTTCCCAGGCCTCTGCGATCCCTTCCGAGCGGTTTCCTTCCATTGAGAGTTTCCAGTTGATTCTGCCCGGCTAACTGATGCCTGCGAAATCGCGCCTGCGAGCAAGCGGCGCCGGCTTATGCAGCGGGATCGAGCAGGTCGCGTAGCTTCTTGGCCAACTCGGCGGGCAGGAACGGTTTCGAAATGAAGCCGGTGCCGGGCTCGGCGAGAAACGCCGGCAGCACCGCCCCCTCTGCATAGCCGGACATAAAGAGCACACGAAGGTCGGGCCATTGCCGGCGCAACTGTTCGGCCAAGGCCGGTCCCGTCATCTGCGGCATGACTACGTCGGTGACCAAAAGATCGATGGGGGTACTGGTTGCGGCGACCAGGCGCAGGGCTTCCTGGCCCTTGGAGGCTTCCAACAACCGGTACCCGTAGTCCGACAACACATTGGTGAGGAGCAGCCGGACCGCCCGCTGGTCTTCGACGAGCAGGATCGTCTCCCGGCCGCTGTGGGGTCTGGCGGCGGGGGCCGGCGCAGCGGCGAGAACAGGCGTTTCGACCAGCGGAAAGTACAGGTCGAAGGTCGTGCCTCCGCCAGGGATACTGTCGGCGAAGATGAAGCCCTGGCTTTGTTTGACGATCCCATACACCATCGCCAGTCCCAGGCCGGTGCCCTTACCTTCTTCCTTGGTCGTAAAGAAGGGTTCGAAAATGTGTGACAGGGTGTCCCGGTCCATGCCCTGCCCGGAATCGCGGATCATCAGGTGCACATAGGCTCCGGGGAGTAAGACGGAGTGGGGCACAGGATTGTCCTGGGTGCCGATGGTCCGCGTGGCGATCGTCAGGCGCCCCCCCCTCGGGCATCGCATCCTTGGCATTCACCGCGACGTTCAGCACGACTTGGTCGATCTGCCCCCGGTCTGCATGAATGGTAATGATACAGGGTTGATGGTGCAGGTCCCTCACCAGGGTGATGTCCTCGCCGATCAGACGCTCGATCATCGAGGTGATCGAGACAAGTGCCTCGTTCAGGTCGAAGATCTGGAGGGTCAGCACTTGCCGCCGGCTGAAGGCGAGCAATTGTTTGGTCAAGGCTGCCGCCCGCTGGCCGGCGGTCAGGATCTCCGTCAGCGACAGATGCAAAGGGTCTTCAAGCCGCACCTGTTCCAGCAAGAGGGCGGCACAGCCGTTGATGACGGTCAGCAAATTGTTGAAATCGTGAGCAACCCTGCCGGCCAAACGGCCGATGCCTTCCATCTTGTGGGCTTGGCGCAGTTGGTCTTCGAGCTGTTTGTGTTCGGTGACATCGACGAAGAATCCGATCGAACCGGTCGCCTGGCCCCCATGGCCCTGCAGTAAGCTGCCCCACATGTTCACATCGACGAGCGTCCCGTCTTTTCTCCGGCGGCGCAGTTCCAGGTTGCGTGGCGCAGAGGGGGAATTCGTAATAGGTGCTGGGAATCTTCCGGAGGAATTGTCGGATGTAAAAATTCACCATGGTCCGGCGGTGGCTGGGATGGATGAAGTCCAGCGCCCGATGGCCGAGCAGCTCCGTTTCGTGATAGCCCAACAGCCGGACCACCGCCGGATTGATGAAGGTAAAGCGACCGTTGCCGTCGGTCCGGTAGAAGATGTCCTGCGCCTGCTCCATGATGAAGCGGTAGTGTTCGGTATGCACATTGAGGAGCAGTTCCGTTTGTTCCCCCTCTTGCAGTTGCGCGGCGAGTTGGTCCACGAGTCGGGCGTTGTGGTATTTCAGCCGCAGGGTCTCCGAGACGGTGTTGAACATCCGGAAAGCCGTGTAGGCCATGAGGCATGAAAACAGCAGGGTACAGATTCCCATGGCGAGGGCCTGCTCAGTGCCGAGGATGAAAAAGCGGAGCACGAGGGGAAGCAGGGTCGGCAGGGAAAAGGAAAGAAAGGCGTCGAACCTCGCAGCCAAGGTCGATGAGGCGCCGGCTGTCACACCGCCGAGTACGAAAGTCAGAAAGACCTGGTGGGCCGGCGATGAGGGGGAAAACAAGACCAGCGCGGAGGCGCCCCATCCGAAACCGGCGAGCGCCGTCCCGATCACAAAGGCCCGGTCCCATCCTGAACGGCGGCAGGGGCCGGCGCTCCGGCTTTGAACGAGCAGGCCAGCCTATAGCGGCCCGCCGAGAGGACCAGTTGGTAGGCCAGCCAGATGAGCAGCGGGCCCTGGGGCAGGACATTCCAATTGATGATGACCAACGCCAGGGCGCAGCCGATACTTGCGACGAGCGCTGCAGGCAACGCCTCATAGAGGAGGGCTATACGCTGGGCGTGGAGATTGGCTTCGCGCGCTGAATCTGTCTCTTGGGGCATCGTGGGGGGCTGGCCGGGCCGGTTGCGCGGGGACTGTGATGCAGACATCTCGCTCACTCCCACCTCGGGCAGACCCATGACCGCAGAGCCGTGGGAGAGGATGAGTGTACAAAAATGCCGGGAGGGATTCAATTTTGCGACCGATCCTGCCGGTAAGGAACAGCAGAACCGCGGTACATCTCTCCTCCGATCCGCGGCACACCCGGCAGTCTGTATCGATCCAACTCTTCAATGGTCATTCCTGCTTGCGTCACGATGTGGTCGATGCGTCGATTGAGGTTGCAGCCGCAGGCGAAGACATTCTGCAGGGGGTTGAGGCGATCCTGCCATCGGGCGGTCGTCGCGTCGTCGCTCCGTCCATGTTCGAGGAAGAACAAGCGGCCCCCCGGCTTCAGGACCCGCCGCACGTCCCGTAACGCCGCCACCGGATCCGGAATCGTGCAGAGGGTGAAGGTGCTCACGGCGCAGTCGAATGTGGCGTCGTCATAGGGCAATCGCTCCGCACTCACATATTGGATATGGACCGGAAAGGGCGCCTCTGCCGTTCGACTGGCCACTCGATCCGACAACAGCCGTGCAGGATCGACCGTGTGCAGGGCGGTGACCGTCCGAGGATAGTAGGGCAGGTTCAGCCCGGTACCGAAGCCGATCTCCAGGACGATTCCCTGCGTCTGGGTGAGCAGCCGTTGCCGCTCGGATCGGAACCGTTCTCCGCGCAGTACCCAATCCATGAGCCGCGGGAACATGTAGGTGGCATACCACATCACAGGTCTGTGAACCGAGAGGCTGGGCGCGGTGAAATGTCTGCCGATGAGCGTCCGAATAGCCTGCGGGTCATTTCACCTGAAGTCGAATCCATGATCAAGAGACCATAGGTTCGGTCGAATCGGTTCGTCCTGTCTCGTCCTTGTCGCTCCATGCGGCGTATGCTAGAGTCGCACGTTCTTCAATTGAGTGTAACCCGTTGCCGAACATCTGAATACAGGACAATGAGCAAGACCTACGATCACCTGGCCGTCGAGGCCAAATGGCAGGCCTATTGGGAGGCACAGCGCCCGTTTCGGGCGACGGACGATCCCACCAAACCCAAGTTCTACTGCCTCGACATGTTTCCCTACCCTTCCGGGTCCGGTCTGCATGTCGGGCATTTGGAAGGCTATACGGCCACGGACATTGTCTCCCGCTATAAACGGATGCGCGGCTTCAATGTGCTGCATCCCATGGGGTGGGACGCCTTCGGGCTGCCGGCCGAACAATATGCCGTAAAAACCGGCGTGCACCCCGCGATCACGACCGCGCAGAACATCGCGACCTTCAAGCGCCAGATGAAGCGGGCCGGCCTCTCCTATGATTGGGAGCGTGAACTCAGCACGACCGACCAGGACTATTACCGCTGGACCCAGTGGATTTTCCTCAAATTATTCGAACGGGGCCTGGCCTATGTCGCCGAAGTACCGGTCAACTGGTGTCCGGCATTGGGGACCGTGCTGGCCAACGAAGAAATCGTGGACGGCAAGAGCGAAGTCGGTGGGTTCGACGTCGTCCGCAAGCCGATGAAGCAATGGGTGTTGAAGATTACCGCCTATGCGGAGCGCCTGCTCGACGATCTCACCCTGGTCGAATGGCCGGCCAGCACCCTGGAGATGCAAAAGAACTGGATCGGTCGGTCGATCGGGGCAGAAGTCGACTTTCCCCTGGCCGATGCCCACGGCAATCTTCGTGTGTTCACGACCCGCCCCGATACGCTCTTCGGCGCGACTTATATGGTCCTGGCGCCAGAACATCCGCTCGTGGACGTGGTGACGGCTCCGTCGCAGCAGCGGCAGGTGGCGGAATATCGCGCGGCGGCAGCCCGCAAGAGCGACCTCCAACGTCAGGAACTGGAAAAGGAGAAGACCGGCGTGTTTACCGGCGGCTATGCCGTCAATCCCATGAACCAGGAACGCCTCCCGATTTGGATCGCCGATTACGTGCTCATGAGTTACGGCACCGGAGCCATTATGGCGGTGCCGGCTCATGATGAGCGCGACTGGGTCTTTGCCACGCAGTACCGTCTGCCGATCAGGGAAGTGATTCAAGGCGGCGATATCCACCAGGCGGCCTTCGTCGAAACTGAGCGCGGCAAGGTGGTGAACTCGACGACGCCGGATGGGTCGTTCTCGATCGACGGCCTCTTGCCTGCTGAGGCCATCCCCAAGATCACGAACTGGCTCGAAACCAAGGGTAGCGGCAAGAAGACCATCAACTACAAGCTGCGTGACTGGCTCTTTGCCCGGCAGCGCTACTGGGGAGAGCCCTTTCCGATCGTGTGGGTCGATGGAGAACCGCGGCCCTTGCCGGAAGAGCAGTTGCCGCTCACCCTGCCGGAGACGAAGAACTTCAAGCCTTCCGGGACCGGCGAAAGCCCGTTGGCCAATCTCGACGAATGGTTGGAGACCACCGATCCAGCCAGCGGCAAACCGGCGCGGCGCGAAACGAACACCATGCCGCAGTGGGCCGGGTCCTGCTGGTATTACCTGCGGTTCATCGATCCCAAAAATGCCGGGCGGTTGGTCGATCCGGCGAAGGAGCGCTACTGGATGCCGGTCGATCTCTATATCGGCGGGAGCGAACATGCGGTGTTGCACCTGCTCTATAGCCGGTTCTGGCACAAGGTCCTGTTCGATGCGGGCGTGGTCAGCACGCCGGAACCGTTCAAGAAGCTGGTGCATCAAGGGATCGTGTTGGGGGAAGACAACCAGAAGATGTCGAAGTCACGCGGCAACGTCGTGAACCCGGACGAGATGATCGACCAGTTCGGGGCCGATGCCGTGCGGCTCTATGAGATGTTCATGGGTCCGCTGGAGGCGATGAAGCCCTGGAGCAGCCGCGGCGTCGAAGGCATCACGCGATTCCTCGATCGGGTCTGGCGCCTGGTGGTCGGCGAGGATGGAACCTGGAGTCCTGCGATCACCGAGGCGGAGCCGAACCCCGAGCAACAACGGCTGCTCCATTGCACCATCAAGAAAGTCACCGAGGATGTCGAGGCGTTGCGCTTCAACACGGCGATCTCGCAGATGATGGTGTTCACGAACGAGATGACCAAGCTGGAGCAGCGACCGCGGCGACTGTTGGAGCAGTTCGTCCTGCTGCTGTCGCCGTTCGCGCCGCACCTGAGTGAAGAGTTGTGGGAACGGCTCGGGCAACGACCGAGTGTCGGGCAGCAACCATGGCCGCAGTTCGATCCGGCCCTGGTGATCAGCGACCGGCTGACGATTCCGATCCAGGTCAATGGAAAGCTCCGCGGAAAGTTGGAGGTCGATGCCGGGACCTCGCGCGACCAGCTGGAGCCCCTGGCCCGGCAGGAAGTTGCGGAATGGTTGCAGGGGAAAGAGCCGAAGAAGGTCATTTATGTGGAGAAAAAGCTGATCAATTTCGTGGTGTGAGGCTGTGCGCCAGTACCTTTTACCCTTTGCCCTTTGCCTTGCGGCACTGAATGTCGCCGCTTGCGGCTATCAGTTTCGCGTGCAGGGGGACGGCCCGACGGTGGGCGGTGCGTCGGAAGCGGCTGCCAAGCGTCCACAGGCGCCGCGGCTGGCGATTCTTCCCATCACCAACACGACCTATGAACCGAATTTCGAGGTCAAGCTGGCCAATTACTTGCGCCGGGAGTTTTCGTCGGGAGCCGGTGCGGAAATCGTGGGTCCCTCTGCGGGGGCCGATCTCTATCTGTCAGGGCAGATCATGCAGATTTCATTGCCGACCTTGAGCTTCGATCGGACCAGGACGTTCGAAAGCCGCGTGGAAATGCTCGTGAGTGTGAGAATTGATGATGCGAAAACGAGAAGGCTCGTCTGGTCCCAGGTTGCCAAGGGCACCTCGGAGTTTTTCCTGACACAAGACCTGCAGTTCAACCGCGTCCTGCAGAACCGGGCGTTGGAGCAGGCGGGCCGTTTCGTCGCGGAGGATTTGGCCTCGCGATTTCTGATGTTCCTGGATAGCGGCGAGTTGGAGAAGGCGCTGAAACGCCCGATCAAGGCGGATGCCGTCCCGGCGGGCGATGCACAACCGGGCGCGGCGCGATAGTCGTCTCACGAGTCTTCACCGATGAGTCTGTCGATCACCAGCATGGAGTTGTCACAGTCCCTCGCGCGTGGCGGGATGATGCCGCTCTACGCGGTCGTCGGTGAGGAGGACTATCTCCGCGACCGATCCGTTGCCACCCTTCGAGAGGCCGCGCTGGGGGCGGAGTCGGAGAGCGGGTTCAACTATGATGTCTTTTACGGCGACGATGCCTCGGTGGAGGATGTCCTGGCCTGCGCGGCGGAAATTCCCGTGTTCGCCGTGAGGCGCGTCGTCGTGTATAAATCCCCGGAGAAACTCTCGGCGCGCGAAGGCGACAAACTCATGGCCTATCTGGCGGCCCCGAACGACACGACGACCCTGATCGTCGCGAGCGCCAAGCTGGACGGCCGAGTTAAGTGGACACAGGCCCTGACGAAACGGGCCGTGACCGTGAGCTGCGAACCGTTGCGCGATGCGCAGCTCGCGGCCTGGATTCGTCAGGAAGCGGCGGCGCTGGGCCTGCATGTTCACGAAGAGGCCATCCAGCTACTCAAGGATGTGGGGAACGAGTCGCTCTACGCGGTGCGGAGAGAGCTTGAGAAGCTCGCCTCTTATGTGCCGTCGGGCAAACCGGTGCAACCGGCGGATGTGGCGGCGCTGCGTGGGACCGAGCCCGGCGCCTCGGTGTTCGATCTCATGAACGCCATCGGAACGCATGATCATGGGCGGGCATTGCGGATTCTTGCCAGAAATCTGGAGAACGGAGAGGCCCCGTTGCGTATCCTCGGGGCCTTGGTCTGGCAATATCGACGGCTGTGGAAAATGAAGGAGCAGGTCAGGTCCGGCGGTCGGGAAGGCGAAACAGCCCGCACGTTTCGAATGGATCCCGCTCGGGTGCGGGGATTCCTCGAGACCTTCACAGACGCCCACCTGACACAGGCCTTTCACTGGTTTATGGAAACCGACTCGAAACTCAAGGGAGGAAGCGGGAGCACCCCTGTCCGTGTAATGGAAGATTTGTTGTTTCGGCTCTGCGGCAGGCCGTCGAAACAAGGGCCAAGGGTGGAGCTGGAGAGGGCGACATCACCGGTCCCGCGACCATCAGGTTCGAGACCGGTGTCGAATGTCAGAACGGTTACGCGTGGGAGGCGGTGAGGGCGTTCACGCGCAGGGTGAGTCTGGATACGCGGCGCGACGCCGTATTCGGCTTCAAGACGCCCTTGGTGACCGCTTTGCTCAGGGCTGCAGTGGCTTCCCGCAAAGTGGCGTTCGCCTCGTCCGGTTTCTTGGCAGCGATGGCATCCTGAACCTTGCGGAGGACGCTTCGAACCGAACTGAGCGTGGCGCGGTTGCGCAAGCGGCGCTTCTCGGATTGACGGGCACGGCGAATCGTGGATTTGTGGACAACAGGCATAGGGATTCTCCTACGTTCAAAGCTTGAGCTTGTAACATAGGATGAGAAGAGAGGTCAAGGAGACCGAAAGGAGTCGGCAGGGCTTCCGGGGATACGCGGTGGTCGCGGCCAAAATATGATGACGCGGATCGATGCGAGAGATCGTCTGATCGTGGCGCTGGATGTCCCCTCTGCGGCGGAGGCGGAAGCGCTGGTCGATCGGATGGGAGAACAGGTGCGGTTTGTGAAGGTCGGCTTGGAATTGTATACGGTGGCGGGACCGAACATCGTGCAGGTGATGGTTGACCGGGGGAAGCGTGTCTTTCTGGACCTCAAATTTTTGGACATTGAAGAAACCGTCCGCCGGGCGACGGCTCGGGTCGCCGCCATGGGCGCGACCTTCCTGACCGTCCATGCGAACAGAAAAGCCTTGATCGCGGCGGTCCAGGGGCGGGGTCAGTCCGCTCTCAAGTTGCTGGCCGTGACGGTGCTCACCAATTTCGATGGACAGGATTTGCGGGACATGGGGATTCAGCGGACCGTTCAGGATCTGGTCACGGCCCGGGCGGCGCTGGCGGCGGAGGTGGGTTGCGACGGGGTGGTAGCCTCCGGAGAAGAGCCGCAGGCCATCCGTGCCAAGGTCGGACCGAATCTGACCATCGTCACGCCGGGGGTCAGACCGGCGGGCAAGGGAATCGACGACCATGCTCGGGTCACGACGCCGACACAAACCATCGCGGCCGGTGCGGATTACCTCGTGATCGGGCGTCCCATTCGAGACGCGCAAGATCCTTCCGCCGCCGCCGCCGCCATTTTGGAGGAAATGCAAGCGGCGTTCGATACCCGCGGGAACTGAAGCCGTGCCTCGTGAAACATATATCGTGGGATGAAAGACGACAGACAAGAGGCGACCCGCCGTCCGGCGAACGACGCTTCACATATGACACCTCACAGGGGGTTCCCCGGTGGTTGCGGGCATTCTCCATGGTTTGTTAAGATGCCGCTTCGTTGCGTGCTCCGGTGTGGTGGGTGTAGCTCAGCTGGTTAGAGCGCCGGATTGTGGATCCGGAGGTCGCGGGTTCGAAACCCGTCACTCACCCCATACCCTCTCTCCGTAACTACTGAATACTCCACACGATCTGACGAAGCAGGCATCAGCACCGGTTGCGCTGGTTGCGCCGGGGTTGCGGAATCGGCCTCGAAAAGCACCTTCTCCACTGGGGTGTCGAGTCGATCGACCGCCTGCTTATTCCCGCCGGGAATCAGATGCCCGTACAGATCCACGGTCACCTGAATGGACGAGTGGCCCATCTGTTCCTTCACATAGACCAGGCTTTCACCCTGCTGCAGTAAGAGCGACGCGAACGTATGCCGCAGGTCGTGAAACCGGACCTTCCTCAGCTTGGCCTTCGTCAGGAGACCGTAGAAGACGCGATCCCGGAGGTTGTGCGGATGGAGCAGGCCTCCGACTTCGCTGCAGAACACCCAGGCCGGGGTTTCTTGCCATCCTCTCGCGGCGGCCTCAATCTGCTGCTCTGTTCGGAGATCGTGAAGCGTCCGTGCCAGTTCGCGTGACATGTCCACGCGCCGGCTTTCCCCGCTCTTCGGCGTGGTCAACTTCCAGTGGGTGTAGTTCCGCTGGACCTCGATGAACCGGCCGTGCCAATCGATATCATTCCACTGGAGCGCCAACAACTCGCCCATCCGCAAGCCCGTGCGCACGGCGCAGAGGAACAAGGGATAGTAGCGGGGCAATTTCGCCTTGGCGGTCTCCATCAGCAGGGCGACCTCTGCACGAGTGAGGGGCGTAATCTTGTGGCGCTTGCCGACCTTCGGCAGAAACTTGCCCGGCTTGAGGGCCGTGTTCGCGGTTACGTGGCCATCCTCCAGCGCGTGGCTCAGAAGGCTGCTGAGGCATCGGACGATGTTTTGTACGGTTTTTGGAGATTGACCCTTCTGGAGCCCGGCCAGAGCGAGCGCTTTGACCTTCTCGCGGGTAATGTCCTGCAGGTCGAGACCCTTTAGGGCAGGTACGATGTCACGGTCGAGGATCTTGGTGTAGTCGGCGAGGGTCGTATGCTTGCGGGTGTGCTCAATGCGCTGTAGAAAGGTCTGCGCGTAGGCGTCGATGGTGATGCCGGATTTCTGACTCTGAAAGGCGGCTTGGCCTAGTGCGAGACGGGCCTGAATCTGCTGCGCGGCTAGTTTCGCAACCTTCTTGCCGGGCTCTCCGATGCCGACTCGTTTGGCTTTCCGCATGCCGTGGTGATTGATAAAAATCCACCACGCACCTTTCCACTGTCGAACTTTGACGCCCATTAGGTCCTCATCGCCCGGACCAGCTGCCGGGCATCACTGCGGTTGATGGGGCGGTTATCGTGAGTGGTGACGGTCATCTTGGGTATCCCGATGCAAGGCTGTCAAGAGGCCTTCTTGTTGAACAGATCAGCCATCACGTCGTCTACAAGCGTCTCTAGTTCGGTCGCCGCTTGAACGGTTCGAAAGCGGGTGATCCAGTCGTCGAAGTCCTCTCTCCGGATAAGAATCTTGCCTCCCACACGATGATAGGGCAGGGGGGCGGTGGAGTCATTGAGTCGATCCCTCAGCCATCGCACAGAACACGAGCTATAGGCCGCTAGGGCTTTCAGGTCGAGATACCCAGGGCTCGGCAGAGCTGGTGAGGTTGTCATCACCCGCCTTCTCGCTCCTGCCATGCGGTTCCCGACTGTAAAGAGGCGGCCTGGTTCTTTTTCATTGGTCAGTCCGCCGGCAGTTCTTCGAACTTGGCATATTGTTCCCGAAACAGAAGTTTCTGCTCGCCAATCGGCCCACTACGGTGTTTCCGGACAAGAACTTCCGCGATCCCTTTGTCGAGGGAGTCCGGGTTATAGACCTCATCTCGGTAGATGAACGCCACCAAGTCGGCATCCTGCTCAATCGCGCCGCTTTCCCGAAGATCGGACAACATCGGGCGTTTGTCAGTCCGGTCTTCGACCTTCCGGCTCAGTTGAGACAAGGCCACGACTGGCACGGCCAGCTCCTTGGCAAGAAGCTTCAGGCTGCGACTGATCTCACTGATTTCTTGTTGCCGCGACTCTCCCCGCAAGCTCGGCGTCATGAGTTGGAGATAGTCCACGACCATGAGTGCCATGCCAGTCTTGGCTTTTGCTCGTCGGGCTCGTCGCCGAAGCTGTGTCACCGTCAAGGTCCCCGAATCGTCGATGTGCAACGGAGCATTCGAGATTTGGTCCGCCGCGGTGGCGATACGAGCCCACTCGGCCTTTCCGACTTGTCCGGTCCGGATCGCATGGAGATCGACAAGCGCTGCGAGGGACAACAACCGATCGGTCAACTCCTCCTTGGACATTTCGAGACTGAAGATCTGGACCGGGTGGTGCTCACGCATGGCGACATGTGCGGCGATGGAAAGGGCGAGGGCTGTTTTCCCCATGCTGGGACGGGCGGCAATGATGTTCAAGGTTCCAGGCTGAAGCCCCGCGGTGAGTTTGTCCAAGGATGTGAAGCCTGTCGGGACCCCAGTGATCGGGGTTTTTTGCTTGTACAGGGTTTCAAGGTGGGTCAGGCGATCAGTGACGAGTTGCCTGATCGGGGCAATGGCCTGAGCGGTGTTCGCCTGATCAAGCGCGAGGATTGCTTGTTCTGCCTCCTCGACGATGGCAGGGAGGGATGCTTTCTCGTCATAGGCTTGGACACACAGGTCGTACCCGATGCGGCGAAGTTCCCGTCGCCGGGCTTTCTCTCGCACGACTCGGCAATGCGTCATCACGTTGGAAGCCGACGGCACAGCTTGAATGAGTTCAGCCACCGCAGCCGATCCGCCGACTTCCTGGAGGGTTCCCGTCCGTCTCAGCTCTTCACTCACCGTGATGTGGTCGATCGCTCGGCCGGCGTTCTCCAGTTGGCCCATGGCAGCAAAGATGGCGCGATGGGGAGCGTCGTAGAAGTCCTGTTCGGTGACGAGCTCGCCCACGGTCGCCAAGACGGCGGGGCAGAGCAGGATGGCTCCGAGGATGGCCTGCTCGGCTTCGAGGTCGTGTGGCGGCAGGCAGGGTTGTTCGATGGTCATCGTGGTCATGATGCGTGTCCATTCGCGAGGTGAGCGGCGACCAGTTGCCTGCCCCGAAGGTGCTCGGAACAGTAGGGAAGGCTCTGGGGCTGTTGGTTCAGGGCGATAGGTTTCCCGCAAATCTGGTAACGCCGGCCATCGGCGCCATGAACTTTTTCTGTGCAAAGGTGTGGGGCGGCCGAGGGAGAAGCCGAGTCCATCGGTCTATGATCGTCGACGGCTCGGTTCAGCCAATTCACGACGCGTTGCCGTGTTTTCTGCTTACCCTTTCCCCTTGGGGTCGCAAGCCAGGCGTCCATTTTCCCCAGCTCAGCGTCGAGATCGAGGTGCTTGTAAGCGGGATTCAGTCTCAGAGTGTTCAGAAACTCTGCATCCGTGAGTTGCATCCTTCGCTTCCCGGAGGAGGCAGCGGCTGGTGAAGACGGAGTCGAACCAGCTATCTTCTCTTCTTCTGAAGATGAAATTGAATATGAAGATGAAAGGGATACCCCCAAGGACGTATCGAAGGATGGGGGGGAAGGATGGGCTGAAGGATATCCTTCTTGACTTTCATGCAGGTCACGCTTCCTGCGCGGCACATTCGGATTTTGCAGCGAGAGAACGCCACCTTGCGCACGCTTGGTTCGGATGTCATGATCCCGAGTCAGGCGTCTGGAATACATCACTCCATCCTCGTTGAGACTAAACACTTCTGCTGCGCGAAGTTCATTTATCAACCGTCTAACTGCACGAAGATCTATGCCAGTCATTCTCGCGATGACTTTGTGAAGTTGTTCTGAAGGAATTGGATTGCCGAACTGAAAATGACCATATGGACAGCCCTCATGCATGAAGCAGAGGAGGTCAATCCAGAGCCCACGCGCTTCCAGGGAACAACTTCGCAGGGCTGGATCGCGGAGCCAATCAGATGGGTAAAACCAAATCGCCGGCTGCGCCTTCATATACTGACCCCTCCGGCACGCTCGGCGACCTGGAGAAACTCCGTATCGGTGAGCGGCCGGCCAAGCTCAGCTTCCAGTCGAGCACGTAACTCTGCACGTTGGAGAATTTCTTTCAAAACTTCGCCCAGAGGACCGCTGATGTGTGTCAGCCCATGATCAGAAGGGGTCATGTCCGGTCTTTCAGTTGTTTGGCTAGAAGTTCCACGTCGGCGATTCTGAAAAGTCGTTGGCCGCTGCGAGTCTTTTGAGCCGGCAATTTCCCATTTCGTTCGTAATCGCGAACGCTATCTACCGAGCGGTTCAGTGCCCGCGCCACGTCTGATGTCGTCAATAACTCGTCCATGCTCACCTCCTTGCTCCATGAACAAGGGCAGTCTCCCAAAAAGGGTGAAACAAAACGAGGAGTGACAGCCTGCATAGAGACTGTCACCCCTGAAAATTTATTGATTGAGAAGTATCTGAGAGAATAAGAGCTACAAGAGGGAGGGAAACCACGGACCCTTCACTGCAAAATCAATTAGCTTCTGCACGTTTGCGCAAGCTCGCAGTACTTGCCGGCGGGCGTTCTCACATTTATTGCGATCCTTAGGTGTCATAGTTAAGCGTCTGCCTGGTGCTCCATACAAGTTCTTACCGACGTTCTCAGCGCTCATCCCTTGGTAGCGGTGCATGTCGTGAGACTGAAGGTAGAGCATCCAAGCAGTGACATCTTTAACAGGGTGAGGGGCCTGAAGTTTCGCTTCCGACAAGATTGTCTTCTGGCGCTTTCGTAAAAGATCTTGAAGCGCCCTCAGGTCGGATAGCGAGACTTCGGCACTATCGATCATAAGGTACAAATAGCGTGACTGGTCCTCATTCAGATACTCGAGTTTGAAGCTAAGGTCCTCGCGCCGGTGCAAAATGGACAAATCAACGATCCCTTCACCAATTCGGAACGAAATACTCTGTGGCCGCAAGTAGCGATGATGAGAGCCCAACAATACAGCCCACCCATCCTCAACATGGAACCGTTCACGCAGGCTGTCATCCCACAGAAGGCGCCGCATGGGTGCATGGGCCTCACCTATTAGCTTCAACCTGTTCCCACCGTACAGGAAAAGCCACAAGTCCACGCTTCTGATTGGAGGAGCTGATTTGCGCCGCCGGGTTCGTCGCGTGGCCTTCTCATAAAGGTCCCATACCACCTGAGACCGAAGCAGCGCTTCGATGCGGATAAACCTCTGGATATTTCTTCGATCAAGTTTTTTGATCGTTGCTGGATTGAGTTCTGGTAGGGAAGGAAGTGGGTAGGGAGGCTGCGCGGAGGGGGCCTTGTGATGCACAATGGTCCTTTCCTGTAGGAATCTGGAAATGAGTATGAGAGGCACGGGCGCCAGGAACGCCCGCCGGCTAGGTGATCAAGCCCAGCCGTTGCCTCCCGTTTCGGGCCTAGTTTTCGCCTATCGAATCCACAGCAACGAGGTGTAATCCTGCGTTCTCGCTCCCATCAGCACCATCCTGTAAGCCAGGGGTTGGCAAGAGTTGCTCAAGGAATCTGCGCTGTCCATTCGCCAGATCCGCCGTCCCATCGAGAGTTTCATCCAACATTCCCAAGACGCCGCTCAGATGCACCGGATCGATTTTGCGGCCGTCTTTGCAGAGGTCTAGAAGGAGTCCGACCGCGCCGCGAATATGGCGTAGGTCATCGCATACCGCGGACGCATGACATATTTCTCCGTCCAACCGTTCCCAGCTGAGGTCGATCTGAATTTGATAGGAGTGTTGCTGCTGGGAGATTCTCTTGCCCATCGGTCGTTATCCTTTCTGTTGCTGTAAGGAGTTAAGGGTCAACTCAATTGCCACTCACAAAGCTCTCCTCGGTCGGTCGTTGCTCGCTGCGGCCTTCCTATCTCCAGGACATCATTCACTCATGCTCCTTGCCGGCCAGTTTGCGTGAAGCAAATAAGTGGAGTCGTATGAGGTAATCCGTCAATGTCAGGCTGCAGGCCTTTGCCACCCGATGCATGTCATCGCGCTCTTGTCGTGTGACGCGAAACGTGATGGGTGTGTCTTTTACGAGGACATCGCGGAGGCGATCGGGAGACACATCTCTCAGTGCTGCGGCGAGTCGGTCAAATCGCTGGGATTTCTTCATTATGCAACCTTTCTGAGGATTCCTCGGATAGATTCCGGACTCCAGGCCGTCCTCGTTTTGGTGTGTATGCCTCTCTCGGTCAAAGCTGCTGCGATTTCGCGCAGGCTGCAGCCTTGCGTTTTCAGTTCCTGCATCAAGCGAATCGCCTCCTGTTCTTTAGAATGCGGGATCAGGTCCACCCCATTTGCTGCCAGACTGTACCCGAATGGAATGCGGCCGCTGATGCGTTTGCCCTGGTGGCGGAGATGTGCCAGCGCGGTCTTGGTCCTCTCAGCCACTTGGTCGCGCTCGAATTCGGCCAACACCGCAAGCATGCGAAACACCATTTTCCCAGAGGCGCTTGTCGTGTCGATCCGCTCGCTCAGGCTGGCGAGGTCGGCGCCGCTCTTGGCCAGCCGCTCGCTGATGGCAATCGCATCAGTCGTGGATCTCGCCAGTCTGGAAAGTGAATAAACAACAAGGACGGCCTTCAGCTTGCACGCTTCTGCCAGGGCGGCTTGCAGGGCGGGGCGGTTATCGGCCCGCCCGCCAGAAAGTCCTGCGTCAACATGTACAGTGGCAAGTTCGTATCCGTTCGCGAGGCTCCAGGCTTCGATTCGTGCCTGCTGTGCGTCCAGGGAGACCCCGTCTTGCGCCTGGACTTCGGTACTTACTCTGGCATAGCCAACAGTTTTCATGCGCTACCTCATATCAGATGTACATATTGTATGCAGTATTTCTGGTGAGGTCAAGCGCCGTTGACGGCTAAACTGAAATATTCTTTGTCAGTGACCGTGCGGTTACTGACAGGATGTCGCTTGACCGAGGAGGGGTTGCCGGTGAAGAATTGCTGTCCCTAGCCCCACGCACGGCCCATCAATTCATGGTTGGAGGCATGATGACGCGAGTCCTGCTGATATTGGTAATCTTGTTCAGCACAAGCACCATCGCGAGGGCAAACGACTTTGAAGATGGCTTGGCTGCGTATGAGCGTAAGGACTATGCCACGGCTTTTGCCAAATTTATGAACGCCGCAACCGTTTCCAGCCCTCCATTTGACGAATGGCTTGCAAGAGCCCGCCCGGCCAATCCTGAAGTCCCCGACGTAGCTCTCACTTCGTACTGGTTGAAGAAATATGGCTCGGGCCCTGAGGCGGACCGCACAAGGGCGCAGTTCTATCTTGGCGTGATGTATAACATCGGACAAGGCGTACCGCAGGACTCTCAGCAAGCCGTGCAGTGGTACACCAAAGCCGCCCTCGCGGGCCTTACGGACGCGCAGTACACCCTCGGCGTGGTGTACGAGAACGGAGACGGCGTGCCGCAAGATTACCAACAAGCGGTGCGCTGGTTCACGAAAGCTGCTGAGGCCGGCGATGCAGGGGCGCAGTACGATCTTGCTTCGATGTACTATCGGGGGCAAGGCGTGCCTCGGGACTACGTGCTTGCCTACATGTGGGTCAATCTCGCGGCTTCAAAAAAAAGCGAGTACGTGAAGAAACGTGACGAGATAGCGACGTTTATGACTCCGACCCAACACGCAGAAGCACAAAAACTGGCCCGCGAGTGGAAGCCGACGACGGGAACCCAAGCGTCTGCTGGTGAGGCGAGCCACTATAGCGAGGCACCGGACAGGAGGCAGTATGAACGTGTCTTGACGCTGTTTAAAGATGGGGATCTCGACGGGGCTCGGCGCGGCTTTACGGCATTCATCGCAAGCTATCCCGGTTCTGTCTTGGCTCCGAATGCATGGTTTTGGTTGGGCGAATCGTACTACGGCCGGAAAGACTATCAGCACGCGATCGAGGCCTATAATAGGGTCGAACTGGACTACCCCCTCAGCGAAAAGGTGCCAGCTGCGCTCTTGAAGAAGGGCTACTCCTATATTGCCGTGAGAGATCCCAAGGGAGCGGCCGCAGTGCTCAAGCAGGTCGTGACATTATTTCCCAATAGTATGGAGGCCGGAAAAGCGGTAAACATGCTGGCTCAGCTTGCAGAAATGTTGGACCGCGCACCTTCAAAGGTGGAGGATGCCAAGAAAGAGGCAGCACCAGCTAGTACAGGCACAGGCTTTGTCGTCAGCAAGCAAGGACACATCATGACCAATTATCACGTAGTCGAGAAATGCGGGACTGTTCGCGCCACGACGGAAGGCCGCAAGAAAGAGGTCACGATCGTTGGAACTGATGCGGAGAATGACCTGGCGCTCCTCCAACTGTCTGACCCCGTGCCGAGTATGGCTCGCTTTCGAGAGGGACGCACGATCCGACCAGGAGATGGGGTGATCGTGGTCGGATTTCCATTACCTGGACTGTTGGCGTCTGAAGCGCAGGTGACCACCGGAACGGTGAGTGCCCTGGCAGGTATCGGCAATAATACGCGCTTTCTTCAAATCAGCGCCCCTGTTCAGCCCGGCAACAGTGGTGGCCCCCTCTTGGATCAGAGCGGCAATACCGTGGGTGTTGTGGTCAGCAAGCTGAATGCCCTGACCATCGCTAAAACGACAGGGGATATTCCGCAGAACATCAACTTCGCCATCAACAGCGCCGTTGCCAAGGCGTTCCTTGACTCCCAGAGTGTGGAGTACGAAACAGGCGTGTCCTCACAATCGGTGGGGGCTGCTGAGATCGGCGCCGCAGCCAGGAAATTTACACTCCTGCTGGAATGCTACCGATAGCCGCGACGAAGCTGTAGTCAGTAGGCAGTCGCTGTGAGATGATCAATCACCGTATGAACAACGACTCGGAGAGCCCGAACAACGAAACCGAGAAGCCGCCCGAGAGGCTCTCAGTGACCTCGATGAGCTTGCTCAGCGAGCAGGAGCTCGAACAGTACCTAGAGAGCTTGCTGACAGACCAGGAGCGAGAGGGCTTCAAGAACTGCCCCGAGTATCCGATCGCGGAGGAATTTATGGGGACCATCGAGGAATTACAAGCGCTCGACCAGAAGGAGAAAGACTTGCTGGCCTGGAACGGGCCGGAGTTCGTACCCCTGCCGTTGCGATCTCCAAGGACCTAGCCATCAAGGGCCGCGTCGATTTGCGCGGCTATGCCGTCACCTCGACAGCGGATCTCGCCTCGCTCGTTTAAGTTTTCCGCGACCCCCGCATTGAAACCATGCGCTTCTTCTACGTCAAGGATGGGAAGATTGTCGGGCATGAGGGCATCACGAGCCGCATGCCGGGCTCGGCATTGGTCCTTCCGATCAGCGCAAGCGACCTGGAAGGCCTGACGCGTTTCGTGGGAGGGAGTAATATGGGACTGCACTCGCTCACGCAGCGAGGTGCAATCCATCAAGAACTTCGTCCAACCGTTCCTCGATGAAATGGTTCAGCGTGGGCTGGGCTCAATAGGAAGGCGCCGCAGTCGGTACCGGGTTTCTTCGATGGTGACGATTGCGCCGGCGGTCAAGGCCTCGCGGCATTCACTGAGAACCTGCACTAGCCGAGGGATCACCGAGCCAGGTGTTTGGTTCTGGAGTCGGACAAGAATCACGCTCGGGAGGGTACGGGCACTCAGTGCCAGAAGATCGGCAAAATCGAGATCGCACGTGATAATCAGACGCTCTTCCCGTCCCGCTTTTTGGAGGATGAGCGGATCGGTCAAGCGCTCAAGGCCTTCTTCGCTCAAATGCCGGATGTCGTGACCGCGCTGACGAAGGGCCTGGACCGTGCTGAGCGCCAGCCCCATATCCGCCAAACACTTCACAACGGACTTGTGGTAAGCGGATGGAGCTCTTCATTGGTGAGCGCTGCCGCATACTGAAGGGCTTGGCGTATATCGTCTGCTTCGAGCAGCGGGTATTCCTTCAAAATCTGTTCAACAGACATGCCATTAGCCACTAGATTCACGAGCAAGGATACACTCAACCGCATCCCACGAATACACGCTCGCCCTCCGAGAATCTGGTGATCGAACGTGATCCGATCATACCCCGTCATGATCGTGCCTCCTGTGTGTTAGCGTCGGAACAAGCCTGGTCCTGGAACCCAGTCAAATTGAGTCACAGTATAAGCCAGTCTCTTTGCCTGTCAATCCGGCGGCACGCAAGCCTCCCTGCCGATCCCTTGCTACTGCCCCAGCATCAGAATCGGCCCATCCGCGCCGGGCACGAACAGGGGCGTACTCGGTGGCGCTGGCGTCGTACCTCCCAAGGTCGGCAACGGTTCCAGCATCGGCAATGGTTTGAGGCTCGGCACTCCAACCGATGGAGCTGGCGGCGTGAGGATGGTATAGGGCGTTGTCGTCCGATCGCCGATGATCACGCCTTGATGGTTCCCAAGGTCTACTTGTGTCTGGCTACGGTTATTTGGTCCGGAGCAATCCGTGAAGGCGCCCAGCTGCGTACAGACGACTTGCCCAGCGGCCGGCATGGCAATGAGGGAAAACAGGAACGTGACAGCGAATAAACGTCGCATGTGAACCTCCTGGTTACGTTACATCTCCTTAGCGCTGTGTCGTCCCCCAGCGTGTCGGGGGCCACGCATTGCGATAATACACCACCCCGTCTTGGTTCGCGTAGGGCGTATCGAGGTGATAATTCCCCGTCGCGTCCCACTCGTACAGGGGTAGGGGCGAGAACCTCCGATCGTCCATGAGGTCAAAGCAGCGGAGCTTCCGAACCGTATCGATAACAGCAGTGCCAGCTTGCGCGGAAATTCGGCGGTGGGAGTGGTGACGACGGCTGTGCTCATGCGGGATCGACAAACTCCACGTTGCGGGAAATGGGCGCCCCGTCCTTCCCGGCCACTTCCATTTTGTCGGCATAATACCCCATCGCTTTCCCGTACAGTTCGAAGGCTCGAATCCGATCGGCCAGCCTGAATTTCTTCGTGTGCCCGACCACTCGCCGCGCCTCGCCCTTGCCCTCAAAGTTCTCGTAACACTCAAAGCCCAGCAGGGCAGCGGCCTCGTTCTCACCCAGCTCGGTGATCGGGAGCGGATTGCCCTGTGTATCGAACATTTTCCGCACATCGAAGAGCATCATGCGAGCGATCCGTTCCAACCATTGCTCGCGGCGCAATTGCGCTCGCTGAACGAGCGGTTTCAGAAGCGCTTCAACCCTTGCCCGAACCTTGCCTTTCGACATGAGCCGCGAGGCTTTCTCGTTGATCGTTTTGGCCTTAGCCTTCTGGGGCTTGTACACCTTCCGATAGGCATCAGACGGGCGCAGGCCCTCGACCACGGCCAGGCAAAAAGCCTCTTCTCTCTGGGTCAATGTTCTGGCTCTCGTAGGGTCGTCATGCTGCTCATCCATACCTTTTTGTTCGATTTCTGACGACTCGTTTGGAGAAGACGGGGTCGGCGAGGGCGTCTCCGATAAAGTTGGCAAGGATCTCTTCACGCACGTCAATCCCAGCGACATCGGCCCCCGCTGCTGCGAGTCGGCGTCCATCACGTCTTTCGGAATGCTCATGACGGTACCTTTCGGCTTGGTGTGTAAACCAGTTATAGAGAATTGGACACTTTTCCCGAATATGGTGCAACAGTCTCCTAGCGACGCACTCTTCTCTCGGGCAAATCCAAAACAGGCTCCGTCGCCTCAAACTTCGCCTTCAGGTGCATGTCACCGACCGTTGCGAGCAAGTGCATCGGATTGCAGGGCGATCGAGTTCAGGCAGGCTATTACGGTGCACGGCGGAGTGGCTGAGCCGTGCAGTCCAATCCCTTGACGAGAAAGGAATGCTTCTTCGGGTAGGGCCAGCCGGTGGCTCATGAACTCCGCTCCTTGTCTGATAGACCATCGGATATCGAGCTCTCCTGGGAGCCGGAATCCTGGTTGCGGCTGGTTGCGGATTCGCGTACAATTTGCTCACTTTTGCTGCGATCTGCAGACGTAAGTGGTTGATTTGCTTGATGGGGCGAGGGGTCGGAAGCATTTCGAAACCCGTCACTCACCCCAACGCTCGTGTGTACGAATAGCTCGAGTGGGGTGAGATATGACCGGTGGCGGCAAGGAGATCTCTTCGTTCACACTACATCGTTCGCCCGCGCTCCCTCGCACCAGATTTCACCTGCGGTCGTTCCGCCGTTTCCCCGTCCGTTGTTCCCTGTATTACTCCAGTGATGAATTCCAAGGGACCGGCACGGCCTGGAATCTGTCGCTCAACGGATGGCGGGTGGATGGGACACAGCCGGTCGCGCCCGGCATGGTACTCACCCTCTGTGTCTTTCTTCCCGGCCAGTACCCCACCGTCTTCGTCGATCGCGCGATCGTGCGTTGGTCGCGGGGGCAGGAATTCGGCATCGAAGTCGGTTCGATCAAGGCCGATGAGCAGGCTCGGCTCGAACAGTTTGTGACGACCCTCGTGTGACCCTGTCCCTCTCCGGTTTCATTCGTCCTGTCTCTGTCTGATCCTGTTCGGCGGCTGCGGTGAGAAACGGAATATTCTTTGCCATCTCTTCCGGCATGAGTAGACTAGACCGTAGTCGAGGCCGGAGTCCCGCGATACGAAACTTCCTCGCCACGAATCATGGCCAAACCGCTGAAAGCCCGTTCGCATTCCCGGGTGCCCGTGAGCTGTTTCCTCTATTACCTGGGGGAGGGTCTTGTCGGAACCGGCAAGGTCTGTGACCTTTCCGTGAAGGGCTGGCGGATCGAAGGGGACAAGCCGGTCACGGTCGGTGCGACCCTCACGCTGCGCGTCTTCTTGCCCGATCAGCCCAAGGCCATCGATATCGAAGGGGTGACGGTGCAGTGGGTAAAAGATCGTGCATTCGGTCTCGAGACCGTGAATATGAGTGCCACCGCGGAAGCGCGTATTCACAAGTTTGTTGAATCGATGCTCAAGGCAGCGGGTTCTTCTCGTGTCGCCTGATCTGCGTGTTCTCCCTCCTCACATTCGATCTGTCCGGTCCCCTCGTTTCGCCCGATCTTGACCGGCTCCCTTCGCAGAGAACCGGCTATCCTCGAAGAGTGTCACGGCGCCATCACCGGAGATCCCCCCTTTCGGGGACTACCGGGCCATCCGTTGTTTTTCATATTCTGCCGAGGCGTTTGCTCGGAGGAATGGATGGAACCACAGAATCGCCCGCGTTTTATCGTCGAGTGCACCGGATCGCGTTCCGAAGACGGTCTGTTGATCTGGAACGGCCGGATGCTGGATCTCTCGATTCCAGGATGGTCACGGACAGGGCTCAAGGGATTGCAAGCGGGGGACCTGCTTCAGCTTCATCTGCATATTCCCGGACAGCCCAAACCTCTCTCCGTGCGGTTGGCGACTATACGATGGGCGAGTGAGTCACGCCTCGGGGTCGATCCCATCCTGATGGATGCCGACGACCAACTTCGTTTGAATGCCTTCGTCAGCGCCAATGCAACGACTCCCCCTTTCAGCAGCGACCGCAAAGAACAGATCGTGATTTCAGACGCCGACTGACCGTTTCGGTACCTCCTCCGTTCGACCGCGTCACCGTCTTCATCCAGACTCCGGACTGGCAGGACACGACACCCTGAGACAGACATCGTCGCTCCGGGATTGCTTGACATCGTCGGGCGATATAGTGTCTCTTACTTTGAGAGACATTGTCGCAGCCATCGGCCTTTCGCCGGCCCAGTTTGCGCCCATGATCGACGGGTCACGAGGGCGGAGGCCTGCAAGAGTGTATGTATGACGCCTGGTCCCAATCTTTCCTCCGCGGTCCATACCACTCCGTTGACTCCTGAGACTGAAGCGCAGGTCGATCAATTCGCCCACACGGACATCCTGGTCGGAATTCCCAGTTTCAACAATGTCGAAACGATCGGCCATGTCGTCAGGGCGGTCAGTGCCGGCCTGGCCAAATACTTTCCGCAGGCGCGCGCGGTCTTGGTGAACTCGGACGGCGGCTCGACGGACGGCACGCAGCAGGTCGTGGCGCAGGCCGTGGTCGACCTCAAGACGCTGTTCATCGGCGACCAGCAGAGTTCGCTTCACAAGATCATCACGCCCTATCACGGCATCCCCGGCAAGGGGAGCGCGTTTCGCACCATCTTTGAAATCGCGCGCCGGTTGAAAGCGAAGGCCTGTGCCGTCGTGGATTCGGATCTGCGGAGCATCACGCCGGAATGGATCGAACTGCTGGTGAGTCCGGTGTTCGAACAGGGGTTCGACTATGTCGCGCCCTACTATTTGCGCCACAAATACGATGGGACCATCACGAACAGCATCGTGTATCCGCTGACGCGGACCCTATACGGCCATCGAATCAGGCAGCCCATCGGCGGGGATTTCGGATTTTCCGGCCACTTGGCCCAGCACTATCTGGACAAGCATGTGTGGGAATCGGAAGTGGCCAAGTTCGGCATCGACATCTGGATGACGACGGAAGCGATTGCCAGCGGCGCTCGGGTCTGTCAAAGTTTTCTGGGTGCGAAGATCCACAATCCCAAGGATCCGGCCGCGGACCTGTCCGCGATGCTGGTCCAGGTGCTGGGCGCGGTCTTCGCGCTGATGGAAGACCACTATGCCGTCTGGGCCAAAATGGAAGGCTCGAACGTGGTGCCGTTATTCGGATTTCAGTACGAAGTGGGGGTCGAACCGGTCAACGTCAACGTCGATCGCATGATCAGCACCTTTCGACAGGGCCTGAGCGATCTGGGCACGATTTGGGATCAGATTCTCGCCCCCGGGACCAGACAGAGTCTCCTGCCGCTGGGGACCTGTTCGTTGCAGGATTTTCGCATCGCCGACAGTCTGTGGGCGCGGGTCGTCTACGATGCGGCCGTGGCCTATCGCAATCGCGTGCTGCCGCTCGATCACGTGCTGAAGGCGTTCACCCCCTTGTACCTGGGGCGGACCGCCTCGTTCGTGTTGGATACGCAGGGCCTCACCTCGACCGAGGCCGAGGAGCGTATCGAAGCGCTCTGTCAGGCATTTGAAAAGGACAAGTCCTATCTGGTGGCACGGTGGAATGAGCCCCATGCCAGCTGATGTGCGCCGCTCGATCCAGCTGAAGCTGAAGGCGGCTGCGGCACAGGCCGGAGGAGGGAAGCATGAAAGAGTTTTTTGAAAAGGGCCTACTCGACCCCTTGGAGTTGATGGCGAGGCAGGTGCTGGCTGTGTTGCCCAGTATCCTGGCGATGTCCATCATTTTCTTTGCCGGCCTGGTGGTGGCCTGGACCGCGAGTCAAGCGCTCGAGCGGTTGTTGCGGGTGGTCGGATTGGATCGGCTCTTCGATCGCTTAGGGGTCACGGGCGCGCTGCTGCGCGGCGGGGTCAAAACCGACCCGTCGCGGCTGGTCGGGCAAGCCGCCTATTGGCTGGTCATGATTTTTGCGACCGTGGCCGCATTGGGTGCGCTCAATCTCCAGCCGATCAACGATTTTGCCAAGTCGTTCCTGGCCTATGTGCCGCATCTCGTGACGGCGGGACTCATTCTCGTCGCCGGCTGGCTGTTGTCGAATTTTGTATCTCAGGCCGTCCTGATCGCCGCCGTGAATGCGGGGCTTCCCCCGGCCCGGCTCGTGGCGACCTGTTCGCGTTGGGGGATTCAATTGCTGGCGGTCGCGATGGCGCTCGAACAACTCGGGATTGCGCAGAATATCGTGGTGGTGGGTTTCGGTATTACGCTCGGGGGAATCGTTCTGGCAGGGGCGATTGCCTTCGGTCTGGGTGCCAAGGATCTGGCGAAAGAGTATCTTGAGCGTGGACTCTCCGTTCGTTCACGAAACGGGGCGCCTGATGATTTACGACATATGTGATTAGGTGGATAGCATCGGCCGCCCGCGGCAAAGGACTATTGAATGACTGAAAAAATATCGGAAGTCGATGGGGACGGAAAATCGCGTCTCTGGTTGGGCGGAGAGGCCGCGGTGCCCCGTTACCCGCAACGACGTTCCTCTCCGTTCGTCTTCAACCGTTCGCTTCTCGGACTCGTGGCGCTCGCCGTCGGTCTGGGGTTTACCGGCGGGCTCTTGGCGGGCCTTCAGTGTTGTCGCCGTTCCGAATCTTCACCGCGGGGGTAATCATGCGCCGGTTGTTACGGTCTCGTTGGCACAAGATTGTTCGCGATTGTCGGCCTGCCGACCGTCAGAGGGTCGACAGAAGGTCGATGAGGCTTCGGTTCCACCCCACCGGGCCGATCCCATCGGCACGGATGAGATGGGGCAGGTGCACGTTCGGATCGTAGGAACGGTCCGGCTTCTGGACGAGGATGGGATAGTCCACCGTTGCCAGGAGGGGAAGATCGTTGAGACTGTCTCCAAGGCCGATGGTCGTCAAGCTGTGCCCTGCAGCCTGCGCAAGCCGCCGATAATACTGCGCCAGCAGCTTGCTGGCGGTTCCCTTATCGTTCGATCCCATCAAGTGATAAAACCGACCCCCTTTCGTACAGCGCAGACCCTGCGTGTCCGCAGCCCGCAGCAGATCGCTCCAGGAGATCACCCGCTCCTCGACCACAAAAGGCTCATCATATTCCCGCTGTTTGGCCAAGAGGGCATCGGCTGGTGACAGCCCCGTGAGCCTCGCGACCTCTTCGGCGGACAGGTCTCCAAATCCTCGAAGCCGGCAACCGAGAATCTCTCCGATTTTTTTCAGCGCAGTCCGCAGCGTGGCATAGGGTGTTCCGATCTCAATGACCTGATAGTCCGCGTTGGTTGTCGCGTGACCGACTGGAAAGGGAAAGTAGCCCCTTGGAATGAACAGCGCGCCCCCGTTCTCCACGATAAAGGGATGGTGATTGTCCAGGTGAAGGCGGAGTGGTTCTATCTCCGAACGGGTCTTGCTCGACACCAAGATGAGCGGCACGCCTTGCTGTTGAATGGCCGTAAGCGCCTGCTCGGCAGCCTCGTAGGAATAGGTGGTTGCGTCGAGTAGACTTCCATCCAGATCCGTGAAAATGACGATATGGCCCATTGGCGATGGGAACTCCTTGGAGGCAGTATACGGAACTTACCGCCGTGGATAAAACAGAGCACTAGGGAATCGTCCGCTCTGATTCCTTCGACCCCTTTTGACCACGCCGGCCAGTGCGGTTTGTTCCACATCTGACACAGAAGAATCCCCGATCAAGATCACATTCCGCCATGCCGAAAAGTATGCACACAGGATTCTGTCAAAGTCCTGGCGATTGTCAGGGAGCCAACTGACCCCTCGAATCGCGCGCTCAAGCTACTCATGGAAAAACCATACAGTGGTTGCGGCATTTCCCTTGCATTCAAGAGTGGTTTTTCTTCACCCCACGCGTTGGTTGACCGGCTTGAAAGCGGCTATGGACAGCTCTCTATCGGTCGGATGGGGAGCGCCGAGCGAAAAGCCTGGAATCTGCTAAGGTTATATTGTGCGATCCGATAAGAAAACCCCCCTCAAATCCGACAAAAAAACACCGGCGAAGGTCCAGAAAAAGGGAGTCGTCGGTTATAACAAAAAGTCGGCCCTCCTCGAAGACGCCATTACACAAATGAACGCAGGCAAATACGGCCGTGCGTCCACTGTGCTGAAAGACCTGCTCGCGCTCGACCCACTCAATGCCGAAGCCCGGCGCCTTTTTGCCACCCTCCACCTGCGACTCGGCAGCCTCATGAGCGCCAGGGCGGCGTTCGAATCGCTGGCTCGCGAGGCCATGGAGCGGCAGGACTATTGGCTGGCGGAATCGCTTCTGCGGGAATACCTGACTGCAGGACCTCGCTGCGTTCCCTTCTTGGAAATGTTGGGGCATGTGTACGAGGACAAGGGCGACGTCATGGCGGCGGTGGCGGAGTACGGCAAGGCGATCGAGGTGTTGCTGGAAGATCCGGACAGCGATAACCCGAACCGAGCCAGCGACCTCTTCGGCAAGATTCGTTCGCTTGCCCCAGGAAGTCCGGTCGCCTTCCGCTTCGCAGCCATGTTCGATACCGTGACGGGGCAAATGTTACAGGTTACTCCTCCGTCGGCGGTAGTCGATTCGGAACATGAGTCACCGCCACCGCATTCGGAGCCTCCGGCGGACCATTCAGCGGCGGCCGCCATGCCATGGGAACAGGTGGAGACAGCGCCGACTGAGACCCCGGCCGACAGTCCTCAAGAACCGGTGCCGGTCCCAGTTGTAGGTGATTTGTCCGAGAGGGTGGGCGCTGGTGCTGCGCCTGTTTCGATCCAGTCGATCACGGAAGAAGCACGGCAAGAGGCCCTACCTGAACCGACCGCGGCCACGCCGTCTGCTGATTCGTTTGCGACGTCGGAGCGGCAGACTCTCGGTGAGGGTGGGCCCTCAGCTGTCGCGGGGATCTCGGCAGCGGCAGACAGTCCGGTGCCGACAACGGTCGAGGCAGCTTCTGCTGCCCCAGTGGAGGCCGACCTTCCCACGCCCGTCGTGGAGACAGTATCTCCCACGTTCGAAGTGCTCACGCAGGCCGAGGCCCATCCGATTGCAGCAGCTCCGGCCGGTCCGACCCCCATGCCCTGGGATCAGATTGAAGATGTGGTGGCTGAAATTCCCTCAGCGACAGACAGCCAGGGGTATGCTACAGCCGAGGCGGTTCCTGCTGCTCCCATTGAGACAGAACATCCTCTGGAGCCTCTTGTAGAGGAATCGCAGCAGCCGATTGAAGTGCTCACGCAGGCGAGTGTCCATCCAATCACAGAACCGCCCGCGAGTCCGGCGCCGATGCCCTGGGACCAAGTCGAAGAATCGGTGAGTGGGGTGCCGGCAATTGACGAGTTGAAGCGCGACATCGAGGCGGTTGAGGCCGACAGGGTAGTCGAGCCCCCCGCAACGGACCTTCCGATTGGCCAAGCGCCGGTTGCGCCGCCCATTGCACCGGTCCCTTCAGAAATCACCTCGTCAGGGCTTACCTGGGAAGAAATCCTGGCGGCGGTCACGGCGATGCAAGCTTCGCCCCCGCCTACTCAGAACCTGTCGAGCGCAGAGAATGGCCTCTCTTCTGAGGGCACTTTGCCTGAAGAGACAGGGGCTGCCTCTCCGCCTGCTGATTCCTCAGAGACTGGCTCTTTGTCGTTCGCTGACCCGGCGACTGGTGCTTTCGGGATCTCAGTCGGAGATGCCCCGCCCCTTTCTGCCCCCATGCCTTGGGAGCAGGTCGAAATCGATAATGTGTCGATTCCACGACCGGACCCTGAACCGGAATTCGGGCCGGTCCATTCCGGTTCTGCCGGCGGAGACTCCGGTCCCACCATGGTCCTGTTTAGTTTGCCGGAGGGTCGGGAGCCAGCGCCTGTTACGGCGGTTCCTCCAGATGTCATAGCAGCCGACAGCCCCGTTCATGTGGACGTACCCTCGACAACGGAGTTTCGCATCCTTTCTTCGGATGCTCCGGTCGAGCCGCGCGAACAACCCATCCATATTCCTGTGGAGGCGATCGCACCGGTCGAAGAGCCGGCGCCGGTTGCCCCGCCTGAAAGCGACCGACCGACCCTATCAACCATCGATCTGTCTGCGGAACGCCCGTTCCGGCTGACCCTGAATGAATCGATGGCGGCACCAGGACATGAGGAGCGCAGTGAGCAGCCTGTCGAAGTGCCGGCCGAGTCCGCCATGACGGCAACCATGGATGTGGCGCCGCTGGCCTTGGCACAGACAGTTGTACAAGGAATCCAGGCTTCCGTAGTTGAATCGGCAGAAACGGCGCTCTCGGAGCCGACTGTCCCGGTCGACCAACCAGTGAGTCAGATTCCGAGCCATGAGTCAACGATTTCCATCACCCAGGAGACCGCTGCCGAATCGTCGGTATTTTCGGTTACGCCTGCTCTCCCGGCAGATCAATCGACTGTACCGGCCGAATCGGGTGAAACTTCTCCGGCGGACGCTCCATTGGATGGGTCGCTCATGGCGTCGGGGCCGGAGGTTTCGCCGGTGACGCAGAGTGTCTCCTCCATGCCGGAGGCCATTGCCTGTGGTGTCGGAGGGTCTCAGCCTGGTGAATCGGCTGCATCGGCCCATGTGTTACGGGAAGAGCCGGCCTTGCCTTTCGTCGAGTCGATACAGGCTGCCCACGTTGTCCCTGCCGCCGAGGAGTTGACTGTGTCGGTCGAGCCGGTTTCGGCTGTCGAGGCACAAGCGCCGACTGCAGCGGCACAGGCAGCTCCCGAGCCTGCTGCAGATGGAAGCCTTCGGATTTTGTGGGACAACTCCCAATCGGCCCCTGCCCTGAGCGCCTCAACCGGGAACATGCTGACGCGCTGGCTGAAGAAGCCTGCGCCTGTCTCTCCTGTTGAAGCCGACCATCCGGCACCGCCTCATGAAGAACCAGTACCTTCTGCCGCCCCGCCCTTGGTCGATCCACAGGAGGCGACTACGGTTGTTGCGGAGAGCCCCGTGGATCAGCCGGGGAAGGCGAAGCCGGTTGCGGTGGAAGCTTCATTTGTCCAGCCTAAGCCGCGAAAGCAGGCGGAAGGTCGGGGCTTGCACCGTATCGGTCAGGCTGCGGTGTCCATCGTGAGCGCCGCCTGTTCGACGACACGCTCGCTGGTCATCTCGGTCCTGGCCCTGATCGGTCTTATGTTGGTTCTCATGGCCGGCGCCGTCGGTGGAATCGCCCTGACCTGGCTGGTCCTTGAAGAGCAACCCACCTCGGCCTATCACAACATGACGGCGGTACCGCAACACACGTTGCAGGAACCCGGCAGGAACGGCTACTTCCTCCTCCTCGGCTTCGGTGCTGTCACAACCCAGGACCCCCTGCAGGCTGGAATGGATCGACGAGCCGAAGAGGCCGATCGGACATTCACCGACAACTGTCTGATGGGGGCTGGAAATGTCTCAGGTGCGCAGGGTGCGTCGGCCGAGGTGTTGGGTAAGTGGCTGAAAGGAGTCGATCCGGCTGCCCAGATGCGGATGTCGGCAACCGGTGTGAAGTCATGGGTGGCGCAGGCAGAGGTTTCCATGGGCCGGTATCGGCAGTGGCTCACCATGCCGTTCGAGGATTGGGGTTATGGGCAAGCGGTCAGTCCGAACTGCGGCTTGATCCTCCATGCCCATCGACTCTATGTGGCGGAAGGATTCGCGCAGGATGTGGAGGCAGGAATCGGGCGGCTCGAAACCGATCTTGGAGCCTGGCGGACGGTATTGGGGCAGGCCAAAACCTTGCCGCTGAAAATGCTGGCCAGTGACGCGCTCAATGAGGATGTCGTCCTGTTGGGTGGGCTGCTCTTACGGCCGGATCTCGACGACAGGCTGGTGAGCCGCCTGGCCAAGCTCGCGCGGCCGCTCGATCAGGCCGAGCAGTCGGTTCGTTGGCCGATGCAGAGCCGGTTCATGCTGGCCGTCAAGACATTGGATGAGAGCCTGAAGCGGGACAAGGCCGATAGCCGTCCGTTCTATGCCTCGATTGCCGCCTCGCTGCCGTTGCCGAGACAGCGCCTGTTCAATGCCTATGCGGAATATTACGAGGCCGCCGGCAAGGCTGCGGCAGAAGGCCGGGTTGCGGACCTCCCGAAGCAATCCCAGTTTGTACGTACGCCGCCGTACGGCCTGACCGACCTACTCGTCGATCCTATCGAGAGCCTCGTCGGAATCGATCCGCTTCCGACCTGGGAGACCTATGCCGGTCGAGTACTGGAAACAGATGCACGTTTGCGCCTGGCGTCCTTGCAAGCCTGGCTCCGCCGGACTCCACCGGAACAGGATCTGCTCACCAGGATTGCAAAGGCAGGACAGGGCCTTTACGATCCCTTTACGGGATTCCCGATGCTGGTCAATATGAAGAAGGGAACTCTCTATAGTGTCGGACCGGACCTCAAGGACAATGAAGCGCAAGAACGGTTCGATCTGGTGGTGCAGATTCCTCCGACCTCATGGGCTGCCGGCAAGCGGCCTGCCGAATCGAATAGGGTCAAGTAGCCCCTCCCGCGCATCTTTCTCCGCGTGATACGGTCAGAATTAACCTGATTCGAAGCTTCCTTCCCGAGACAGGCCGCTGTTGTGGCGACAGGTTTCACGGTTTGCCTGGGCGGTACGGTCAACCGAAGGGACGCCATCGCGTTCTTCTCTGTAAGAAGAGGTACAACTCGTGCACTTCCTTGACGGTGAGGCCGAGCGGGGTGAAAATCGGAACGTTGTCGGTCACCCTTCGGTTCGTCCCGCTTGTCAGGGTGGCGGGAAGAGGTCGCACCGTCATCGAAAAAGCCGCGGTTCAACACCCAGCATGGATCGGGCCCTGACCGCCCCTCGAATGTCGGCGGGGTAGGCGGTGAGCAGGTGGCATCCCCATATAGCCGTTGATGAACAACCCGGCAGCCTTTGCCTGGGTGAGAGGGTGGGACCTCTGGATCAAACCCAGGCATTGGATCGATTCCTGGTGGGGATTGAACGGCGTGCGTTCCGCATGGCTCACATTGCCACGGGAAATGAGGACGAGGCGCTGGACCTCGTGCAAGACGCCATGTTGAAATTGGTTCAACAGTATGGCGACCGGACTGAAGGGGAGTGGGGGCCGCTCTTTCACTGTATTCTGCAGAGCCGCATTCGTGATTGGTATCGCCGGACCAGGGTACGGAACCGTCTCCGGGAATTTTTCGGCGGCCCGCAGAATGACGAGGAGGGGGAAGATCCGCTGGAACAGGTTCCCGATGTTGCCGCAGTAGCGCCGGATGAAGACCTGAAGCGCAAGCGTGCCTGTGCGGCGCTGGATGTCGCATTGCGCGCCCTTCCGCTGCGGCAACAACAGGCCTTTCTCCTGCGTGTCTGGGAGGAACTGGATGTGGCACAAACGGCGCAGGCCATGGGCTGTTCGGAAGGCAGCGTGAAAACCCATTTGTTTCGCGCCGTCCAGGTCTTGAGAAAGCGATTGGGGGAGCATTGGCCATGAGTGAACGGTCGGACGAGCAGGCGGATACGTTGGCGGCAGCGGCGAAACGTCTGCTCGATCACAGTGTGCAGGATCTTGATCCGAAGACGGTGTTGCTGGTGCAGCGCGCGCGGCGGCATGCGCTGGATCAGCCATCGCGCCGGCGACCTTGGCTCCTGTGGGCCGGTGGAGCGGCGTTGGCATCGATGGCTGCGTTGGCCCTCACGATGTGGCTGTCGCTCTCCGGCGGGGTGAACCATTCGCATCTCCTGCTGCTCGAAGATCTCGAACTGGTGCAATCGCCGGAAAATATCGAACTGTCGGAAGATCTCGAATTCTATGACTGGCTGGCCGACCGTCCCGCCGCGACCAGCTAGGCCCGTTGCGATGAGGATGCCGACCGGCCCATGAAAATGCTCATTGTGTACCTGTTAGTGCTGGGATGTGGGGCGGCCTCTGCCTGGGCGCAAGGCGACCCGGCCGGCGTGCCTTGGAGTCAGTTGAGTCCCGGTGAGCAGCAACTGCTGGAGCGTTTCAGCGACAGCTGGGATCAGTTGCCGCCGCGTAAACAGGAACGGTTGCGCAATGGGGCGCAGCGCTGGGGAACGATGACGCCGGAGGAGCGGCAAGAGGCGAAGCAACGGTTCAAAGAATGGCGGACATTATCGCCTGAGCAGCAGCAACAACTGCGTGAACGGTATCAGCGATTTCGCCAACTCCCGCCTGAAGAGCGCGAATCTGTCAGGAATGCCAGGCGGTGGTTCAGGTCCTTACCGCCCGAACAGCGTAAGGCGTTGCGGGAAAAATTTCAGAGCATGTCGCCCGAAGAACGTCGCGCGTACAAGAAGGAGCTTCGCCGCCGGCATGGCGGAAACGACAGCGTGACTGCGACACCGGGCGATCCACCAGACCAGCCACGACCTGATTGATCCACATCCCCCGGCAAGGGAATCGACGGAGCCCGACAGGATTGTCATTGGTGCAACGACCGGATCGCATCCGCGATATCGCGACTGACCCGGACCAGGCCTCGGCTATGGGCCGCCGCAAGCGCCTCATAACTCGGATCGGCGACCGGTTCCTCCACGCTCGATCGTCCGGTCTTGAATATAGTCTCGCTTCTGGAGCTCTGACGAATGGTCCAGAGGACATCGATCGAGACCCTGCTGCCGAGCGTGGATTCGAATCCCTGAACATCCACCGCCACGCGATACTCCGCGTGGTCGCCGGCGCTCTGCGGATGGACGGCGACCTGCTTCGTTCCCAGCAGCCGGGACAGATTCTCTGCAAGGACCCTCGGGATTTCGCTCTGCAACGGTTCCGCCCACTGGTGTTCCTCCACCAACGTCACCCGATTGGGGCTGGTCCGTAACACGAGTTGGGGACGTTCGATGACTTCGGGCAAGGTAACGGGCCCGACCGAAATGGATCGGTCGTTCTTGACGGGGGCGACGGGATCGGGTGAGGCTTCCGCGCTCAACGTGTAGAAATGGATCGGCGGCGAACTGCCGCATCCGGCAAGCCAGATGACCGCTGCGAGAAGCGAGATTCGGCTGAGGTGACCGGTCACTTTTCGTTCCCTTTCCTTCCGCGAAGCAGCGACTCCGGATGCCGTTCCAGATAATCCGTCAACGCCCGGAGTGACTGCGCGGTCCGATTCATCTCCCGGAGCGTCTCACGCAGATCCTGCTGGATCGGCGCATCGGATCCGATGCTGCGCTCCGCCGCCTTGAGGGTCTTACGCACGTCCTCCATGGTCGTTCTCGCCGCAGGCATGATATCCGTATCGAGCCGCTTGACGAGTTGGTTCGCGCTGTCCAGGGTGCGGTTCAGGGCCTGCAGGCTCTGTCGGATGTCGTTGCCGATTTGGTCCAACGGCACCTTTTCAAGTCTTCTGGCCAATCGCGAGAGTGTGTCCTGGACTTCCGTCATCGAACCCACGACGGTCGGCAGGACGGGAGGCGTTCTCGTCCAATCGATCTGTTCCTTCGGAGCATCGGGAAAGAAATCCACGGCCACATAGAGTTGCCCTGTCAGGAGGTTGCCGATTCGGAGTTGGCCGCGTAATCCATGTTCGGCCAGCCTATTCCACCGCGCGCGGCGGGCGGCCGGGTCTGCGACGACGTGCGAACCGTCGGCGGCCATTGCCGCCAGACGTCCGGGATAAATCGTAACCCCGACCGGGAAGCGATATTCGCCCTGCCTCTCGTCGAATTCCACGTGCATGGATTGGACTTCACCGACGACGATTCCGCGGAATTCGACCGGTGCGCCGATCGACAGGCCGCGGAGCGAGTCTTTGAAATACATGACGGCGGGAATAGCCAGTGCGTCCGGAAGTTTCATCGCCTGGGAGCGACTGGTGGCCAAGGCGAATGTATGGTTCTCCTCGACCGGCTGTACATGCGATGAACCAGGGGGGACCTCGAAAGTGATCCCGCCGATGAGAATGGAGGCGAGCGACTGCGTGTCCACTTTGAGTCCCGTCGCATCCAGGGCGACATCGATGCCGCTCGAATTCCAAAACCGCGTACTGGCCGTCACAAATTGATCATAGGGGGCATTGATGAAGACCTTCAGCATGACAGCTTTTCCGTCCTGATTGAGTTCATACGCCACCACACTGCCGACCTCGACCTGGCGGTAATACACCGGAGAGCCGATCCCCAGTGATCCCAGGTCGTCGCTCACCAGGACGAACTGGCGGCCCGGGACATCCGTAGTGAACACCGGCGGCGTATCGAGGCCGGTGAATTGGCGCCGTCGGTTGTCGGATTTGCCGATATCCAGACCGATGAAGGAGCCGGAGAACAACGTTCCGAGTCCCGAAACCTGGCCGCCGGACACCCGCGGGCGCACGATCCAGAAGCGGCTGTCTTCGACCAGGTAGGGTTCGGCCTCCTTGACGAGCTCTGCGGTCGCCACGACGCGCTGGTGATCGTCGCTGAGTGTGACCTGCTTCACTTCGCCGACATCGACATTCTTGTATTTGATTTTCGTTTTGCCGGCCTCAAGGCCTTCCGCCGTCTTGAAGGTGATCGTGATCGTGGGGCCGCGCTCCAGGATTCCCTTGACGACGAGCCACCCGCCGATCAGCGCGGCCACGATCGGAACCACCCAGATGAATTGGAAGGACCAGCCGCGCCGGCCTTCGGCGACGGCAGAGGGGAGATCCGCAAGGTCCAGTTCGTCGATGGGCTTATTCATGGCGCGTCCATCGCGGATCCCAGATCAAGCGGGGATCAAATGCCATGGCCGCCAACATGGTCACGACCACGACGGCCCCAAAGGCCACGGCGCCGGCGCCGGCGCGGATGGTGGCCAACGTTTGAAGATGAACCAGCGCGACCAACATCGCCACGACGAAGATGTCCAGCATGGACCACCGGCCGACCGATTCCAGGATCCGGTACATGTTCGTTCGTTGCAGCGGATCCCACGTTGAGCGGCGCTGCACGGACACCACCAGAAAGGTCAACGTCACGAGCTTGGCGCTGGGAACCAGGATGCTGGCGATAAAGACGATGACGGCCAGGTGCCAAGATCCGGAGGTCCAGAGGTAGACGACTCCGCTCAAGATCGTGTCCGACTGCGCGCCGAACAGGGAATTGGTATGCATGATCGGCAGCAGGTTCGCCGGGATGAACAGGAGATAGCCGGCGATCAGCAACGCCCAGGTTCGCGTGATGCTGTCCGGTTTCCGAAAGCGGAGATGCGAGCCGCAGCGGGAACACCGGCCTTCGTAGGCCCCCGGCGCCGACTCGGTCAGCGAGTTGCACAAATGGCAGGAGAGGAGTCCGAGCCGGCCCGCCGTCCTCGTGAAAGCCATCCTGGTCAACCGGTCACTTTCGCCCACAACTCCTCCGGATCGAACGACATGGACGCGATGATCAACAGGGGGATCAGGCTCCCGAACGCCCAGAGCGCGATTCCCGCCTCCACGCGGGCGAGGTGCTCGAGCTTGACGAGGGCCACGAGGATCCCGAGCAAAAACACTTCCGTCATGCTCCAAGGCCGGACGGTCTGCAAAAAACGGAGGATGGGAACGGTGCCTTCCGTCACGCGATTGAATTTCAAGGGGAGCAGGAGATAAATGAGCAGGGAAATCTCGATGGCCGGCGTCAACATCGCCGTGAAGCCGACGAGGAGCGCCACATCCTCCCGCCCCTCGACCCATAACGTATGGACGGCATCGTAGAGACTGGCGGTCTCCCGGTTTCCTTGTACCTCAAGCCCGACGATCGGGTAGGCATTCGCGATCAGGAACAGCACCAATGCCGCAATGGTACAGGCCAGCGCTCGATCCGGACCGGGCGGGTAGTCCCTATAGAGGATCGCACGGCAGCGCCGGCAGCGGGCGCGCCCCTGTGGCGGCAGGGCGATTTTTCGTTGCAGTAAATCGCATTCGTGACAGGCGATGACCGGAAGAGTGACCATGCGATCGTGCTCCCCACCGCAACCTACCGACTCGCCATCCACCTCAATAGACCAAGGGAATCTGCTGAGCCAGCTCCGCTTTGAGGACGGCCCGAATTTTATTCTCGATCTGTATGTAGCGGGCGGTCTTGGTCGCCGGCAGCACCTTCCCGATCTTGCCCGCATAGGTTCGCTTGAGCTTCAGCTCCGCCTCTTCGAGCGATAACGCCTCGTTCAACAATTTCTTGGCCGTGTCGTTGGAAATCGTTCCCTTGCCCGCGTTGAACTCATCGGCGTAGCCCTTGATCGTCCTGTCGAGCCGTTGATTGAGCTGCTCCAATTCCTTTTGATAGGTCTCGTAGAGCGGCCAGAATTTCTTGGCTTCCGCGTCGCTCAAATCCATGTTGCTCGCGACCAGCAGTTTCTTGTCGGCCTTCACCTTTTGAATAAAAATTTCCATGTTTGAGTCGGTGCCGCCTCCGCCCGCCGCTCCGAGACCGGTGCCCGGCTCTGTGCTCTGCGCCATGGCAGGGGCGGCCATCAGAACCATTCCGGTCATCAAAGTCATCAAAACCTTCATCGAGCATCTCCTTGGTTAAAGGTGTGATCGAAGTCTTCGGAACAGCTCCCGGCCGGGGAGCCGGCCCTGTTCGAACTTCACCGCCCCTGTTTCTTGGGCGGATAGTCTTGGAATGCCTTCGTGATGGCTTTGTTCCCGATCTCGATATTTTTGCCGACCGTATCTTCCAGCGCACCGACGATCGTCGCGCGCCACATCAGCTCTTTCTTGGCCGGTTCCACCAGATCCAGAATCAAGGTGCCTTTCCGATATTCGTACGTTGTGACCCCGCCCCCGTATCCCGCCCCCCACCCGTATCCGCCTCGCCAACCATGGGCGCCGACGGCCGTTCCGCCACCCTCGATGCGCTGTGTTTCCTTCACGCCGATCCAATAGTGGACCGACAGATCCGGATGCTGATGCACCTCGACTTGCCGCAGTCCCTTGTTCGTGAGTTCACGCACCACGGCTGCCTCCACCCGTTTGTGCATCAACGAATTGTCGTAGAGTCCGCCTTTTTCGGCCGCGACCAGTCCGACGAAGGCGAAGGTCTTGAATCTGTCGAAATCCGCGGTGGGATCATGGTCGGTTTTCACATCGAACGTCGTACAGGCAGGCAAACCGAGCGCTACGACAACCAACAGCCATTTCAATCGTCGGTAGTCCATTGAGGCACCCCATCGACGACGGGAACGTATCATTTCTGCCATAGGGGTTTCCACACAAACCCGCGCCTATGCTTGTCGAACCGTCCGATCGGCGGCAGGTGGCACGGTTCCCCTCGTCCCCTGTGCAGGTCGGCGGTGATCCCTGCCGAACTGCGGCATCCTACCGGGAGCGAGAACGCACTCCGCCCGTGAGGACCTTTCAGCGGAATCTCGATGGGTGCGGAACTGGTGATGAGGTGTCGGATGCTTTCGGGAGGGAATAGGTCTGAGGTTCGGTATGCCGGTGCGGAGGAAGCTTCACCGATGGGTGACGGTCAGGTGGACCATCACGCTTCAGCGAGGAGCAAGGGACTCTCCTCCCGCCAGGCCGGTGTGGGTGGTCGGACCGGTCCCGTCCGCCCGCCGTTGATCCTTCACAAAGACGCTGCCCTGCAGGCCCTTGGCGACCTTCTTCAGCTCCGAGGCGATCTTGCTGACATCGCCGGGGTGAGAGATCGTGCGCCCTTCGTTGGTGACGACGGCGATGGAGAGGCTCATGATGGGGAACCGCTCGCGATTGCCGCGGCGATCGACGGAATCGATGCAGCCCTTCTGCCGATCGTCCGGATCGTAGAAATCCGGGATCACCAGATCGAAGCGTTTGATGAGGGTCCGGCAAATCGCATCGATGGTCGAGGGCGCGCTCATAAATACAAAATCGTCTCCGCCCACATGGCCGACGAACCCGTCCGTGCCGGCCAATTCACTGACGACGGTCGTGAGGATCCGGCAGGTGACGACCAGTACCTCGTCGCCGCGGGCATAGCCGTAGCGGTCGTTGAAGGATTTGAAGTTGTCGATGTCCAGGTAAGCCAGGGCGAAGGGCGCCCGGCTGTCGATGCGCGCCGTCGTTTCATGGAGAATCGTGCTGTTGCCCGGCAGCCTGGTGAGCGGATTGGCGTCCAGCGAGCGGGTCAGACGGCTGAGGCAGAGACGCACCCGCTGCGTGACTTCTTCGAGGCGGTAGGGGACGGCGATGTAGTCGTCGACGCCGAGCGTCGCCCAGTCCAAGTCGTTGATCCGAATATCCCGCACCAGGATGATCAGCGGCAGCCGACCCAAGAAGGGATCGGCACGTAGGTCGCAGGCCAAGCTGCCCGCGGAACGTCCGTTCGCGCCTTCTGCAGCCACTACCAAACAGGGCGGATCATGGACCAGCTCATGGATCGCCACGTTGTCGGCATTGGCGGCCGCCACGCTGAACCCCGAACGGCTGAGCCCTGCCGTCAGCCGCTCGATTTCAGTCGGATCGCTGTGCAGGAGCAGGATGCGGCGGTTGGAAGGAAGCCTGTTCATAAGTAGTCGTCGATGGTCTGGAATTCTTCCGTCGCCTTGGCGATGCAATGGGCGAGGCTCGGCCAATCCAAGCCGACCAGGTCCCAGGCCTCGCGGGACAGCGGAGGCACGAGGTCGTCGCCGGGATTGCCGCAGGCGAGACCCTTCACCAGCACGTCGGCGACATGCACGATCGCGGTTTGGAGCGGCGCTTCCTGGGCTGCGGTAGGCCGGTGGTGATAGAGAATCGGTTCACGCAAGCCGGTCGGAAGATGCCAGGCTGCGGCCAGCCATCCGCCGACATCCGCATGCGTCACCTCGAAGAGTGCTTGCTCCGTTTCCATCAGATAGCGGGAGGTCTGGTGAGCGGCCGCCATGATCCGGCTGCCGACATCGGGCCATTTGACGTACAGGACCACCTTGCCGATGTCGTGCATCAGGCCTGCGACAAAGACCTCCTCCGGGTTTTTCATCGCGACCTTTGTCCCCAGGATATGCGCGGTGATGGCGACGCCCAGTGAATGGCGCCAGAGCTGGCCCATGCCGGCGGCCTTCATCATGTCGAAGGCGGTCGCGCAGAGCGTCAGGCCCTTCACCACGTTCAATCCCAACACGACCACGGCGTGGGCGACCGACCCGATGCGCGAAGGGAATCCATAGAACGGGGAGTTGGCCAGCCGCAAGACCTTAGCGGACAGTACTTGATCCTTTTCGATCAGGGCTCCGATGTCTTCCGCCGACACGTTGGGGCGGCCGATCATCGAGGCGAGTTTCTGGACGACGTGGGGCAGGGTCGGCAATTCGCCGACCTGTTCGATCCGTCGCTGGAGATCGACCTTGGCGAGAGGACTCATGATGACGGCGTCTCGGCCGGCCGATCGCCGACCCCTTGGCTGTTCCGAAGGTGGAGACGGATCGCTTCCAAGATGGTGAGTTGACGCGGATCGTTGTTCACCAGGCGAAAACGGTGATCGAGTTCTGCTTCCAGTTCGGCGAGGGTCTTGCCGCTCGCTTCGCCCGCCTCTCCCTCGACGAAGACGAAGGCCGTCCCCAAGCGCTGCAATCGCGAGAGGGTCGCCTCATCCAGTTCGGCGCCGGCGGCAAGGACCACAAGTCCGGCTGCGTTGGTGACAGGTTTGGCGAGGACCATGCCGGGCGTGAGTTCTTCAAGTACCACTCGTCGCATGGGACCCTCTCATTGCCGTTTGATAGGTCCGAGGCGGCCTGTTGGATCGGCTCCATGGCTGCCGGGACTGTGCCGACCTGAAAAAGAGTAGGGGCGTTCGGTTGATCTCTATCGGCTGAAACAAGGCCGATCTTGAGCGGAGCAGGTGGAACCGCGCCAGGCAGAAGGAGGCGCAACGGTCAACCGGATACAGGCGTGACTTGACAGGGCTTGGGACATTCCACAGAATCGTGCCCATCATCAGGAGCCGACGAATCGATGGGTCGATCAATGCGCATGGAGAGCGGCAAGGGCCTGAAGCGAGGGGTATTGTCCGCGTCACCCATTCCCACTCAAGTCGTGTCGAACGAAGAGTTCCCCCCGCATCCTCAGACAGAAGACCAGGCCCTGGTCGATCATCTGGTCCGCGAAGCCGCCGATCGGGCTGCCGCTTCCTTGGGAATGACGCGGCGCGATTTTCTTCGCACGACCGGCGGGATGGCCGCGGCGTTCCTGGCCATGAACAGCGTGTTCGGCAAATTTTTCGACGTGCTGGAGGTCGAGACGGTTGAAGCGGCTGCGTTTACGGAGCGCACCGGCGAGCCTTCGTTCATCTTCGATGTGCAAACGCATTATGTCGGGACCCACTATGATGCGGCCGGTGCCGAGGAGCGGCGCAAAGGGGCGGTCACGAAACAGGCCCTGTTGTCGCTGCGCCGGCGGATACGGGAGGCGGGGCTGAATCCCAAGCTCTCCGCCGACCGCGGTACGATCGACGATCTGTCCTGGCGCAACTTCATCAAGGAAGTGTTCCTGGACAGCGAGACCTCCATTGGATTGATCAGCACCCCGCCGGGGCCCTATCCTCAGGAGGCCGTCGTGCCCCCGAAGGAAATGGCCCACATCCGTGATGAAGTCAACCGCCTGGCCGGCTCGCAGCGGATGCTGGCGCACGGCTTGGCGACGCCGCAACTGGGGCTCAAGGATTTGGAGTTCATGGCCATGCAGGCTGAAACGCTCAAGGTGGATGCCTGGAAGTGTTATACGGGCTCCTGTCCGGTCGGGTTCGACCACGGCTGGTGGATGGATGACGAGAAGATCGCCTATCCCATGCTGGAGCAGGCGCGGAAGTTGAAGATTCCTCGCGTCTGTGTGCATAAGGGCCTTCCGCTCGGCCCGGTCCCCGAGTACAACCATCCTCGCGATCTCATCAAGGCCGCCAAGGACTTTCCCGATCTGCAATTTTTGGTCTACCACTCCGGCCTGCTGACCTCGGCCTCGATCGATGAGACCTTTGCCAAGACCGGAGCCATCCCTTGGACGACGGAGTTTTGCCGGATGAAACAGGCTGAGCCTTCCATTCAGAACATCTATATGGAGTTGGGTTCCACGTTCGGTCAGCTCGTGACGACACATCCGGCGGTCTGCGCCCACCTGCTCGGGCAGATCATCGAGGCCTTCGGAGTGGACCATGTGTTGTGGGGGACCGATTCGATTTGGTCCGGCACGCCGCAGTGGCAGATCGAGGCCTTCCGCCGATTTACCATCCCGGCAGAACTCATCGAGCGCCATCGTTACCAGCCGTTGACGCGCGAGGTGAAGGAGAAGGTCTTCGGGTTGAACGCGGCGAAGCTCTTCGGCGTCGATGTGGGCGCGACGCGCAACGCCGTGCCGTCCGACTACCTGGGCCGCATCCGGATGAGTTATCGGGAGGAAGGCCCGGAGCCGAGCCACCGGCTGTATGGGTGGGTGGCGCAGGAAGATCGTCAGGTGTGAAGCGTAAGGGGTGAGGCGCCAAGAGAAGCTAGACGGAAGCCGTGAAGCGTGAAGCGCGAGGCGTAAGGTGAGGTCACGGAACGGGGTCGGATGGAAAAGCCACATAAGAAGCTCGACGTGTGGAACATGGCGATAGATCTGACGCTGGGAATCTATCACGTATCCGAATCCTTTCCGAAGGAAGAGAGGTTCGGTCTGACGAACCAAATGAGACGAGCGGCACTCAGTGTTCCCAGCAACATTGCTGAAGGGGCAGCGAGACAGACAAGAAAAGAATTTATGAACTATCTGCATATGGCCCAAGGGTCTCTCAGCGAATTGGATACTCACCTCGAACCGGCGAAAAGATTGGACTATCTAGCGCGGGAAGAATGGACCAAGTTTGATCAGCACCTTGATCGCATCGACAAGATGTTGAGCGGCCTGATTCGCCATCAAAAAACAAAAAATGTGAAGCGTGTGGAGGTGCGATCGTAGTTTTGCGGCCTTTGGCCCAGATCACTTTACGCCTCACGCCTTACCCCTCACGAGATTCGCAAAAAGGAGAACGGAATGAAGAGCGAGATTCTCTACCCCGGCGCGTTCCCGATGGTGCGCGTCTATTTGAACGACGGTGAAACGGTCAAGGCTGAGTCCGGCGCGATGGTGGCGGCCTCGCCGACCATCGACATCGAAAGCAAGATGGAGGGAGGCTTCCTGGGCGCCCTCTCGCGCAAAATGCTGAGCGGCGAGAAGTTTTTCTTTCAAACGCTGCGGGCAAGCCGGGGCGCGGGAGAGGTTCTGTTGGCGCCGACGGTGCCGGGCGAAATCGTCGTGATGGATCTCGACGGCGTCAACGAATACATGGTGCAGAAGGACGGATTCCTGGCCGGGGCGGAAGGCGTGAAGATCGAGAGCAAGATGCAGAGCTTCACGCGCGGCTTGCTGGGCGGGGAGGGATTTTTCATTCTGAAGATCAGCGGAACCGGCCAGCTCATCCTCAACAGTTTCGGCGCGGTGCACAAAATCGAGCTCAAGCCGAACGAGGAATACATCGTCGATAACAGCCACCTGGTCGCCTGGACCGCCACCACGACCTACAACATCGAGAAGGCTTCATCCGGCTGGATCGCCAGCCTCACGTCTGGCGAAGGGCTTGTCTGCCGCTTCCGCGGACCCGGTGTCGTCTATATTCAGAGCCGCAATCCGGGAAGTTTTGGGGCGTGGATACGTCAATTCATTCCCGTATCGGAGTAGCGGGTGCTGAAAACGCCTGCCAACTTTGTTCGAGCTATAGGGTGCCTTGCCGCCTCACTGTCTCGGCGGCGCGCACAGACGTGGCGCTCTTTGTCCATCGCGCCGTGCCCCCTCAACGTACCCCCAAGGGTACGCCTCCGGTTTGCGTTCACCTGCGGCCTCGTTCACAACCATTTTGATCAGCCGCAAGATCGCATCCGATGAATCTCACCCCTAATGCCCTCTGTTTCGGGGAGGGGCTGCCGGCAGCCGGGGCGCCTTGCCATGTCTTGCTGTCGGCGGATGGGCTGCGCGTGAGTCCCTCCTACCCTTCCGATTTCGTGGAAGAGTCGGTGGCGTTCTCGGCCCTGTCGGTCGCAGCAGGTGGGCTGGATCACGACCAGCTCGTGCTGTCATGGGGAGCCGGTACGTCGGCCCGCACCCTCTACCTGAAAGATCCTGCGTTGATCGTCGCGTTCCGTCGCGCCGCACCGCCTGAATTGACGGCGCATTTGGAACGGGCGGCAGAACAGGTCCGGCGCGCGCGTCACAGCCATCGCTTGTGGTGGGGCAGTGCCGTGGGGCTCGTGGTCGCCCTCGGCCTGTTGCTCTGGCTTGGGTCTGACGTGATCGTCGAATGGGCGGTCGCCAGGATTCCCATCGAGTGGGAACAGAAACTCGGCGAGGCGGTTTACCAGGATTTCCTGTCCAAGGAAACGGTGCTCAAAGAAGGGCCGGCGGTCGGCGCCGTGGAGGAAATGACACAGCGCATGACGGCCAAGATTCTCGACAACCCCTATCACTTCAAAGTTTCAGTGGTGCAGAGTCCGGTCGTCAACGCCTTTGCGCTGCCGGGAGGCTATGTCGTCGTCTTCACCGGCCTGATCAAGAAGGCCGAGAGCGGAGAGGAAGTCGCCGGGGTCTTGAGTCATGAACTGAACCATGTGTTGCAACGGCACGGCATGGAGCGCATGGTCAAGATGCTGGGGTTGGCGGCGGTGGTCAGTATCGTCGTGGGAGACCAGCAGGGCCTGATCGGACTGGCGAGGCAGTTGGGATTGGAGCTTGCGACGTTGAAGTTCGGTCGCGCACAGGAGACGGAGGCGGATGTGACCGGCATCAAACTGTTGTCCGATGCGCGTATCGCGCCGGACGGAATGATACGGTTCTTCGAACGCCTCTCGGACAACGACAAGGGGCGCGTGGAGCTGCTCTCGACGCATCCCATGAGCGCAGCCCGTGCGGAACGGTTGAAGGCGGAATTGGCAGCCTTGCCTAAACGCAGCCCTGAGCCGTTCAGCTTCGAGTGGGTAAAGGTCCAGGAATCACTGGCGGGGGCCGAACCAAAAAAATGAGGCGGGGTCGGAAGGATGCGCATCGGGGTGGTGTCGGATACGCATGGACTGTTCGATCGGGCGCTTCTCCGCCACTTTGCCGGGGTCGATCATATCCTGCACGCAGGAGACATCGGCAAGCGGGAGGTCATCGAGCAGCTGGAACGGATCGCACCGGTGACGGCCGTCTCGGGCAACGTGGATGGATTCGAGGCGAGCGGCGTGCCCGTGGAACAGGTGATCGAATTGGCGGGCCGGCGGATCGCCCTCTATCACCGCCTCTATGAAAAAGGAAAACTGACGCGCGACGGCGCCGGATTTTTAGAGCGAACGAAACCGGTGATCTGTGTGTACGGGCACAGCCATCAGCCGAAGGCCGAATGGCGCGAGGGGGTGTTATTGTTCAATCCCGGTTCCGCCGGACCGAAACGGTTTCATCTCCCGCGCGCCGTCGGCCTGCTGCTGTTCCAAAATGAGACGATCGAACCGCGGCACATCCTGTTGGAAGACCGGGCGGAATGACCGTCGGGCCGGTTTACTCGACCGGCACCGGAACGTTCCGCTTCATTGGAAGAAAGTTGACATTCTTACGTACTCTGAATATAGTGGCGCCATCTTGAGCCGTCATGCCTAAGAAAAGTCCACAATTCCTCGCGACAATCCGTGTCTCTAGTCCGTTCAATCTCAACCACACAGGGAGGATGTCTGTATGAAACGTATCCTGATGTCATTGGGCATAGTTGCTTGTGCTGCGTCACTCTACGGATGTAGCGGTGTCGGGGGCTACTACCAGCCGGCCGGCCTCTTCCCAACCGGATGGATTTTCCATGAAACCACCTCGGGAAGCATTCTCAATGATAATGGCGCGACCCCAAGCAAGACCGGCAAGTCTTGTGGGACGGGCATCCTGGGCATTGTGGCCACCGGCGATACCAGTGTGGAAGCAGCTATGAACAACGGCGGCATCAAGAAGGTCGTATACACCGAACAGTACATCAAGTCGATCCTGGGTGTGTACGTGGAAGTGTGCACCATCGCCAAGGGGAACTAGTCTCGAAACGGAACCCCATTCTCTTTTTGGGAAGAGAAGGAAGGAGCGTGGATGGCGTCATTGCCATCCACGCTTTTTTTTCGCGTCGCTGCCGGCAGTCCTAGGTTTCCGAAGAAGACATCACTATGATCGACGACGCGAGAGGCTGAGCCGATCGCGAATGGGGATGAGATCTCGTTGCTTCATGAAACAGTGGACGTCCGGGGTGCGGAGATCGGCCAGGCTCCTTATTGCCGGTGCGGTGGTGGTGGGACTGCAGGGTCATGGCCGAGTTCTGGGGCCATCGATTGCCGGCGCAACGGACACGGCGGATGTCTATCTGAGCCTTTCCCTGGTGAGTGGATTTCCCGATAATCGGGGACTGAGTATTGGGGGACAGGACGCCAGGAAGGTCACGCTGCACGATAGCCTCGGCGCCGGACTGAAGATCGGAATCTTTCCCCAATTCACCCATCGAGTCGTGGGAATTGAACTCGAATACTTTGGGGCGACCGGCAGACTGTCGGCGCTGACGGCCGGAAGCAATGGGGGGGCGGCCACCTCGGGGCTGACCGTGACGAACAGCATGACCAATCTCGTCGTGAGAAAACCGGGAGGAGCCTTCCATCCCTACGTCGGATTCGGGATAGGCTATTCCTCCGGGATTCTCCATGGGGCTGATTTCCCAGGGCGGTCGAACAAGGATTTCGATTCGACCGCTGCATTTGCCTATCAAGTGATCGCGGGCCTCCAGTACCATGTCGGCGGCCGGACGTTTCTGTTTTCCGAGTACAAGCGGCTGACCACTAATTTCCACTGGAGCGACGCCTCGCTCGATTACCACGCGCAGTACGTACTCGCCGGGATCGGCTGGAGTTTCTAGGCGCGCGAAATTTTTCTCTACATGAATCCTGTGGTTCGCTATAATGCCGCAGGCTCTGGACGAACGACCGTCCGGGAGGAGTCATTCACTTGATGAACGGAGGAGGACTTATGCTGAGAAAACTATTCCTGGTCTTGGGTGCCGTGGCGGTTGCGTCTCAGGCAGGGTTGGCCATGGCGGCCAATCCCGATACGGGACCGGGCTGCGGCCTTGGGAAACTGGCCTGGGCGGATTTCAAGAACCAGAAGAACATCGCACCGCAGGTCATGATGGCGACCACCAACGGCACCTTCGGCAGCAACACGTTCGGCATCAGCTCCGGGACCTCCGGCTGCACGAACGACGGACAGGTGTGGGCGGATCAAAAGACGACCATGTTCGCGCTGATGAACTTTGAGAACTTGACCCAGGAAATGGCTCAAGGCAAGGGCGAGCACCTGGCTTCTCTGGCCTCTCTGATGGGGATTCCGGACGAGCAGCATGCGGCGTTCTTTGCGTTGACCCAGGAGCGTTACACGGCTCTGGTCCAGGCAGGCGAAACCTCATCGGTGGCCTTGGTGAAGGCCCTGAACGATGCGGTTGCCAAGAACCCTGTCCTCGCCCAAGTCGTCAGTCGCTGACCTTTCATGCCGGGGCTCCGGCCATCAGCCGGGGCCCTGTTCTTTTTTTCTTCCGATCGTGCACATTCTGTTCTCCCTGTTGGCCGGTCTTCTTTTGACCACCCCTGTCGAGGCGGAAGATTCGACAGGGCCCTACCTGCAACAACTCATTGAGCAGGCCCGTTCGGCTCGCCTCGCCGACCAGCGCGAATGGCATCTCCTGCTCCATTATCGCGCCAATCTGTTCGGAGGCTATACGAGCGAGCAGGACGACCCAGGGTTTTTCATGGCTCCGAACGGGAAGACCGATCCCCAAGCGGAACTCGATGCGACCCTGACCAAATTCTTTTCGGCCGACTTCGTCGGCCGCTCGAAACAGCCGGCCCAATGTGCCTTTGTCGCGCGGTATCAATGGCTCAAGCAGCAATTGGATTTCGACCGGACCAGGCTCATGCCCATGCACTGCGAACGGTTCGAGCGCTGGATCGAAGAGTTTCATGCCCGCTCCGTAACGCTGGTGTTTCCGGCTGCCTTTATGAACAACCCGGCCTCCATGTTCGGCCACACGTTGTTGCGGATCGATCAGGAAGGGCAGACGGCCCAGACCCGTATCCTGGCCTACACCATCAATTACGCGGCAGATGTCCCGCCGGAAGAGGGCGTCGCCTATCCCGTGCGCGGCATCTTCGGCGGCTACCGAGGGTATTTTTCGACCATTCCCTACTACCTCAAGGTGCAGGAGTATCGCGACATCGAAAACCGCGACATCTGGGAATATCGACTGAACTTCAGTCAGGCGCAGATCAGGCGCTTGCTCATGCACGCCTGGGAACTCGGGAACGCATCCTTTGATTATTTTTTCTTCAAGGAGAATTGTTCCTACCACCTGTTGTCGTTGTTGGAATATGCGGACCCGTCGTTACACCTGACCGACCAATTCCTGTTCTGGACCGTTCCCGCCGATACCGTCCGTCTGCTTGCGGCCCAGCCTGGGCTCGTGAGTGATATCGCATTCCGACCCTCGCGGGTGACGCTCATACGACGCAAACGTGAATATCTATCGGAACCGGAACATGAGTTGGTCAAACGGGTGGTGCGTGATCCGTCGGCCAGTCAGTCGGCTGAGATCAGAAGTTTACCGCTGCCCCGCCGGGCCTTCGTGTTAGATGTGGCGTCCGACTATGTCCGTTATCAGGGCGAGCACGACGAGGCGCAGGCGACGGTCTCACGGGAACGCAACCGACAGATTCTGACGGCTCGGAGTCTTTTGCGGATTCCCTCCGAAGATCTCCTGGTGCTCCCCTTCGCTCAGCAGCCTGAACTGGGCCACAAGACCTCTCGCGCGAGCCTGGGGGGCGGCTGGCGCAACAACGACACCTTCGAAGAGATCACGATGCGGGCCGGCTACCATGACCTGCTCGATCCCGAGAGGGGCTATACGCCCGGCGCACAAATCGAACTCGGTTCGATCAGCCTGCGACACTATAACCGGGCCGATCAGAGCAGGATCGAGCGGGTGACCTTGGCGAATGTCCTGTCTCTGTCGCCGATGGACAGCCTGTTTCATGTGCCTTCGTGGAAGGTGAACGTCGGGATGCAGACGATCACCCATGGGGGATGCCGGCTGTGCAGCAATTGGGTGTTCAACGGCGGTATCGGTGCTGCGACCGAAACGCATCTGCTCCGCCGCGAGGTGCTCTTTGCGTTCGCGGAGGTGGAGGGAAACTATAGCCGGGCCTATGAGGAGCGCCACCGTATCGGCGGCGGGGCATCGGCGGGCTTCTATGTCGACCTCGCCGAACGCTGGAGGCTGTTGGCCACGGCCGGCTATCTGCGGTATGCATTGGGCGACAGGTCCGATGACTTTCGTTGGTCGGTGGGGCAACGATACACCCTTGCGCAGAATTGGGCGTTGCGTCTGGAATACAACCATCGCGACCACGATAACGATGTAGTATTGACGGTGCAGGCGTTTTTCTGACCGGCAGGGATGCCATGAGCGTGCTCGATCAATTCTTCGTCTATCACCCCTACCCATGGGAAGAACGGGACTGGGTGACGCTCAGCGGCCTGCCATTGGAAGAGGTGTGGTTTCAAGCCGCCGACGGCACGAAGTTGTTCGGGTGGTATGCGGAGCAGTCTGCGACCTCTGCGGTCCTGCTCTGGTGTCACGGCAATGCCGGCAATATGATCCATCGATTGGAGAATCTTCGCGAACTGTATCGGCTCGGACTGTCGATCTTCCTCTTCGACTATCGAGGGTATGGGAAGAGTCAGGGGCGTCCCTCTGAAGACGGGCTCTACCAGGATGCGCTGGGCGCCTATGATTATCTTGCGCGGGTTCGTCGGATCAGGCCGGAACGGGTGGTGATCTTCGGCCGGTCGTTGGGCGGCGCCGTCGCCGGAGAACTGGCGACGCAACGGCCTGCCGTTGGTCTGCTGCTGGAATCTTGCTTCCCCTCGATCGAGGCGGTGGCGCGCCGGCACTATATGGGGCTGCCGCTGCATTGGTTGCTGGGCGCCGCGTTTCGATTGGAGGATCGGTTGCCGCACCTCTTCCTGCCCAAGCTGTTCATCCATGGAGATCGCGACGACATCATCCCGATCGAATTGGGCCGGCAGGCCTTTGCCGCGGCGAAGGATCCGAAGGAGTTCTATGTCGTGGTCGGAGCCGACCACAACAATGTGACCTCGGTGGGGGGGCGGGCCTACTTTACCAAATGGTCCGAATTCATCGCGTCCGCACTCCGGCGTTAATGTCCGGCTCGAACCACGCGCCTTCTGCGTTTTTTCTGTTCACGATCATTTCGCTTGGTAAGATGCATTGCGTATGGCGAGGCCGTGCCACCGCCCCTGGACCGGCGTGGGCCAAGGCGCCATCTGGCGGGATCACCGGCCGTTCTGGTACAGTGCGTCCGTTTGTCGTCGCGCGCGATCACGGACGCGGAATGCAGCGGGAGAACAGCGGGAGCGGGACAAGGAGGAACGGTGCATCGGACAGCTGTGACTGTGAGATGGTTCGTCGGGGTTGTCTATGTGGTCGCGGTGATGATGGTGGTGGGATGTGCCGGAGGGCCGTCCCGCACCACGATGAATTCCGGTGCCGGGCTTGAATCCGACAGACAAGCCGACCATCGGCAGGTTGGAACGGAACCCTTGTCGGACGGAGTTGCGCCGTCGGCCCCTCCGATCCCGTTGTTGGTGGCAAACAAAGAGGCTCCGGCAGTTGCAGCGGAACCGGCCAACGAGCCGGTTGAAGATCCGTTTTACGATCCCTTTGCCAAAAGCGACGAGGCGGCGGGGGGAGAGGAGTACGATCCCTGGGAACCGCTCAACACGAAAATATTCGAATTCAACCGGCAAGTGGATCGGTGGGCGCTCAAACCGGTCGCCCAGGGCTATGACGCGATCATTCCCAACCCGGTCCAGATCGGCATCAGCAATTTTTTCTACAACCTTCGTTTTCCCCCGCGATTCATCAATAATCTTGCACAGGGGAAATTGCACGGTGCGGGGACCGAAGTCGGCCGGTTTCTGCTGAACAGTACCATCGGGCTCGGCGGGTTTGTCGATGTGGCGAAGTATCTGAACATCACGACTCCGGAAGAAGACACCGGACAGACCCTCGGGTATTACGGCGTGGGGCCGGGGCCCTATTTGATTGTGCCGTTCCTTCCACCCTTCACACTGCGGGATTTTGTCGGCTACTTCGGAGATATCGCCCTGAATCCCATCAATTGGATGGTGTTTCCCATCATCGAGGTGAACGGCATTCCTTCGGTGATCGCCCATCACAATCGTACGACCTCTTCCATCGCCCAGATCGGCGGCCGGGTCGAGGAAGTCTTGAACGAACGGTCGCTGAACCTGGAGAAATTTCAGGGGGTGGAGGAGGCGACGCTGGATCTCTACACGGCGGTCAAGAACGCCTATCTTCAGAAGCGGCGGAACCAGATCAGGGAATGACCGGTTACGAGATGACCTTGAGTTCCCGCCCCACCTTCGAGAAGGCGGCGACGGCCCGTTCGAGCTGCGTGCGGCTGTGGGCGGCGGACAGCTGCAGGCGGATGCGCGCCTGTCCTTTCGGCACCACCGGGTAACTGAACCCCACCACATAGATCCCCTCCTGTAGCAGGCGATCCGCCATTTGGGCGGCAAGGCGAGCTTCGCCGAGCATCACGGGAATGATCGGATGGTCGCCGGGGACGAGGGTGAAGCCGAGCGCCGTGAGCCGGCTGCGGAAAAACGCGGCGTTCTCCTTGAGAACGGCGCGCAGGTTGTCGCCCTGGGCCACGAGCTTCACCGCCTTCAGGGCCGCTGCGGCGATCACCGGCGGCAGGCTGTTGGAAAAGAGATAGGGCCGTGATCGCTGCCGCAACAGTTCGATGAGTTCCTTTCGGCCGGTGGTAAATCCGCCGGCTGCCCCTCCCAGCGCCTTGCCCAAGGTACTGGTGATGAGATCCACCCTGTCGGCGACACCGAAATGGTCGGGAGTCCCACGCCCGCCCTTCCCCAAGACTCCCGTGGCATGACTGTCGTCCACGACCACCGCCGCGTCGTATCGGCCGGCCAACTCCACGATGCGATCCAACTTGGCGAGATCGCCGTCCATCGAAAAGACCCCGTCGGTCACGATCATCCGCACCCGACTCGATGCCGATTCGACCAGCCGTGCCTCCAACTCCGCCATGTCCGCGTGGGCGTACCGCAGGCGGGCGGCTTTGCAGAGGCGGATGCCGTCGATCAGGCTCGCATGGTTCAAGGCATCGCTGATGATGCTGTCCCGCTCGTCGAGAAGGGTTTCGAACAGCCCGCCGTTCGCATCGAAGCAGGAGCTGTAGAGGATCGTGTCGTCGGTGCCGAGGAACGTACTGACGGCCTGTTCGAGTTGTCTGTGCAGTTGCTGAGTTCCACAAATGAACCGGACGGACGCCATGCCGTAACCATATTCCTTGAGGCCGTCGGCGGCTGCCTGTTTCACATCCGGATGGTTCGCCAGTCCGAGATAATTATTCGCGCAGAGGTTGATGACCTCTCCCTGCGCCACGCGGATCTCCGTACCCTGCGGACTCAGGATCTGCCGCTCGGTTTTGTAGAGGCCGGCTGCGCGGATGTCGGCGAGTTGTTGTTCGGCGGCTTTCTTGAGGGAGCTGTAGGCCATGGTGCTCGTGCGGCGGAAAGCGTGAATCCTCTCACGCCTTCCGCGTCACCCGTCACGGAAACAAGATTACTTTGCCGCATTGACCGGACTGGATCAACTCAAATCCCCGGGCGAAGTCTTTCATCTGGAACGTGTGGGTGATGACCGGGCGGATGTTGAGGCCGGCCTTGAACAGACCGGCCAGGCGATACCAAGTACTGAACAGGCGGCGGCCAGTGATGCCGTGGACACGAATGCCTTTGAAGATGACTTCGTTGGCGAGGTCGCAGGTGACCGGTCCCGTGGGAATGCCGAACAGGGTGACACGGCCTCCATTTTTGACGGAGTGAAAGGCATGGTGCAGCGCGGTGGGATGCCCGGACATTTCCAACGACGCATCGACACCTTCTCCCGCCGTGATGTCCAGGATGGCGGCAGCGACGGCGTCCGGCCCGTCCGTCTTCGCGTTCAAGACATGATCGACCCCCACCTGTTTCGCCAGGCCGAGGCGGTAGTCGCTGACGTCGGTGGCGATGATCGTGGCGGCTCCTGCAGTACGGGCCACGGCGGCGGCGAAGAGACCGGTCGGGCCGCAGCCCGTGATCAGGACGGTATGGCCGGTCAGGTCTTCAACCAGCGCAGCATCGACGGCATTGCCCAAGGGTTCTTGTACGGAGGCCAGCTCCGGCGGAATGTCCGGCGAGGTTTTCCAGAGTACCGTTTCGGGAAGGACGACATAGTCGGCGAACGACCCGTCCAGATCGACCCCGAGAATCCGGTAGTTCTTGCAGACGTGGGCCTGGCCGGTGCGGCATTGAAAGCAGGCGCCGCAGGTCAGGTGTGATTCGGCTGCGACATAGTCTCCCACCCGCACCAGCGTCACATCCGCCCCGACGGCGACGACCTCCCCGCACATTTCATGGCCGATCGTTCTGGGAGGATGAATGCGACTGTGGGCCCAGGCATCCCAATTGTAAATGTGGGCATCGGTTCCACAGAGCGAAGTGGCCTTGACCCGGATGACCGCCTCGGAGGGACCAGGCGTGGGATCGGGGCGATCGATATAGGTCAAGCCGGGCTGGGCGGAAGTTTTGACGAGTGCGCGCATGGGCTCATTATAACAAGACGGTGAAAAATGCCCAGTCGAAGCGAGAACTCGTCCGCACATGGGCGGCGGCGACGTTTCCGCGCGGAAGGCGGGGCGGAAGTCATCGCCTGGGTCACACCACATTCTCAAGGCAAAAAACGGGTTGAACTGGGTAGGGCGCCTGGGTAGGATGCGATTATGCGGTGCGGTCTCCACAAGGCTCTCGGCTGTTCTGTCGCCGGACTAGGGCTGGCACTGTGCCTCGCGTTTCTGCCTATTCCGGCAGAAGCCGGTCCCTCTCCCGCCTCGCCATCTCCCTCTCCGAAACGATGGGCGCAATTTGAACTGGTCAGCACCGAGGCGGATGGAACCGTGCAGGCGGGCAAAGACCTCGTACTCAGCGTCACGCTTGGCGGCGTGCCGGCCGGGATGGAATCGGTCATGGCGATCATCGAATCGCACGGGTTTCAGAGCCAGACGGTTTCGCTGAGCGAAGATCCGACGACGGCGGTCTACCAGGGCACGGCGATTCTGGAGCCCAATTCGACCTTGAAGAGTCGGACGACCGTGCACCCGAAGGCCGTCCGAGTCCGAGTGACCTTTGCCCGTGCCAAAATCACCGGACTCGAAGAGTTCTTGAAGCGCGATGTGTATGTCACGCTCGGCGACAAGCCGCCCGAAGCGAACGAGGTTGAGACTCCACCGGGGCCTCCGGTCGAGAATTCCGAGGGTGACGCGGCGGCGGTGCAAAAGGTGACGGAGCAGGTGATGGCCGTCAATGCGACGATTGCGGAGGAAGATCTCTTGCCCTTGCCGCCGCCGGGGGAATCGAAAGCCTATTGGAAACAGGTGAGCGACTTGATCAGCCGGAATTGGAGCCGGCAGGTACGTTCCATCCGCCGCGCGCCCAGCAGTGAAACGGTGCGCGTGCAGTTCAAAATGTATGCGAGCGGCGTCGCGCAGCTGATTCAACTGGAAAAAAGCTCCGGGGCGCGAGACATCAACGACGCCGGGTTGCAAACGATCATCCATGCCCATCCGTTCCCTCCGATCCCGCCCGACGTGGGCGGAGACGTCGTGGACGTGCATGTGCGCATGCGTACGGGGGCCAAAGTCGCGACCCGCGATGTGCAGATGACGGTGGAAAAAAAGCCGTCCAAACCTACCGCTCCCCAGGCCTCACCACCATCACCACAAGAAGGAACCGCCGCGAGCGGTGCCGCAAAGGAGTAGCTATGACGAATCGGACCGGTCGTGCGTGGGCCATGTTGTGCGTGGGCGCGAGTGTGTTGTTCGGTGCGTCGTCGGGGCAGGCCGAAACGGCGCGTTACGATGTGGATCTGGACCATTCGATCGTGGAGTTCAAGGTCGCCCATATGGTGATCTCCAAAACTACCGGGCATTTCAAGGACTATACCGGGTTCATCGAGATGGATCCCGATGCCGGCACCGTCAAGGCCATCGAAGCCGTGATCAAGACGGCCTCGGTGACCACCAACCATGAAAAGCGCGACACCCATCTGCGCACGCCCGATTTCTTCGATGTCGAAAAGTATCCGACCATGACCTACAAGATGAAAAGCTACAAAAAGAACGGTGACGGATACAGCGCGGTGGGCGACCTGACGCTGCACGGCGTGACGAAAGAGATCACCCTGGTCGGCAATTTCAACGGCGTGACCAAGGATCCCTGGGGCAATATCCGCGCGGGCTTTACGGCCGAGGGCAAGGTGAACCGGAAGGACTTCGGCATGGTGTGGAACAAAGCGCTCGACAGCGGCGGGCTCGTCGTCGGGGACGAGGTGTTCATCAAGCTGGACATCGAGTGCATCAAGGCGAAATCGTAAGCAGGAATCTCTCCTTTCCGTTCTGTGCGTCTGCCCGATGCCCTCACCGGGTAAACGCGGCGAAAGCGGCGCACGTGGCGGGGTATCCCTGAACAGGGGATGCAGGCCGCCCCCTTCTCGTGACGCCGATCTTGGCATAACAGCAGCTGGTTGCGTTGCAGGGAGGCCGGCTCCGGACGGTCCGTTCGCGCCCAGGCCGGTCCACGTCGGTTTCGGAGCCGGGCCGGACGGAGGCACCCAGGTGGGACGGTTCGCGGGATGATACCGGGGATCGGGCGAACTCGAGGGGAAAGGAAGAAGGGGAGAAGGCACCCATGTCCATCAAGAGCGCTGGAAAATTCGATCCTCATCCCGGTAGGATAGACAAGATGTGGATCTGCAGACTATTCGGACTGGCGGCGGTTCTCTGGAGCTTCGGCGCGATCGAGGCGGGGGCCTTGGAGTTTACCGCCGATCAGGTGACCAAGATCAACGGACGCACCCAGAAGGCCAACATCTATTACCGGGACAACATGTGGCGGATCGAACACCACACGATGAGCCCGGTCAATGTCAGCATCGTGCGCAAGGACAAGCAGCTGGTGTGGCTGTTGTTGTCGCGGATGAAACATTTCAAAACCGTGCCCTACAGCGCCGAGCAAGACCTGAAGGTGTCGGAGCGGTTGGAAGGAGAAGTTTCGCGCGAAGAGATCGGAACGGAAACGCGCGAGGGGCATCCGACGACCCTCTACGAAGTGACGGTCAAGCAGGGTGAGCGGACGGAATTTTATTACCAGTGGCTGGCTACGGACATCCATTTCCCGATGAAGCTGGCCAAGAAAGACGGAAGTTGGATCGTCGAGTATCAGCACGTCAAGTTGCGGCCCGTGATCGACTATCTGTTTCAGTTGCCCCTCAACTTCGAACCGTTGGAAGAGTTTGATCAGCCGCCGGCTGCGCCGGAACCGAGTCGGCAGCCGATGTGATGTCCGAACCTATACAGGAGGGTGGTCATTGTGCAAAAGGCAGGGATGACTGCATGGGTCATGGTAGTGAGTGTATTGGGACTGAGCGGTGCTGTGTCAGCGCTGGACGTGGCTGATGTGACCAGGGAATGGACGCCGGAGGGCAAAAAACTGGCAGCCGAACGGATCAAGTTACCCGCCCATGACGAGATGATCCGTATCCCGGCCGGCACGTTCTTGATGGGGAGCGACAAGAAGGTGGACAAGAACTCCTATGGGGCCGAGTTCCCGCAACGGAAGGTGTATCTCGATGCCTATGAGATCGACAAATTCGAAGTCACGACCGTGCAATTTCTGAAGTTCGTCTTGGCCACGAATCGCGATCCCTTGATCGATTGGCAATACGACGGAGGCAATTTCCAGGAGACAATGGTCAGTCATCCGGTCATGCATGTCTCGTGGTTCGATGCGGAGGCCTATTGCAAATGGGCGGGCAAACGATTACCGACTTCAGCGGAATGGGAAAAGGCCGCAAGGGGTGAGGATGGTCGCATCTATCCCTGGGGCAACCAGATGGCGGGTCTCTCGCGCGCCAACTTTGGCCGGACCGGCCTGTCCGGCCCGGTGCGCGATCGTCCGGAACGGCTGCTGCTCTATCCGCCGATCGTCTCAGTGGACAAGTACGAAAACTCCGTGAGTCCCTACGGCCTCTATCAGATGTCGGGCAATGTGGCTGAATGGACAGCCGATTGGTACGACCCGAAGTACTACAAAACAGCGCCAGACCGGAACCCCAAGGGACCGGAAACCGGGACGCAGAAAGCCTTTCGCGGCGGCGGCTGGATCGACAGCACGCCTTCCGTGCGGTCTGCCCAACGCAACGGAACTGATCCCAACACGAAAATGAATTGGCTCGGCTTCCGCTGTGCGCGGGATGTGAAGGAAGGGGCGGGAGTGCAATCGACCGAAGCCAAGTAACGGTATGAGATACCAAAGAGCCGAGGAGCCGTTGAGCGGAACCAGTGAACAAGCGTAAATTACTTGCTAAGCCCTCGGTGGCTGCGCTCAGGGAAGATGAGGGCAGATGAAGAAGGATCATCATATCAACATCTTCTATAGCGAAGCCGACAGTGGGTATATCGCGGATAACCCTGATCTGGAAGCTTGTTCGGCCTATGGAAAAACTCCGGTGGCAGCCTTGAAACAGGTTCAGCTTGCCAAGCGCCTCTGGTTGCAAGCGGCCAAGAGTGAGCGTAAGCCAACCCCCCAACCCCGATACCGTCCCGCCATTTATCAGTCCGCTTCCTGACCGGCTGTCTTGCGAGTGTGTTTCTCCCGGTTGCGAGTCACCACGGGTGGTGTGAGGATGGGATGGCCAAGACAGGTACTTCCTTTCTAGGTTTCATGAGCCGCCGGTTCGCAACAATATTGTTTGGCGTCTTAGTTCCTGGCTCTCTCGTGGTGGGGTGCGACAGAGTTTATCCCACTATTGTTCGCAACGGACATCCAGTCCCGATCGTGATCACGACAGTGTTTGAGGATGGGACCGAACGTACCACTGAAGTTCCCGCGAGGGGTGAGATCTATGGTCAATATGGGGCGAGCCAGATTAGTCCTGACTCGATCGGCCTCTTTGGATCCGTGAATCCAAGTGCTGCGGGAGAAGGGGCCGGCAAACGAGTTATTAAACAAGTGAGAGGGGTGACCTATAGGTTAGCAACCGGAGACGTGCTGATGACGTATCCCAGAGACCAGGATGTGATCATCAGGTTAAATGCAGGGGGGATTAATCACCGGTTTGTCTATTTGATCTCTCCGAATGGGGTGTTTGATATTCCAGAAGAATTACAGGAGAGGTGGCGGGATCACATTTCATGGATCGAGAGGGTCGGCCGGAAGCAATTTCCGACGGAAGGTGAGAAGAGGAAGTCGGAGCCGCCTGCCAGTGCAGGACCTTAGGTCTGTGGTCCTCTCTTGTTCAGCAAAATGGCGTGAACCTGTTCGCTACATTCTTTCACGAGAATCCCCATCTTGCCGTGCGAAGGTTTGAAATCGACCGGTAGGCCGTGGAGGCGGAGCCGTTCACTGGCGGTGGGGCCGATCGAGGCGACCACCAACTTGTTGCAGGCTTCTTTGAACTGCGTCGTTCGACCGTCCTGTTCCAATATCTCCACCACATGATCGATCTGGGCCGCGTTGGTGATCAGCAGCACCTGAACCTGCCCTGCCAGGATCTCATTGAGGACTCGTTTCAATGGGGCCGTATCTTGCGGGAGCGCCCACCGGTAGACCGGCACCGGAAAGACATCGGCCCCACGCTGCTGCAAGGCCTCCAGCAAGCCAGGGTTCGACAGGCCGTATTCCTGCACCGCCACCCGCAGGCCTTTCACGGGACGGTACTGATCCAGAGTCGAGACGACATCGACCCAGGTGTTGGGTTCGGGCACCGTCAAGGTCGGCTGAAGCCCCAGTGCTTTGAGTGCCGCGACCGGCTTGGGGCCCCGCGCGACCAGCGTCGTGTGTGTGAGCGCGCTCGTGATAGCTTCTTGTGAATGGCGGCTGTGCAGGATCTTAAAGAGCGTGGTGGTGCCGACGCCGGTGAGCAGGACGAGCACGTCGATGCCTTCCGCCAGCAATCGCTCACCGAACCGAAGGGCGGCTGAATTGTCTTCGAGCGGGATTTCGCGCAGGGCCGGCGCCACGAGCGGCCTGCCGCCATACCGTTCGATCAGGCGCGTCATCTCGGCGGCCATGCGGCTTTCAAAGGCTGCCACCGTGAGGCCGGCGTAACCTGCGGGCTCTGCCATCATGGCCTCAAAGTAAACGTTCGTTGCTGAATGTCTCTAGGCCCGTTCGTCGCTTGCCGCTCAAGAGATTTGTTCGCACTCACTTTTGCCTTTATACTTTTGACTTGTTACTTCGGTGCATCCGCCGCACACCTGAATCCCGTCGATTCATTGCGAATGGTCGGATCGCTGTCCACGCGGGTAAAGATACGCACCGTGGGGGTTTCGTTCTGCCAGCCGGCCCCTCGGATCACTCGCTTGGTACCGCTCTCCGGTCCGGGAGGATTCTTGCCGGGGCTCTTCTCGTAGTATTTCGCGTCGTACCAATCGTTGACCCATTCCCAGACGTTCCCCGCCATGTCGTAGGCGCCGTAGGGACTCTTTCCCTTTTCGTAGCTGCCCACCGGCATGAGGGTCTTCTCGCCGATCCATTTCTGGTTGAAGTTGAGGTGTTTGTCCGTAGGTTCCACGTTCCCCCAGGGGAAGCGCCAGTCGTTGTTTCCCTTGGCGGCCTTCTCCCACTCGGCCTCTCGCGGCAACCGCCTGCCGGCCCACTTGCAGTAGGCGTCGGCATCGGCCCAATCGACGTTGACCACCGGGCGGTCGGCGAGGGATTCCGGAATGCCGACTCCTTCCCAGAGATTGCGGGTCGGGTTCTTGGGGTTTTGCGGGACGCGATGGTTCGTCGCCTTCACGAATTCCAGGTAACGGCCGTTGGTGACTTCGTACTTGTCGATATAAAAATCGTCGATGTCGATGACGTGGCGGGGATACTCGTCGCGGCCGCCGTCGCGATCTCCCTGCGGGACTCCCATAGGATAGGGACCGGCCGGGATCAGCACCAGTGGGGCGCCGTCCTTCCCCGTGATTTCTTTGGGAAGGGCGGCCCGCTCTGTTGCGAAGACTTCCGAACCCACACCGTGCACTCCGATGAGGGCCAACACTACTGCCAAGACGGATCGTACCAACATAACTCCAAACTCCTTTGGTTCGAGGAAGGTGATGGGGGATGGTACCACAGGGGTGGACGGCAGAGACATGGCTACTTCGGGCGTCCCGCCGAACGGCTCCGAACAAGCCTGGCAGAATGAGGATTGACGGGGTGACGGGCCCCCACCTACTATACGGCCAAGGAGTGACCGGTGTGTCGACCCATCGAGGCTTGCGACATCTGGCCCTGCGCGTGACGGATCTGGCGCGGTCGCGCGCCTTCTACGAACGTTTCCTGGCGATGAAGGTGGTATGG